>JANXAS010000100.1 GCA_025062195.1 Armatimonadota bacterium
GCGAGCGTGAATTCGCCGTTGTAATCAAATATCAGTTGCCAGCTGCTGTTCCGGCGAGGCTCGGTATTTCATTCTGCAGAGATAAAGCGGGTGGATACGAAGTTAACCTTAGTGCCGATCCTGCCCGCTCAAGATGCCACATAAGTTTGATCAAGCTCTCAGGGAAGGCTGTGCAGGTGCTCGGAGTCAGCTACTCAAGCATTCACATTGGCAGCGAGTTGCAGAACGAACTAATAGCGCGATATCGCTATGGGAAGATAAAAGTCATACACAACGGCAGTCTATTGTTCGTGCGCTATGATGGCGAGTTCAAGTCTGGGCGAATCGTTTATTCGGCAACTGGAGGGGTCAAAATACTTGAGGTGAGGTATCAACCGACGGAAGCCATTCTGTTTGCCGATGATTTCATGCGCGGCGCTGAGGATGTGCAACATTGGGAGAAAATCTCCGGGACTTGGATTCCGGTTGGTGCCGACAGCTCAAAGTTTGACCCTCGCCTTAGCGCAAACCCATTCAGCATGCAAGGGATATCAACCAGCAACGCTATAGCTCTAACCGGATATTGGTTTTGGGACAGCTACGCTTTTAAAGCTGCGGTGCGCCCTCGTTCCGATGATGGCTCTGTCGGTTTAATCGTCTACGCGAGGGATGGAACTAACTATTTGCTCTTCCGATGGACCAACGCTATAGAGGGTGGAAAGCAGCAGCTCATTGCTGTTGAAGAAGGTAAGCAAAGAGTGCTTGCCGAGCGTGATGGCGGATTCGTGCCAATGCAATGGTATCAAATTGAAGTGCACGCCGGTGATGAGCGTATAACAACCTTCATTGATGGGAAACAGGGCTTGAGCGTCCGTTGCAATTTGTTTGGCATGGGCAAAGTTGGGCTATACGCTGATGGCAGGATGATAGCGCAATTTGACGATGTGTATGTGGAAAGCTTTGAAGAGTTTAAAGAGGAATTTAACGAGCCGTTGCTTGGGCGATGGAGGGCGATTGGCGGTGACTGGTCGGTTGTGTCAGGCACACTTATTGCAAGCAACCGCAGGGGCGAGACATCCACGCCAAATTGGCTTGTCACCGGCTCAGAGGTGTGGGAGGATTACTCGCTTGAAGTCACATTCATGACGAGGGGCAGTGCTGTTGGCATAGGCACGCACTTTAAGGATGTGGGAAACACTTATCTTGCGAGAGTCGCACCGCAACAGGCAAAAGTTACATACAGAGGCAAGTGCCAACTTGTGCGCATAATGAATGGTGCTTCAACTATCCTTGCTGAAACACCGTGCAATATAAAAGCCGGACAGTGGCACAAGCTAAGTTTTAAAGCGAGTGACGGTGTTTTAGAAGTCAGCCTTGATGGCGTAGAGTTGTTCAAGGTGTTTGACACAACTCACTCATCCGGTAAGATCGCTCTTTTCCACGAGGGCGATTCATCGGCAGCGTTTAGGCATATAGATGTTCGCTTTGGTGAGCGCCAACACCTCGTTATACCCAATGTGGCGCCTCAGTTCACACGAGAATCAACGATGGTTGATTGGGCATCATCGGCTGGGGCATGGCGCCAATTTGGCGGCACATTTTGGCACCGCGGTGATTTCTTCGGGTTGTCATCCCTTAGATTACGCCTGCCCTCCGAGAGGCAGTTCAGGGATGCTCTGTCTCTTATCCTATGCGGTGATGGTCAAGATTTAAACAGCGGTTATAAGCTCGTTGTTGATGGCAGCGGTGAGGAGCTTGTCTCGTTTGAGCTGCAGCGTTGCGGCAAAAGTGTGGCTAAGGGAACGGTGCGCCGCGAGCGTGATGAATCAACAAGCGTTGAGTTGTGCCGTGATGGGAAACTTGTTCTCGTCAAATACGATGACAAGCCACTCCTAACATTCATTGACTCCGAGCCGCTAAACGGACGCAAGGTCGGTGTCTCCCCGATTAGAGGTGTCATTGACTTTAATGCGTTGCAGGTCGCCTCAAATCACATGCTTGACTACACCTTCTCAGGTGCGCCAGTAGATTGGTGGGCTGCAAAGGGTTCTTGGGAAGTCACAGAGCGGTGGACATGCAGCCCCGAGTGGTCGTTCTTTGGTGGGAAGGATTCACAGTCACCCATGCTCATAACGAAGCAATCTTTCGGCGGTGACATAACCTTGGAAGTTTATGTAAGCATCAGGATGCATGAAGGTGGTTACAACTATCCTGGTGACTTAAACATAAGCATTTGCGTTGATGGGCTAAATTTGGGCAGCGGATATAATTTCATCTTTGCTGGGTGGGGCAATTCTTGTTCGCGCATCCTCAAGGGGACGAGGATTCTCGCGGAGAGAACGGATGAGATTGGCAAGCTAACAAAGCCGATGCAACATTACCACCGATATTGGTGGTATCTGCGAGCCGAAAAGCGCGGCAATAAGCTGCGCATGTTCGTTGACGATGTCCTTATCCTTGAAGCCGTTGATGATAAACCGATTGACTCCGGACGGATCGCCATATGGACAGTTAACAAAGGCATCTCAGTTGCGAGAGCGCGCATATGGTATGAGCGACGAGTGCCATCAAAGCCAATTGATGAGCTGGTTTGGTCAGTTGCAAGAGCATTGAGGGGCATGGAAAAGATGCTATCAGCGGTTGATAGCGGGAAGCAATTTCAAGTGCCCGCCAAATTTGACTTTGAAAGTGACCTGCCACCAATAGCCGTTAAGCAGGATAGGGATAATATCGTGGCGGTTGCGCTTGACACTTCAACATCCCTTAGCGGCAAACGCAGCCTGAAAATAATGAATGCGCTCCCGGGCGGAAGATTTGAAGTGATGTTAATCAATAGGGAGTTTGATGCCGTCAAAGCACCGCTGATGCGATTTGCGTATAAGTTGCAACCGGATGTGAAGGTGGACATGGTCGTGCGCGCTCATGGGCAAACATTCTTCATCAACTTCTCCGGCAATGCTATAGGGAAAAATGATGTGCGCCTGCTTGGCAGCATACCGGGGGTTGTTGCCGACGGCAAATGGCATATAGCCGAGTTCAACCTCGCAGAGGCACTCGCATCAAAATTGGGGCGCAGAGATTCCTTAATCGTTCACGGCATTGGCTTTGTCAACCAGAGCAGCAATGCGTATTTGCTTGCAGGCATCGGTGGTAACTCATTTGGTGCTTACTTCAACATTGATGATTTTGCCCTCATACAGCCGCAGCAACATTCTCTCGCAAAGCAATGATAATGGCGTTCTCAAAAATTGAGGCGCATCCAACACAGCGTTGGGGTTTGTTGCCAATGGTCGTTCTAAATTTCTTCGCCCACAAGGGAGGACGCTGCATGGCAACAGCTTTTGTCGTTTCGTGATTTAAACGGAGCTCATGCTACCTGAGATAGGATAACCTCAAATTGTCAGCAAACACGTCTAAACCTTAGCTACAAGCTAACCAAATAACACCCGAAAGCTGTTGGCAACAGTGTTGCGCGCCCCTATACGGCGCTGAACAGATCGCCTTGAGATGTGTGGTGATTTTGCCCTTGCACGAATTTAGCCTGGCAATGCAATTAGTTAAAGTGGTTGAGCGTAAGGCAAACGAGATGGGGGCAAAAAGCATTATACGCATAAAAGTTCGCGTCGGTCTGGCGACAACCATTGTGCCCGAATTCCTAAGTGAGGCATTTAATGTCGCAAAGCTTGGAACGCTTGCGGAAGATGCTGAACTTGAAATTGAAGTTGAGCCAATCAAGCTCTCGTGTTGGAATTGCGGCAACGAGTTTGAGGCTGAAGGGTTGTTTTCCAAGTGCTGCTTGTGCGGCAGCGTTGGTGGTAAAGTCGTTTCCGGAGGAGAAGTCATCGTTGAGCAAGTTGAGTTGAAAGTAGGGTGAAGAAACGATGGCTAATGCTGAGGGGCAATGGAAGCAAGTGTTGATGCTTGAGCGCTTATTGCAGGCTAACGAGTTGATTGCGGAGCGCCTAAGGGAACGCCTCACTGATGCCGGTGTTTTGCTCATAAACATGCTCTCCTCGCCTGGCTCAGGCAAGACGACGCTCCTTGAAGCCACTGTAAAAGCTTTAAGCGATAAGCTGCGCGTAGGCGCAATACTTGGTGATGTAGCGACCGAGAGGGATTATGAGCGCCTGTCGGCATATGGTGTGCCCGCCGTGCAGATAGTGACTGGTGGCGAATGTCATCTTGAAGCCGCGATGGTTGAACAAGCTATGCATAGATTGCCCATTGAAAACTTAAGCGTGGTGTTCATTGAGAATGTGGGCAACCTTGTTTGTCCGGCTGAGTTCAGACTTGGCGAACATTTTAGGGTGACACTTTTATCAGTGCCGGAAGGCGAGGATAAGGTTTTGAAGTATCCCCATGCCTTCCGAACAGCCGACGCTGTCCTTATAACAAAAGTTGATTTGCTTGAACATGTGCGCTTTAATGTTGAGCTTGCGGAGGGCTACATTCATTCCCTCAACCCAAACGCACGCGTGGTCAAATTATCAGCGTTAACTGGCTATGGACTTGATGAATGGCTTTCGCTGCTACTTGAGTGGCATAAGGATGTGCTCCAACGGGTCGAGCTGTAATCCCATATTGCCGTTTGAATGATGTGCAACATGAAACGATGAAAACCCTCACTTTGTGGTGTCGCCCATTATGGGCGACTGGGGTTAAAAGACCGTCGTGGATAAGCCACGACGCTACAGGGGTTAGATGTTACCTTGATTTTTGGGAGAAGTATAAGCCTCGTCAAATTCAGCCTTTCAGCTGTTCACCATCGGGGTGAAGTGGATGCATAGGCGCATTCGCATAACAGTGAGAGGCACTGTTCAGGGTGTTGGGTTTCGTCCATTTGTGTTCAGGTTGGCAACAGAGATGGGGTTGTGCGGATATGTGAAGAATGTCTTGGGAGCCGTTGAGATTGAAGCCGAGGGTGATGGGGAGGCATTGCGAATATTCGCCGAGCGTCTGAAAGTTGAAGCGCCGCCTCTCTCCCGCATTTCTTCAATTGAGATTGAAGAAGTTGAGCCGCTCGGCGATAATGAGTTTAGGATAGTGGCAAGCGATGGTGCATCTGCTCCGCGCCCCGTCATGCCGCCGGATGTTGCAACCTGCGCCGAATGTATGCGTGAGGTTAATGACATAACCGACCGAAGGAATTCATACCCATTCACCAATTGCACTAACTGCGGGCCGAGGTTCACAATAATTGTTCGCCTACCATACGACCGACCAAACACAACCATGGCTCGTTTTAAGATGTGCAAGCTGTGTGAGGACGAATATAACGATCCATCAAACAGGCGCTTTCATGCGCAGCCAAATGCATGTCCATCATGTGGTCCAAGGGTATGGCTCACGGATGCCTATGGCAATATAGTTTGCTCCGAAACGCAGAGTGCTATCCGACTTGCTGGCGAATTGCTTTCTCGTGGCTGCATCGTTGCAATAAAAGGGTTGGGTGGTTTCCACATAGCGTGCGATGCGCGAAATTCAACGGCTGTGAAAATGCTGCGTTCAAGGAAGCGCCGTCAGGCAAAGCCATTTGCAATAATGTGCCGTAATGAAGATGAACTCAAGCTTGTGGTGCAATACGAGGACTGGGAATTAAAGTTGCTCAAATCACAGCAAAGCCCGATTGTGCTGTTGCGTGAGAGGGACGAAAGTGGGATCGCAAATGAGGTTGCACCCAAAAACCTTTACCAGGGTGTTATGCTGCCATATACTCCGTTGCATGCCATACTTATGCGCCATTCTCCGGGTGCCCTCATAATGACCAGCGGAAATGTCTCGGACGAACCTATATGCTTCTCCAACGACGAGGCTCTTAGAAAGCTCGCAGGCATAGCCGATTTCTTCCTGCTACATGACAGGGACATACACATACCGTGCGATGACTCGGTCATCCGCCCGATGTGTGGATATGGCACTTTGTTAAGGCGCGCAAGGGGCTATGTTCCGTTTTCATTTGAACTCCCAAGACGCCTTCCTGTCCCAGCCATCTCTATCGGCGCCGATTTGAAGAATACGGTGTGCGTGGCACAGGATGACTGGGCTGTTTTAAGCCAGCACATTGGCGATGTTGAGAATTTGGATACCAGAGATCACATGAGGCGCACATTAAATCATTTTTGCAACCTGCTTGGTATTGAGCCAGCAATTGTCGCCCATGATATGCATCCGGGGTATCACACAACCAAATTTGCTGGCGAATTATGCGAGGTTCGTTTCCCAGTGCAGCATCATTATGCGCATGTGTTGAGTTGCATGGTTGAACATGGTATTTACGAACCAGTCATCGGAGTAGCTTTTGACGGCACGGGTTATGGAGCTGACGGGACGATTTGGGGCGGAGAATTGTTGCTATGCGAAACTGGCGGCTTCAAGCGCTTGGGTCATTTGCGACCGATGCCGCTTGCTGGTGGAGAGAGCGCTATACGGAAGCCGGCAAGGCTCGCATTTGCATATGCGTGGGAGTTGCTTGGCGACGGAGCGCTCACAAATGCCG
>JANXAS010000101.1 GCA_025062195.1 Armatimonadota bacterium
TGAAGCCACAATTGGTATAATATCGTTTCCTGCTGCATTCAATTTGGTGGGACGAGTGATTACATGAGTGTAGAAAGGAGCGCAGACAAGGAAGGGAAACCAAGGATGAAAGCGGAGTATCGTGGAGTGGACGATAATAATACTCCAGAGGATGAAAGTGATGACAATCACATTTACTTTGTTAGGTTTTATGAGTTGCATGACAAGAAGGGGAGAAGTGCAAGCTATGGAGTAATGAAGTTGTTTGACCCTGATTTGAAGATGGTATGGGAGAAAAGGATTGAAGAATTGTATTGCGAAATACATGGTAGCAACGATGGATTGAGGGCAATTGAGGAAGGTATAGAACACGGATTGGTAGTCAAAGTTCCAGTGAGTGTGATGAAGAACTTGGGGATTTATAGATTTGTAGTTTGCTTGATGGACAACCACTTTGACGAATACAAAGGGCATGAAAAAAAGCCAGTTTTGGAGTTGAATGCTAATGTTGAACCAAAACTTTATGTGTGGGTCGGACCTAACATTTTTAGGAAATTAATCCCTTATATAAAAGGAAAAGAAATAGAAATCTTCAGAAAAGCATTTGCGGGAAAAGTTAATAAGGCTTTTAATAAGATTAAGGTAAAAATTGAATGGAACTTTGTTGAAAGTAAAAAGGAGATTAAAGTTGGAGCAAAAGGGATTCATATATATTTAGAAGACCTTCCAAAGGGGACAGAGGACATTGCAATTGCAGGGTATAAATATGCGACGGCCACCAAGATTCCCAGAGGTGCGACCCTTGGCGAAGTTCTCGTTAATGTTGATGCAGTAATTGGGGCTGCAGACAATCTATGGAAAATAGGCGTACCGAATGACTATAAGGAATGGGCGGTAGCAAATACTATTATTCGTGGAATGTCTTATGCACTCTCGGTCGAGTATCACGAGCATTGTAAGGACATTAACCTTAGATGCGTAATGCAACCCTTTGGTCAACATTATCTTAATAAGATAGATAATGGTAAAACAGTTTATATATGGCTTTTTAAAAAATATTCAATTCCTTTGAGTGCATGGCACTCTGTGGAGGAAGTCTTCAAAATTCGGCAAAGAATAGGTTTAGGTAGGTTTCATGATAAATGGTTGGAATAATCCTCTCAATAAACATCAAACATCATTAGGGGGTGATTGTTATGAGGTATTGGCTAAAATTCCTTTTACTTGCCTGTTTTGTCATCTTTATGGCAAGCGCTGTCCTTCGTCTCGTTTGGGGTAAAGACAAACTGAGTAAAGACAAACTGGGTAAAGACAACCTGACTGTTGAAAACGGTGTGATTATAAAGAAATTTAACTGGCGTCTTAGTCCATTTGACATCTTGATAGAAGCAGAACCTCCCAATGGACAAAGAGGTATTTATGCTGTTCGGTTGATAGAGCCATCAAATCAAGATAACGATGATGAGAAACCAGTCAAGGCAAAAGTAGATTTAATTATTCCTCATGGTTCTCGTCCCCGATGGAGTCCCAAACGCCACTATGTCCTTTTTGAATGGAAGGGGCGAATTGGGGTAGTAGATAGAAATGGAGTTTGTGTTCTCCAGTATGGGACAATGGGTGGTTTCCCTGTTTATGGTTGGGGACCAGATGACAATACAATTTTGATTGGAGCAGGAAGATTCACTGAGAGAGCCGGAAGGGAGGGCTTAGGTTTCATGACCATATGGAAAAAACCATGGGAAATATGGACTGATAGAGGCTTATATGAACCTGGAGGTATTCCCGCTGTATATGGAATTACATTTCCGCATGCCAAGCTGCCAGATGATTTATGGCTTGGCTCACCTGCAATGTCTCCAGACCATCGTATGCATGCTTTTGAAGCTTTTCGCCCCGTTCCTAAGCTTAATTACGGACGGACTTATTCCAAGATATATCTTGTAAAGTGGGTTGAACCTCCAGGAGAAACGATTAAAAATCATGATTGGCTTCCAATTTCCCGGCTAACTAATTTACCTGACGAGTTATGGGAAATAAATCCTAAATGGTCACCAGATGGCAAATGGATTGCTTTTGAGGTGATAGATAATAAAGCTTATAAGCGTCGGGTGTATATAGCATCTCCTGAAAAGGGCATTGTTCGTCCAATTCCTACACTATGTCAACAAAGAGATAAGAGGTTTAAACATATATATGAAGATTACCAATATTCTGTTTTAGGGTGGTTAAGCGAGAAGGAACTTCTCATTTCTACAGAATTTTTAGAACCAGTAAGAGAGACCGTAACGCTTTGGTTATTTAACTTAGATAAAGAGACGCTACACTGTGTTTTCTTTGGTGAACCTATTTCATTTGCTGTGTCATATTTAATGAGAAGCATAGCCACTATAAGTGACGATGGTTTTGGACCAGTTCTGAAGCTGACGAAGATAGAAGAGAATGAAGGAGAGGCGTATGAAATTGAAGTTGAAGGTTTCCCGAAGGATATGACGGTTTATTGGATGGATTGGTGATAATAGGTTATGTAAGAATAAAATTCTCGCATGATAATTCAGCCATTGCACGTTTGAACAAGTTTAGTGTTCTAAATTTTTACAAAGCATTTTCATTGTGTTCAAGTTAAACCAAACAAAGTTGAACAAGGTTTTAGGCGCAGGAAGTTTTCTGATAAAAGGCAAAATCATACAAAATCCACGATACGCAACGGGAAGCAGGGAAGAATCATTGGGATATTTAAGAAGTTGGGGGAGCAACTGAAGGAGGTGTTGAAAGCAGAACGCTAAGCATTTTTGGCATTGAACCTGAGCACGATAAAGGTAACTCAAATTGCCGCCTCTTTCTGAAAAGGTAAAATTACCCCTCAGAACAGTCATTATAGTATACAACCTAACTTATTGCAGGCAACCAAGCATGTGGACAAAGCATCCACATTTTAGCCATAATCCACCTGCCCTTCATGAAATTTATTATGACGAACGATGTGGGCAGCATAAAAGCTACCCCTACATTCAACTATGTAACTTCTATCGGTATTAGAACTCACGATAGAACCTTGCGAGTTGGACAAGCTTCCCAGTCACAAGATAATGGACTCGTTCTGCTATATTGGTTGCGTGGTCTGCTGTTCTCTCAAGCCTGCGTGCAAGCAACACTGTATAAACCCCTACTTCAGCATCTTGCGGATTAGATTTAATGTGCTCTACCGTAGACGCCAATATCTGGCGAAAGAGCCTGTCAGTGGGCGCATCATCCTTACAAACTTGGTGTGCAAGTTCTACATCCGCATTTATGAAAGCAGTAACAGCGTTTCTTATCATGCTCACAGCCATCTCACCAAGCTTTGGTATGCTTTTTAGTAACTCATCCACATCCTTTCCAACCATGACAGGTGTTATCTTCGCTATATCTTCGGCGTAGTCCCCGATTCGCTCAATGTCACTTATCACTTTGAATGTTGCTGCTATTAGGCGTAGGTCACTCCCCAACGGTTGTTGTCTTGCAAGCATTTGCAAGCACATGTTCTCAATCTCCAAATCCATCTCATCAACCGTATCATCCATAGCGATGACTCTCTCTGCGAGTTTCAAATCCTTGGTAAGGACAGCGTTGAGCGCCTCGGTAAGCATGTCCGCTACAAAGTAGCCCATCACCGAGACCTTCTCTTGCATCTTCTTCAACTGCATGTCAAATGACTTTCTTGTTACCGCCATATTTTCTTTCCCCCTTGAGCCCTTTCGGTCTCTCAGTTGCGCTCCCAGAGGTTACTTTACTGCATTCGCTGAAGAGCGTTTTCAATCTCACTTCTCACACATTCGTCACACTCTTGCTTCCAAAACCGTTCAAGCGCTGTCCGAGCCATTCTGTTGCCAATCCTACCGAGTGCCCATGCTGCATGCGAACGCACAAGTGAATCTTCGTTGCTGCACAGCAATCTTGCGAGTGGCTCAATTGCTCTCTCGTCCATTGTGTTTCCGAGCGCCACAACAACATTTCTCAGAAAGCGCTTCCTACCGATGCGTGCAATCGGTGTGCCTGAAAAACGCCTCTTAAAGTTATCCTCCGAGAGCGAGAGCAACTCAAGCAGGTTTTGTCTAAACATCTCATAGCGAGTCTTCCACTGTTCAACCGTTGCTCCAACCTTCGCTTTGTTATTCCATGGACAAACTTGTTGGCATATGTCGCACCCGAAAATCCACCTGCCGATACGCTCACGCAATTCAAATTGTATGGCGCTGCGGTGCTCAATCGTCAAGTAGGAAATGCAGCGGCGCGCATCAAGCAACTTGGGCGAAATGAGCGCACCAGTCGGGCATGCCTCAATGCAACGATTGCATATACCACATCTGTCCCGTTCAAATGCTTCAGTTGGCTCAAGCTCAACATTCGTCAACAACTCGCCAATGAAAAAATAAGAGCCAAATTGCTTGCTCACGACATTTGTATTTTTCCCAAACCATCCAAAGCCAGCCCTCACCGCAAGCTCGCGCTCAAGTATTGGAGAACTGTCAACGCACACTTTACACTTTGCCCAACTAACCTTCCCCTTAATCCACTCCCGCAACTCAGTTAACCTCGCCCTGATTACATCGTGGTAATCACTTCTGCATGCATACGCTGACACCCATCCAACTAATTCATCGGAGTTGTTATCGTATCGTGCTTCATCATTGAAGGCATTGGCATAACTTACACCGACGACTATTACCGACTTGCACTCTTTCATTATTGCCTTTGGGTTCTTGCGCAACTGTTTCGTGCGCACCATGTATTCCATTTCGCCAGCGTATCCCAGTTCAAGCCACTGACTAAAATGCTTGTATGTCTGAGCATCGGTTGGAAGGACAATCCCAACCAAGTCAAACTTAAGTTCCTTAGCCTGTTCAATTAATTGCTGTGTGAGCGATGTGGCTAACATTTCCGTTTCACTTTGCACTCGCCATCGCAAACTCAATGAAGTTGCGGAGTATAGCCAATCCTATGCGCCCACTCTTCTCGGGATGAAACTGTGTTCCGCACAAGTTCTTTCGCCATATGGCTGAGACAAACTCAATACCATGCCAAGCTGTAGCAGTAACCAAGGATGGGTCATCAACGATAACATGAAATGAGTGCACAAAGTAAACCATTGGGCAATTGGGCAAGCCGATGAATAACGGATAGCGCTCCCTTATGCTCAATTTGTTCCATCCCATATGTGGTATCTTTAACTTGGTCAATTTCGGCAGCTGAACAACGCGCCCACTTACCAATCCTAAGCCTTCATGTGTGCCATGCTCCTCTCCCCAACTCATCATCAATTGCATTCCAAGACATACACCCAATGTCGGTGTGCCCATCATTACTGCCTCTTTGATTACTTCCACCAATCCTCTATTGCGAAGCTTTAACATACCTGCACCAAATGCACCAACACCGGGTAGGACGAGGCACTTTGCGTGTGCAATCTCATTTTGGTTATCCGTAAGATTGACCTTACAGCCAAGCGCCTCAAAAGCCTTCACAATGCTCATCAAGTTACCCACACCATAATCAATCACAGTGACCTCAAATGCATTCACTCTTAAACTACCCTCACTTCAAACGCATGGGTCGCATTCGCTACCGTTGAGACGATGGTGCGAATATCCCAAATGATGCATACCTTATAACTCACTGCAAACGATACCTAAGCAGCATTTCAACCTGTGCTGAATTCATTTTGACAGCGTTACATTCGTTTCGCACCTTACCACAAACTTCTGAACCTCACTTGCAGTTCGCTCACTCACCAAGGGCATATCTGTTATGAACGCCAACCTTTGCTTAACAGGTTTATTGATGCTCATTTACCCGTGCCACTGGCTTTAGCCAACCATTGACGACGAAAACAATGAGGGACAAATTCGTCCTTCGTTCTTACTCAAAAGTTTGTCTGTGCTAAGTTACCCATGCCACTGGCTTCAGCTATTGGTTGATGATGAAACAAATGAGCGCTAAATTCATTTGGGTGACGATGGAACAAGTTTTTCATTCGCAGGGCACGCCTAATGGCGTGCCAAAATT
The DNA here is from genome assembly GCA_025062195.1 of Armatimonadota bacterium. GTDB lineage: Bacteria > Armatimonadota > Fervidibacteria > Fervidibacterales > Thermosaccharophagaceae > Thermosaccharophagus. Next base: position 6,022 of record JANXAS010000101.1, read on the forward strand.
GAGTCGGTAAGGTGAAGCGACTTTCTTCACTCAAAAGTTTGTTAGTTCGTAGTAAGGCACGGAACAAAGCACAGTGCCGTCAAAGTGAGTGCGGAGTGCAAAATGCAAAGTGAGTGTGAAGTGCAGGTAAATGATAACATCACACATTGCACCGATAACGCCACTGTGCTTTTGCTTCGTGGCTAACTGTGAACCTAACCAACAAAGTAGTGGAACAAAGATTTCGCCGACAGAAGTCAGCGCTCAGGAAAATTCGTCATCAACTACGGACTGAAGTCCGTAGCATGGATTTTGGTGTAGCGCAAACCGATAGTTTGCACCACATCAATGCCACTGGCTTCAGCCAGTGGTCGCTGACGAAGCAAAACGAGCGCCGAATTC
>JANXAS010000102.1 GCA_025062195.1 Armatimonadota bacterium
AGGTTAAATCAACAGCAATTCATGAAAAAGTTGGGGGAAATTGCAGAAAAATATCCACACCTTGAAACTGCAAAACCAACTGCTGCCTCCAAAGTGAGCGAAGAAGATTTTGAATGCGTGGCATGGATGTTGGTAGTTTGACATTCAGATGGTCGAGCTACTGCCCGACTGAAATTCGGAGGGCAAGGTTAATATCCTGCCAAAAAATCAAAACGAAAAAAGTGGCAAGCCAGCATGCTCGCCATACGAAATAACGAAGAATCGTGACGAATAAACTTGGAGAGTTGTGCTACTGCCTGACCGAAAAATTCGTGACGGAAGAATTGGCACGCTGGTAGGCTTGCCCTACGAAATGACGAAAAATTTGCGACGAAAAATCGGAGGGCGAGGCTACCGCCGAGCCAAAAATTTGTTTAAGTTCGTAGTTAGCCACGAAGCGAAAGCGAAGTGGCGTCAAAAATTGTCCTATGTCCCGTGTTCCATGTCCCATGTTCCATTTTTGACGGCACTACGCTTCGTGCCTTACTACGAACTACCTTTACGGGAATGTTCGCATTAGCCACGAAATTGGGAGGGCGAGGCTACCGCCGAGCCAAAAATTTGTTTAGGTTCGTAGTTAGCCACGAAGCGAAGTGGCGTTAACTTAGTGCAATGTGGGATGCTATCATTTTACCTGAGTTTGCACTTGCACTCACATTGATGGCACTTTGCTATGCTCCGTGCCTTACTGCGAAAAAACGAACTTTTGGGCAAGGGACGCCAAATTTTAGCATCTTTTCGCTATAGCTTGGTGGCTCACTGCGAACTTTACAGCTGGAATGCAAGTGAACTGGCTTGATAAGCTGTGATACGATTCATCATTTTGTAACACAGGGGAGTGAAAGGATGGTTTATTTTGGCATCTTTGCTGTAGAGGTAACTGTGGGAAGCTTGCCCATAGCAAAAAGCATTGATGTAGAGCTTCAACGCACAAAGCCCGATTTTGTGGTTTATGTTCCACGCAGCATTGATGGTTCTACATTTGACACTGGCAATGAGCACTTCATGGTGTTTGAAGGTCCGGACGAGAGGCTAAAAGCGATTTGGACACAAAGCACTTACGAAGGTCATCCTGATCAACGAATCGTGTTCTCAGAGAGTCACGACGATGGTATGACTTGGACACCACCAAAGGTGATTGCAGGTCCAACTCCACCAGCTAAGGGTAATATGGCAAGCTGGGGCTTCCCAATGGTGACGAAAAGTGGGCGAATTTATGTCATCTATAGTAAGCACATTGGTGTCAATGATGTCTTCACTCATACTACAGGGCTAATGGCTGGGATTTATAGCGATGATGGCGGTAAAACATGGTCATCAGAACAGATCATTCCGATGCGCCGAAGCAAATGGGATCACACAAGCGCTAACATCCCGGCAAACTGGATCGTTTGGCAAAAACCAGAGCGCCTTTCCGAAGGAAAATACTTTATTGGCTTCACTCGTTGGGTCAGCAGCGCTGTGCGTCATCCGCCACCAGTCAACCATTGGACGGCATGCGAGTCGGTGGTTGAGTTCATGAGATTTGAGAACTTGGATGACGACCCAGAGGTCAAGGACATACAAATCAGTTGGTATGCTTGTGATGATGAAGCTTTGCGTGTTGGCTTCCCTGGTCATCCCGATGTGAGCGTCGTTCAAGAACCAAGCATTGTCCAATTGCCCGATGGAAGGTTGTTTGCAGTCATGCGAACTGCTCGTGGTAGCCCATACTATTCGGTCTCCGAGGATAAAGGGCGCACATGGAGCCAGCCCAAGGTGCTCCGATACCAAGACAATGGTAAACCTTTGCTCCATCCATGTAGCCCTTGTCCAATCTATTCTATCGGGGAGGGGAAATACATCATCCTCTTTCACAATCATGACGGTCATTTCCAAAAATTTGGACCATTTGATACTCTCTATCATCGTCGTCCCGTATATATCGCCTTGGGCGAATATCGTCAAGGTGCACAGCAACCCATTTGGTTTTCTCAACCGAAATTTTTCATGGACAACGATGGCATCTCATTAGGCTATGGTAAAGGCAGGGCAGACCTTTCAATGTATTCCAGCCTGACTATACACAAAGGCAGCATTTTGTTGTGGTATCCTGACCGCAAGTTTTTCCTATTGGGAAAGAGGATAACGCCGGAGTTACTCCAAGACCTTCATATTCCATTGAAGGGAGCAAAATGAATATTTCCATTAGGGCTTACGCATTTGGTATTGTTTCGCAGGAACATGCGACAGTCTGCCCAAAAATATTTACAAATGCCCTTTACTACAAAGTTTGTTTTTGCTCTGCTACCAATGCCACTGGCTTTAGCCAGTAGTTGATGAAGAACAAGATGACGAACAAACTTAGCGCAAAATTCATTTGGCGATAATTTTAAAGCCGTCTGAAATGGTGCTAACAGGTTTCGTCAGGGACTATGGGCTAAAGCCAATAGAATGTTTGTGAAAAAGTATTCACAAACAAAATTTGAAATAAAGAGTGTTTACAAAAAATCAATAGTTCAGGCGGATTTCATCCGCCCCTACACTCAAATGCGTAACTCCTACCCATTTTGAACGAATTGGAAATCGAGGTGAGTGCTATGGCAAAGCAATGGAAAAAAGCGATAATAATTGGCTTTGTCATGTTCTTTTTCATTTGTATTCTTATTAAGCAATTTGGCAAAACTAATCCGGAAAGGTTTGGCATAAGAATGCAGCGAAAAGAAGAGACTCAACGACTTTTAGAACAAGCAGGATTACTCACTGTTGACCCCGTGGAATTGGCACAAAGGTTGATTCAAAGTGCAAAGGGAGCATCATCACCAGTTGAAATCCTTAAGCGAGGCGACAGAAAACAAGCGATGGAAAGAGCTTTGAGCATCTTGGAGAAAAACCACATCATGGGCAGTCTTTGGCTGCTTTTGACAATTTGGGCGTGCCAAATTCATGGTGATATGGAAATTGCCAAGGCAGGGTTGAAGGCGTTAAAAGATGCATGGAAAGGCGAAAGAGTTGGGCCAGCCATGACAGGTTGGCGAGGAGATGTAGCATCGTTTCTTTTGGGAGATTTAAGCGAAGTTGACGACGAAATCGTAAGCGTTGCATCCGTTATGCTGGAAGAGTATGACAAGTCTCAAGTCATAAGTATGTGGGCAAAACGAGGTTTTTTTAACCATGCTTTGAAATTGGCGGAGACAGAAAGAAGAGAATGGCTGCGAAGACATAACTTTGCCGAGATTGCCGATGCACTCGTTAAAGCGAACCGCACCGAAGAAGCCATTGAAATGGCTAAAACACTGCCCAATGTTTCTGAGCATTTGTTTGTCTTGACGAAAATTACCCACGCAATGGCTGAGACAGGAAAGGATGTTTCATCGCTCCTTGAAGAAATCAAGAAAGAAGCAAAAGGGCTAAGACTTGATTCAAGGTTGCTAAGTGAGATTGCCTTTGTCTTTGCGAAATTGGGAAGGGAAGAAGAAGCGCTGAAATTGGCTCAAAAAGTCGCTCGTGATGAAAGGGCAATGGTGTTGAGTCAAATCATTAAAGCCTTATCTCAAAGGCAAAACTTTGAAAGGGCAATGGAGATTTTGAAAGCACCTGAATTTGAGCATGGAATGGGTTATTGGTTCAAAGGTGAAGCAACTGTCACTATTGCAAAAGCATTGGCGCAATTTGGGAAGTTGGACGAGGCTCAAAAACTTGCCGAACAAAGTCGTTGGGAGTATTTTGAAGTGCTCATTGACATTGCTAAGGAAGCGATTAAGCAAGGAAAGCACCTTGTTGCCGATGAAATTTTTGACAAACTATTAGCAGAAGCAACCCATTGGCATAATTTGTTTCGTATCGCTTTTGCTCAGACAGAAGCAAGTTTGGATGCTGCACTTGCTTTTGAAAGGGCAATGGAAGCGGTGAAAAGAGGCATTGAGGATTTAGATAGGTATCGGCTGAAAGAAGTCGCTATTCGTATGGCTTCTCTCGGCTTGACAGAAAAAGCGATGGAGATCGTGAAGTTAATGGAGAAAACATCGGACAGGGTTGAGACATTAGCGAATGTAGGGATAAGAATTGCAGGGCGAGGCAATACGCAAACGGCACTCCAATATTTTGAACGAGCCTTCTTGGAGGAAGAATTTCAAAGGGCACAACACAAGGCTGATGAGGTGTTGGAGTTTCTGACCAAAGAGATGGTGAGAAAGAAAATGCTAAAAGAAGCGGAGGAAATTGCCCAACTTGTCAAAACAGAGCCATTGCGCTCACGAGCATTGGCAGAAGTTGCAAGAGCAAAGGCAGAGATTGGGAAGGTGCAGGATGCTCTAAATCTGGCGCAAAAGGTGCAAATCCCGAAAGAATTGATTTGCGTCGCCGAAGAAATGGCAAAAGCGGGCAAAATTCGTGAAGCACTTTCGCTGCTGACACGGATCAAAGACATTGATGAACGAGAACAAATTTTGTTTCTCTTGGCAACGAGGTTGGCAGAAGATGGCAAGTTTGCCAATGCTTTTCTTCTCATTAAGGCAATTCAGCAAGAAGAAAGACGCATGTATGCTTCCGATAGAGTAGCGGCAATATTGGCGTGGAAGGGTAGGTTTAAGGAAGCCTTAAAGATTGCTGAAACTATTAAGGACCCAAATTCCCGTGCGTCAGCGCTGTTAGGAATAGCGATATACATGACCGAAACAAGGGAGGTTTTGAAGGTAGTAAGAGAAGTTCTGAAAATGGCAAGGGCTGAGAAGAATGTTAAAACTCGTTCGGAAATGCTTGGAAGGATTGCCGACATCCTTGCTCATAATGGGCAATGGCAGGAAGCCCTTCAAGTAGCCAGAGAAATTACTGACGAGTGGGAATACCTTGGTTGGCTGATGGGAGCAGTTGAGATAGCCATCGCTCAAAAACGACCAGAAACACTTTCTTTGGCACGGCAATTGAGGGCAAAAGCATTGAGGCTTAAAGAAAAATTTGAATCAAACACGAAACAATGGGCTTTGGCAACAGCAGCGAAAGGGTTAGCAATCATGGGCAAGGCGAAGGAAGCAGACAAAGCCTTTGATGAGGCTATAAGGACAACGAGAAGCATTAGGGATGAATCCGTCCGAGCAGAGACGCTTAAATTCGTTAGCTGGAATTTATCTGATGTCGGTAGATTTGACCAAGCATTAAAGGTTGCCCTTGAAATCAGTGATAAACACAAGCGTTGGGAAGCAATCGGTGATGTTTTGGGCAAAATGACAGAGTTAAGCAAAGTTGATGAAGCCATTCGCTATTCAGGCTACCTTAGTCAAGAGGAACGAGACAGCCTGTTAGTGCACTTAGCCGGTGTTCACCATTCATTGCCAATAGCAAGAGCAGTCAAAAATACTGCAAAGAGGGTAGAGGCACTGATAGAGGTCGCTAAGGGGCTTTGCTGGGAGGAGCGTTGGTTCAAAGGAAAGGGCAAGCGCAAAGAGGCTGAAAAGGTTTTTGAAGAGGCACTTGGGACAGCGAAGCAAATTCCTGACCATGCACAGCGTGTCAAAAAACTTTGGGAGATAGCCATCGCTTTGGCTAACACTGGATTTTACGAAAAAGCCGTTTCTTTGGTTGAGAGTTTGCCTTTCATGCGAGGCGAAAACCTGCCCACCCTTCTTCATGTTCTTGCCGACAAAGGCAAAAAAGAACTTTGCTACCGATTAATTCCGCTGTGTCAAGAAGACTTGATTTTGGCATACGAGGGTTGCTTGGCAGTAGCTCGCCTTTTCCCTGAGCATGCTATTGACATTGCACAACTCATCTTGGAAAACTCGTTGGAGGGGAGGTAATACTTATGCACACTGCCGTTGTGTTTATCGTTTTAACGATTTTCACAACTCATGGTCTTGCTTGGCAGGTGAAATATTTGGGCGAAGTTTGGCAACTTTCAGGGCTAACTTATACGCTAAACCTTAGCACCAAAGATGGCAGTATCGTCTCTTTGATGCGAACGGGAAAGAAAGGCTCAATTTTGAGCAGTGGTGAGGATGGGCTTTGGCGAGTGAGGTTTAGGGATGGTTTGGAATTGAATGCCAGATCAGCAACAATGCAAGCAAAGCAAATTGCTCCAAAAAATTTGTTGCTGACATACCATCATCCAGATGTTTCGGTCAACATCAAAATTACGGCTCATGACGATGGGGTTGATTTTGATGCTGAACTTGAGGCGAAAAGCAAAGCGATTTTAGATTTCGTTTTGCCCGCAAAATTGCGATTTGAGCCGAAAAATGCCCATAGGCTCA
>JANXAS010000103.1 GCA_025062195.1 Armatimonadota bacterium
GAAGCAACACCGAAAATCGCAAGAAGAGTTGCTGGATTATCTCAACTGGCAAGGCAAACTAACTGCTCAAAATCCGACGGGCGTGTTCAAAGTGCTTTACAACACCAGCGGGACGCACCTTTGTTCTTGTGTCGTGGACGCAAGGGATGTTAGCAAGTGGCAAGTTTATGATTTGCGAGTGAAGGGATTTGTTGCGCAGCACACGACCTATTGAGACAATGGATTCTGACGAAGCCCATTACCTTTGTGCTGTGCTCAATGCGTCAATTGTTGACGAAGCCATCAAGCCGTTCCAGCCCAAAGGCGCATTTGGAGCAAAAAAGGGCAGGGGCGAAAGGCACATCTGTCGGTTACCTTTTGAAATCCTACCCATCCCGCTTTTTAGCAAAAAGGACGAGCGACATTTGAGGTTGGCGGAGTTGAGCAAGCGGTGTCACGAAAAAGTTGCCGATATGGTGGCAAATGCCGATGCCAAGTTCCTTTCGCAGCCCATCGGCAGGTTGCGCCAAATCGTTCGGCAAGGGTTACAAGCGGAGTTGGGCGAGATTGACAGCATCGTCGCCGAATTTTTGAGTTAGTTCTTTACTCAAAAGTTTGCCGGTTTGTAGTAAGGCACGGAGCGAAGCAAAGTGCCGTAATTGAGTGCTGGTTTGTAGTAAGGCGCGGAGCGAAGCGGAGTGCCGTCAAAAATGAAACAAGGGACGAGGGACAAGTTGAAACGCCACTTCGCTTTCGCTTCGTGGCTAACTACGAACCTAACAAACAAAGTTCAAAGAAAGCCAATCTCAGAGGGCAAGGCTACTGCCGAGGCAAAAATTTTATCTCTTGCCGAGTCGCTTTTTGAACTTGCACGAAACGAAAAATTCGCGCGAAAGCAAGAAAAATTTTGCCCTATGAACCCGACTCGCCCCTTCAAACCCATCAACTCGCTCTTGATGTAGCCATAAAAGGCAATTTGCCCAAAGAGATGGCTGAGTGCTATTAAGACACACAAAAAGGGTTGAAGGTTCAGAAACGCCTTTGCAGGCACAAAAGAGGGGCTAAAAGAAAGGGCAATAAGGTTAGCAAAGCAAAGGCTTGAAAGGGACTATAAGTTGGGAACTTTGTGGCTTCTGATTTTGGCTTGGAGTTAGGGAAACGAAAGGGAGCGTGAATGGGCGAAAAGGTGTTTAGACGAGATTTTGCAATGGTGGAAAGGGAAAACTTTGGAGAAGTTGGGGGAGGGTTTTGATGGCAAATGGCAGAAAGAAATAGCAGTGTTCCTGCTTGGTGATTTGATGCAGTTGAAGGTTGGGCAAGAGTGGGTTTGCAGGTGTTAGATGACAAAGGTTTGCATTCCCCTGCTGTCAAGTTGGCAGATAAAGGTTGTTTTGAGCAAGCGATGGAAGTTGCAGAGAGGATTAAATATGCGAGAGAGCGCTCAATTGCGCTTAAGGAAATTGCAGCAGTGATGGCGGAAGCAGGAAAGTTTGAGCGAGCGATAGAAGTTGCAAGAAAAATTGTAGACGCAAGTGAGCATTCATGGGCACTTAAGGAAATTGCAGAAGAGATTGCAAAATAGGGTTGAAAGATAGGGCGAAAGAGGTGCTAAATCAAGCATGGTATGCAGCACAAGAAGCAGCCAGTTTTTACCGATTTTGGGAAGTTGCCGAAACTGTGCTCGGTCGGGATTGCATCATCAAGCAGTTGAGTTCGCAAAACAAATCTTTGGTGAAAGGAAAGAAGGGTTGCCAAAAGTTTTGGATGCTTTGACTGATATGGGAGCAAAAGATGAAGTCAAAGCATTGCTTCCTTTGTGCGGTTGGGCGACGGCAACAGCCCTTGATGCTTGTAGATGTCTCATTCGCCTTCATCCTTTCCATGCCCTTTTAATGCCGAAGTAGTAAAGGCAGTAGGCGCGTAAGCATCTGCAGGGAGGCAGAAAGGGAGTGAGCCGGCAGCGCTCAACTTTTAACGCTCAATCCAGTTCGCAAGTTCGCACTCAAAAATGCACTGCTCTTTGCCCAAATGTGACCAGAAATTCAGAATTGGCTTTCAGCCAAGAAAAAGGAAATTCTTTGGTTTTTCTATTGCCCGGCGGAAAAATCGGCAAGCCATTGGTATTGCCATTCAAGGTGCTGAAAAAATTTGGCATATCAAAGGCGCACCCTAAGAGAAACCTAAAAGAAAACAAAATTGGACAAAAGTCACAAACTTCCATCATGGGCAAGCCATGATACTGCAAATTCGTTTGCAGCATCGCCCTATGAACGACAGAAGTTTAACAAACCATGGGTTAAATGTCATCTTTAACCTTTCACTTGCAGCCCAATTTACAAGATTTCGGACTTGTTCTCTTCTAAGTCCTTTCAAATTCGACATCAGATAAATGCCCGCACTTCTCACAGTGAAGTTACTCATAGGCGGCAGAAGTTTCAAAACGGTCGTCGGAGATGCTACAACACTATAAACTGCTCTTGTGGCATTGTTACATTTTGGCGACGAAGATTTCTGAACGGTTGTTAAATTTAACCTCTAACGCTGCAAAAATATTTTTGTTGTCCAAGATTGAAGTCATGCTGACATTTAGATGCTACTTGGACTGGCATTTTACCCACCCGTTTTCCGAAAGTAGCGCTGAAACTGTATACTGCCGTTTGTCAGCCCCTTCAAATTGAACAGTGGCAGCAGCGCCATCCCAATTAACTTTGAGCTCTTTTGCCATTTCTTCTGTTTCCTTTGGGCTAACTCTTGTGCGAAATAGGAAGACGCATTTTGCGATAACATGCCCCGACAAAAACTTTCCCGGAGTTTTCAAAAGAATTGGTTGAATCCTTGCATAGCAGAGGCTTCTTGCTGGAGCAAGTCTTTCAGGTGTATCAAGTATGCGTAATTTAGCATTAGGCGCCCACAGAGCAACGCCTATATCGTTGTCAATATTTAGCCAATTGCTCTCCAGATAAATTTCTCCCAAATTTTTCCCAATAATTCCGAAAATTCTCACCATTTGCAGCTCCTTATCACCACTATATACTTGTCTTTGGCATCCATTGAAAATATCATTAGCAATTCGCCAATCAAGCAGGTCAAGGAACTGCACCGTAACATCTTTATTTGCTCTCCACAATCCAATTAAAAGGGCACTTCTTCCATCTGGGATTGCGACCCACGCCAAGAATTGAAGCACGGCTGCTGGCTTTTTCTCAGAAATTGCGTCTGAAATCCATCCTTTATCCTGAATGACGGAGTGAACAACTACCCCGCCATTACTAACAAACTCCAAAATCTTTGGATAATGTGGCAAAACTCTTGCAGCACTCCTGTCAATGAAAATTACACCAAATTTTGAAATATCATGGCGATTTAAATCCAAAAGCTCAAATTTGACACCCATAAATTTTAGCGCCTCTTCAAGAAATCTTTCGCCGCGAACATAGCCACAGGGTCTTTCCCTCGCCTTGACATAAGTGAGCAAGTTTTCCATTAATTCCTTCGCCATGCTATCACCTTTAGTGCACATTTCCTCCATGTTTGTCATGGAAATTATAAAGATTCCTTCCCCAATTCTCGCCTCTAAAATGGAAGGACCGCCTCGGTTATTCCTTGCAAGCACATTCCAACCCTCGCCAGCTTCAGTTATGCTGTCCACATCTGTCAATCCTTTCAGCGAGGATATGCGATTGGGCACGTTAAATAATGGGTGGTTTTTTGCCAATATTTCAGCAGTTGGAACATTATCATCAACTACAACCAACCTGTAAGGTGAGGGCTTTTTGGGCTCAATTAGACCATGTTCAATGATGCCAAATGTTGCAAATCCATTGTCAAAAATTTCCTCCCTGTGAGCCATAACAGAAACATGGCTTTTTACGCCATTTAAAACGATATTCCCGCACAGGTTGTGATTCCATTCCAACATATCCTCACCTATATCTGAGCAAATTAATCCAGTTGCTGGCCCTGCATGTGCTCTCCAACACCATGAGACAAATCTTTGTTTATCTCTTCTCAGAATGAACTGGGAATATTTCCCGTAAAATGTGCCAATTTTTTCCGAGGAGAAATCCTCCAAACTTTTTGGTGGTATTGGCGGCTGATTAAATCCGTGAATTAGGGCAGAAATAGCCAAATTTGCAGCAGCATCAGTTTCCCATTCCGCTGGCCATCGGCTTGTTTGCCCTCTCGTAAAGCGCCCGGAGAAAAACGAACCATCGCCATGAATCCTTTGCTCAAACTCAAATGTGGCAACGCGAAGCCTTTCAATCAACCGTGCATCTCTATCGCCAAAGACTTGCTGGAAATGAACCAAAGCTGGCAAGATGAAGTAAAGCCCATATGCGTATCTTGGCCAATCCTTCCCGCCAACATAGGCAAACTGCCCACGCCACAGTGCAAACTGTTTCAATCTTTCCCAAACTTCACGCGCGTTATGGTAAATTACCTCTGGTGGCTTGCGACCGAATCGGCGAAAAATATAGTAATTCCAAGCAAACGAATGAAGAGGACACGCCATGTAGCAGATATGGAAGAAACCGTGATTTTCAATGGTAAAATCCGGATGAACACACGCTCCACCAACCCATTCCTTTAAAGGCTTACCTTCAATTATGCGTTCGTCATTCATATCACTTTCAACAGAGAATGTGTTAAGACACAGTCTATTAAATGCCTCACGCCATTTCTCTGAGTTTGGGTGATTTGGATATAGATTTAATGCCCAAGCCAGAATTTCGCTATCCCAAGCATTTTCCTCAGATTTTGTGTCAAAATATTCACCAACCCTTGGCATCAATCCAATGTGTCTGTTTGCCTCATAAACGACCACTTTTTGGATTTTAACCCTCTCTTCATCCGTTAACTCATTCCACAGCAATGTTGCCCCACCCAACATTCGGCTTGTCCACCATGCCGATTGCCAATGGTTACCCCACTGGCGGCCATCAGTGCACTTCAAATCTCCAGTTAGGTGAGTCCGAATCATATAGCGAATTGCTGAAAGTGCACGCTCTTTTATCACATCCTTTGAAACGCCAGAAACAGATGGGTCATAATCTGCCCTCGTTGCAAGATACGCATACACAAGAATGAAATTGCCCAAAGTTCGCATACCATTCTCGTCGCTTCTCCCATCACCAAAATAGCCCAAGTTTTTATGCCCTAAATAATTTCTATGCCATCCACGCTCAGCATATGCTGGGAAGCGTTCCAAAATGACCAAATAATCGCGAAGTGATGGAAATGATGGGTCATTCGGGTTGACTTGCTTGCTAAAAAGCCCAGAGGGTTTTGACTGCCTGTCGGTTTGAAAAGCAGCTCCACCATAAATAAAAGCTGCAAGTAGGCAAAAACTTGCCGTTAAAATGGCTATCAAAATTTCGCTTCGGTTGAACACCTTTCATCACCTCGCAATTATGTTGCCAAGTTATGCCGATGTTGTTTCCACTTGCATCCTTGGAAAAACTTCGTGGACAAGCCACGGCGCTGACAAAAGTTAGACGATGCCTCAATTTCTGAAAACAGTATAAACTTCAGCCACGAAAATTTTTAAAGCTATTTTGTTTGTATCTAAAATCTCTCATATGTGCATGTATCATTTATGCTATTTGCATCGCTAAAACGCCTTCGCTCTTTACTACAAAGTTCGGAGGGCGATGCTACTGCCAAAGAGCAAAAAGCTGCTTTGTTGGTCAGGCTTGTAGTTAGCCACGAAGCTGGGAGGGCGAGGCTCTGCCGAGCCAAAAACTTTCGTTGTTAAGGTTCGTAGTTAGCCACGAAGCGTTAGCGAAGTGGCGTCCTAAATCGCCCCATGTCCCTTGTCCCGTGTCCCATTTTTACGGCACTCCGCTTCACTCCGTGCCTTACTAAGAACAAAGAACTAACAGACTTTTGAGCAAAGAACGAATGCCTTTTACTCAAAAGGTTATTTATAAAGGTTTTAGTGGAGGCAAACCTATAAGTAAGTTAAAGTGTTATGTATTTGTCCACTTTCCATTGCCTATTTGCCTGAATTTTGGTTCGGCAGGAAGTATCATCCCCCGTGCATGTAAATTTCTCTTTCGCTCTTTACTCCGAAGTGTGCTGGTAATGCGCTGTCAGCTTTTCGGCTCGTAAGTCCCATTTTTCGTAGGGCACGCCTAATGGCGTGCCGAATTTTTCCGTCTCAATTTCTCGGTAGGGCAGTAGCCCTGCCCTCTTATTTTTTTCGTTTTTTTCGTTTTTTTCGTTTTTTTCGTTTTTTTCGTTTTTTTCGTTTTTTTCGTTTTTTTCGTTTTTTTCGTTTTT
>JANXAS010000104.1 GCA_025062195.1 Armatimonadota bacterium
CCGGTCAGTTTAGTTGGGACAGAGATAGGGTGGTCAAGAGGCAGGCAAGTTCCAGTTGAAATTTATGACAACCTTTACAAGCACTTCAACCCCAAAAAATTTAACCCGAATCAGTGGGCAAAGTTGTTCAAGGATGCTGGGGCTAAGTATGTGGTCGTTGTGACGAAACATCATGACGGTTTCTCTATGTTTGACAGTGCGCTAACCGATTACGACAGCATGAACACGCCTGCAAAGCGAGATTTTGTTGGTGAGTTAGTTAAGGCTTGCCGCAAAGAGGGTTTGCGAATCATGTTCTACTACTCACTTTGCGATTGGTATCATCCGCAATATCTTCCTCGCCCCGATTACATTCAAGACCCACCCAACCGTCAACGGGATTTTGCCCGCTACCTTGAATTCATGTTCGGTCAAATCCGAGAACTTTGCGAAAAGTATCGTCCCGACGGCATATGGTTTGATGGTGGGTGGGAACACTCACCGCAGGAATGGCAAGCGGAGAAGTTGATGAAGTTAATCCATGGAATTTTGCCCAATGCGATTGTGAACAACCGCTCTGGCTTGCCGGGTGATTATGACACACCCGAACAGCAAGTTGGTGCTTTCAACTTGACCCGACCATGGGAGAGTTGTATAACTCTCGGAACTCAATGGGCATGGAAGCCTAACGACCGAATAAAATCATTACGCGAATGTTTGAGGTTGCTTGTAAGTTGTGCTGGTGGCGATGGCAACCTGCTTCTCAATATTGGTCCAATGTCCGAAGGCGAAATTGAAGGGAAACAGGCACAAAGGCTTAAGGAAATCGGGGCATGGCTGAAAAAGTTCGGGGAAAGCATTTATGGGACACGAGGCGGTCCTTTCTTGCCTGGCAGGTGGGGAGCAAGCACTCGCAAAGACAACACGATTTACCTGAATATACTCAACTGGGACGGTGACAGGTTGGTGTTCCCACCCATTGAGAGGAAAATTGTCAAGGCAAAATTGTTAACGGGTGGGGAGTTAAAAGTTGTCCAGGACGAGAAAGCGATAACGGTTATTGTTCCGCCGAAATACCAGCGTGAACTTATCACCGTTGTCCGACTTGACTTGGATGGACTGGCGATGGACATCGCTCCTCGACAAGGACCGCAACTTGCTGTCCCGAAAGCCCAAGCATCCAACGTTTACTTAAACGACCCAAATTTTGGACCAGAGAGGGCTGTGGATGGAGACGAAACGACTCGTTGGGCAACGGACTTCGGAATATACTCTGCTTGGCTTGAAGTTGACTTAGGCAAGCCAATGAAAATTGCCGAAGTCAGGATAATGGAGGCAGTGGAGTTTGGAGAGAGGGTCAAAAAATTCGCTTTGAAGTGCAGAAGGGATAGCGAGTGGGAAACAGTGATAACTGGGACGAAGATAGGTGCAAACTTCGTGCGAAAGTTCCGTCCAGTTTTTGCTCGCTATTGGAGACTTGACATTTTTGAGGCAAGCGAGGGGCCGACAATTTACGAGTTTCAATTAGTGCCAGCAAAATGAGAGGGCTTTGAAGTTCATAGTGCTTCTTCTTTTCTTTTAGTGCCATTGGTTCGTAGTAAGGCATGGAGCGAAGTGGAGTGCCGTCAAAAATGAGGCACGGGACATGGAGCAAAGGGGGAAGGGAAAAGGGACAATTTAGGACGCCACTACGCTTTCGCTTCGTGGCTAACTACGAACTTGGTGGCTATGAGTTCGTAGTAAGGCACGGAACGAAGTGGAGTGCCGTAATTGAGTGTAAGGTGCGGGGTGCAAGGTGCTAAATAAGACAACAACTTTGAACTCAGCATATCACACTCCGCACTAATTTTTACGCCACTTCGCTATCGCTTCGTGGCTGACTACGAACCTAATCAACGAAGTTTGTGTTAAAGAGTAATTCCGTTGTCCATAAGGGACGAGGTTGCAAATTTGCTTTCAAACTTTTGTCGCTCACAAAGGGCAATGTCACATTGTGAGGGTTTTTGTCGTTTCGTGATTTAAACAGCAGTCATGTTGCATAAGTTGAGTTTTCAACAGATGTTGAAAGTTTTTCACTTTCCAACAGGTGGGGGCAAACGAAATCTTCCAAATTTTTGGCAGATTTCCCTGCCATTGCGGGGTTCTCTCAAGGTCGCTTGAAATCACGGCTGGCATAACTTTGATTCTTGAACGAGGATGGAAGTTACGCAGTTCAGTGTATGGGCAGCTGTTAAGCTCCATACATGGTTCGTTTTTGTCGGTATTTATTGGATTGTTGCTCTGTTGGTGCTTTTATTGATATTGCTGTCAAACGGAGTGAAGTTCTTCCAACTTTGCACAAGTGCAATTGGTTGGGTGATGGAAAATGAAAGTAGCGCAAAAATTGGCTCACAAAAGCATAATTTGTATTCCCAATGTTGTCGCCTTTTTCATTTGCTTTTCAATTTTGTTGTTGATCTTGCCCCTTAAACCATCGCTACAAGTTCGCATGATGGAGCGGTTGGGGCGCGGCGTAGTGGCAATTCCACTTGGCGATGGGCGCATCTATGTCAGTTGGAGATTGTTTGCAACTGACCCTGATGATATTGCTTTCAACCTTTACCGGCAAGTCGGCAACTTAAAACCTGTCAAAGTTAATGAAAAGCCAATAACTGTCACGACTGATTTCGTTGACGAAGGTGTTGACCTGAGCCAACCCATAAAATACTTTGTCCGAGCAATTGTCAATGGCAAGGAAGGTGCACCAAGTCAACCGTTTGAGTTGACTGCAAATGCGCCGGTGCGACAATATATTGCGATTCCACTAAAACCTCTCCCAAACCCGGACGAAAATTTGTCGGCTCACCGAGTCGGTATCGGTGACCTTGACGGAGATGGCGAATACGATTTCGTCGTCATTAGACCCGCTGGTGGCAAAGACCCGGCAAGAGTCGTCCCAAGTTCGACAACTTTTAAGGTTGAAGCTTATTTGCGTGATGGCACTTTCCTTTGGCGTATGGATTTAGGTTGGAACATTGAGCTTGGCGTTCATTACTTCCCGATCGTCGTTTACGACCTTGACGGGGACGGGAAGGCAGAAATCATTTGCAAAACTGCTGAAGGAACAATTTTCGGTGATGGGACAAAAATCGGCGACACTGATGGTGACGGACGAACCGATTACCGAAACGAGCGTGGGAGTGTGCTTGAAGGTCCGGAGTTTTTGTCGGTTATTGATGGCTTTACGGGGAAGGAACTTGCAAGGGCGCCTTGGATTGCACGAGGTCGCATCTCTGATTGGGGTGATAATTATGGCAACCGAGTCAATCGCAACTTGCTCGCTGTTGCTTATCTTGACGGTGTGCGACCGAGCATCGTTGTCTTTCGTGGCTACTATGCATTAACAAAGGTTGAGGTGTGGGATTACCGAGAACGAAAACTTGTCAAGCGATGGGCTTGGAGCAATGAGAATTTACCAAAAGAGTGGTGGGGGCAAGGCTACCACAATGTCCGCATCGGCGATGTTGACGGTGATAGCAAAGATGAAATTTTGCACGGTTGCATGTTGATCGATGATGATGGAAAGGAAGTTTACACGACTGGGTTGGGGCACGGGGATAGATTTCACTTGTCAGACATAGACCCTGAACGCATAGGACTTGAAGTTTTTGCTTGCCATGAAAGTCCTCGTGTATCGCGAGGCATGGGAGTTGAGCTTCACTGTGCTCGCACTGGTAAAATCTTGTGGAGTCCACATGAGCCAACAACAGGAGATGTTGGTCGTGCAATGGCTGCTGACATTGACCCACGATACTCTGGCATGGAGTGCTGGGGCGCAGGTGGCGGTGCAAGATGGCTTTTTAGTGCAAAGGGAGAGGTCATAATCTCTTATCCAGAACGAAGGTTGCCACCATGTAACTTCGGCATTTGGTGGGATGGTGATTTGCTCCGCGAGTTATTGGATGTTTGGCGCGGGAATTTATGGATTGGCAAGTGGGACTACGAAAAGGCGCAAACCGTCAACTTGCTCACAACCACGGCTCAAGGTGCTTACAATGCGCCTTTGGCATATGGTGACATCTTGGGCGACTGGCGTGAGGAATTCATTGTTTACAATGATGGCGAGTTGCGAATTTACACAACTACGATACCTGCAAAGACTCGCCTTTACACTCTCATGCACGACCCAATTTACCGGATTGATGTTGCTTTGCAAACTATGGGCTACATGCAGGCACCACATACAAGTTTCTTCATCGGCGCTGGTATGAAGCAACCACCCAAAGTTTGGCAGTAAAGGCATAGAGCAAAGTTGAGTGCTATCAAAGGTTGGGCACGGGAATTAAAATACCATTTTGCCATCGCTTTGCAGCATATACTGCATAGCGGTTACGAATTTAGTGTTGTTTTGTGGGGCAGACGAAAATTCACCAAAAACGAAAGTTGCAAATTCACCCGATAAATTTTTGTTTGGTAAGTTTGTCTTGGGACGATGGTGGATGGAAAAAGAAAAGTCGCCCACCGATCCCATTTTCCCCAATTTTTGGGGAAAATTCCCCCATCGCAAGTCTGTGTGGCTTTTAAGGTAAGACAAAATCAATCCTCGTTTTTACTACAAACTTTGTTGTTCAGGTTCATAGTTAGCCACGAAGCGAAAGCGGAATGGCGTTAAAAATTGCTCAGGTTCGTAGTTAGCCACGAAGCGACAACGTAGTGGCGTCCTAAATTTGTCTTTGTCCCATGCTCCATTTTTGACGGCACTACGCTTCGCTTCGTGCCTTACTACGAACCGACAGACTTATGGCAGTTAAACCATTGAAGTCGTAAAATATATAATGAGGGTTTACACTCCGCCAACAATTTTGTCAGCAACGGGTGAATTTATGCCATTCATTTGGGCAAATCAAAGTAGCAGTATGAGGTGAAAAGCCATGCGATGGCGATGGTTAATTCTTATAAGCATTGGTTTGTTTTTGCTCTGGTTTATTTAGTCAATCAACAAACCAACTCACCCGAAGCTTTACGAAATTTGTTGGAAAATTCCTTTCCGGATTTCTACTATCACTCCGTGTGATTTAGATGGCGACAAATCCGACGAAGTTATCGCTGAAGTTAATGGCAAGTTTTGGTGGCTGAGACCCTCACTTGAAGGCTGGCAGGCAACACAGTTGCCTGTCAAAGAGGTTGCAAGACCCATTATAGTTAATCCTTCAATTGATTTTGAAACTTGTCGGGATGAAGTTTGGCTTTTTGCAAAGCGGTTGCACTTTATCGGCAGGATTTGGGGTTGGAAAATGCTCGTTTTACGAGATAAGCAACGGAATTGGATTGTGACCGTAGATAACGAAACACCAACAGTTTTGCGTGGGATAACTTTGACAGATGGTGAAGGCAGATGAAATCCGTCCGTTAAACTATTTGGGCACATTTCGTGTGCCCTAAATTTGGGTGGCAAATAAAATCGTCCGTTAAGCTTCTCAGGCGCATTTCATGTGCTATAATCATAGTGCGGACGATAGTCCGCCAAAAATCTACATGCATTCATATCATCTTGGGAGCAGGTAAAAACCTGATTTAAGAATTCTGTGTGCACTTTGTTTGCCCATGCAGAGGTGGTAGCGATGCAGTGGTTATGGTTTAGAAGGACTTGTAGTAAGGCACGAAACGAAGTGGAGTGCCCTCAAGGTGCAGATAAACGCCGCTGCGCTGACGCTTCGTTGCTAATTACGAACTGCATCATGAAATGCTTGATGCTGAGTTTGCTGCTTTGTAGCGCTGCAGCAGCTCAAACTAACCTTGTGCCGAACGGGGATTTTGAGCGTGACGAAAACGGCGACGGAATCCCAGATTTTTGGGCTGTTGCTGGCGCCCCCCATGTCAAGCAGCAACTTGTCCGAGATGTCGGGCGGGACGGA
>JANXAS010000105.1 GCA_025062195.1 Armatimonadota bacterium
TCGCCCTCACAGCTTGGTGGCTAACTCGAGCAAATTTTGGTCTCCTATAGTCTCGTAGTTGAAGCCACTTGTGCAATTTATGAGCGATGCAGTTTGAACGACCATACTTGGCAAGCCCTGATGCTACACAAGCGATGTTGCGTTAATTTTAAAGTAGCGTAAGTGGTTAGACTCAAGCAGTATATGGGTCGCTTTGACCGAAGTTTAATGGGTGAGTGCGATGAAGTGGTCACTGTCATTTGTGAGCGTAACTTTAATCACAATGATTGCCACTGGGTGGTGGATGACGATGGCGAGGCAAAAGAATGTAGGTGATGCAACTTCGTTGGTGCCGCCGTATGCCGTGCAGCTAAATGGTTTGCTTGGGCATCGTTTCCAAATGAATGAGCGAAACCGGTTGCTCGCCCTGAGTGAAGACGCGCTTCTCAGCGGTTTCCGAAAGCGCCCAGGAATACAAGCATGGATTGGAGAGCATGTTGGCAAATGGCTTCATGCTGCTGTCTTGACTTGGATTAATACGGGCAACCGGGAGCTGAAGGAAAAGATTGAGCGTATAGTGCGTGAGTTGATTGCAACACAAGAGCCAGACGGCTACTTGGGAACATATGATGCTCCAACAAGGTGGACGATGGAGAAGGAACGAGGGTGGGATGTTTGGGTGCATAAGTATGTGCTTATCGGGTTGCTAAGTTATGTTAGCGTGGTAGGAGATGCGAGACAGAGGACAATTGATGGTGAATTGAAACAAAAGGCTCTTGAGGCTGCATGTAAGGCTGCCGATTTGATTTTACGAACCTTTGGGACGGGCGAAGGACAGCTGGACTTGATGGAACGAAGCACTCATGTCGGGATGGCTTCAGGGTCAATACTTCAACCGATGGTTTGGCTTTATAAGGCTACAGGCGATAAGCGCTACCTTGACTTCTGCCGATACATTGTCTGGGCATGGGAGAACTCACCACGCGGACCAAAACTGTTGAGCAGCTTGCTGACTCATGGCAATGTCCGTAAGACCGCCAATGGGAAAGCTTACGAAATGATGAGCTGCCTTGTTGGTGCTTTAGAGCTTTACCGAGTGCTGCGCGACGAGGGCAATGAGGAAGAGGGCAAGCAATTGCTACTGGCAGCGCAAAGGGCGTGGGATGACATCGTTCAAAAGCGAATGTATGTGACTGGCGGGACAAGCCTTGGAGAGCACTTTCAAGATGATTACTTCCTTCCGAATGATGGTGCAGTCTCTGAGACTTGCGCAACTGTCACACTGCTTCAACTTACGCTTGAACTCTTCCGCCTCACTGGTGAAGCAAAATACATGGACATAGCTGAGCGCATCGTCTTCAATCACTTGCTTGCTGCACAACATCCAAATGGCGACCGGTGGTGTTACTTTACGCCGTTGGAGGGCAAGAAGCAATACCGAAGCGACATCAATTGCTGTGCATCCAGCGGACCAAGAGGCATTGCAATGCTTCCGACATTTGTTTACACATTGGATCAGGATGGCGGAATAAAGTGCAACATTTATGTGAGAGGGCGGTTAAGCTTGGACGACAGAGGTATAGCCATTTCTCAGGAGACAAACTACCCGTATGATGGTGGTGTTACTCTTCGGCTGCACCCTGTAAAGCCAACGGAATTTGCTCTGCGCTTTAGAGTGCCAGAATGGTGTGGTGAGGCGAGGGTTATCATCAATGGAAAGCAAATGAAGTTAGTGGGAAGTGGTTACCATGAGTTGAAACGCAAATGGCGTAGTGATGATGAAGTGAGATTGGAGTTCACGATGAAGCTTCGCACCGTTATTGGGACTCATACAAACGAGGGCAAAATGGCATTAATGTATGGTCCGCTTGTGCTTGCTGTTGATGAGCGGCACTTGCCTGCCGAGGCAAGACCGTTGGATGCTATAAGCATGCCAAGTGAGGATGCTGAAAAGCTACCATTAAAAATTGCCCCAATTTCTGGCAGCAGTGCGCTGTGGGCAGGCGAGGCGGCATTTGAGACCGATGGCATCATATTGGGGAAGGAAAGCAAATTCAAACTTCGCCTAACTGACTTTGCGCATGCCGGCGCGAAGGGAAGTGCATTCACCGTTTGGATAAAACGAAAGCCAGGTGCATAGCGCAGTTAAAACCACTCAAATGCGCAATTTTAGGTTTTAGCTTGGCTAATGGCATGGGTGTTTGCAATGTCTCAATTTTCTTTGGTCGTGGATAAATGCACTCACGCAAATTTTGGTCGTGGCTGAAGCCAATCATGCAACTTTGCGACTGAAGACATCCATGCAAATTTTGGTGATGGCTAAAGTTGCTCCTACAGTTTTGTGGCTAAAGGCACTCATGCAAATTTCGGTCGTGGCTAAAGGTTACTCCTGCAGCTTCTCGGGCGAAGTCCCCACAGAATTGTATTGGTTTGTGCAGTAGCAGCACACAAAGTGTGCACGAAAATGAGCGCGCTTATGCCTGCACTTATTACTGTGTGGTGATGAAGGAATGACAAGGCGATGGTTGTTGAAAATGATGGGCATCGGCATTGTTGGCGGACAAGCAATGGGAGTGCAAGGTAAGCAACCTGAGAAGTTGCCCCAAGAGTCAACATCGCCAATGTGCATAAGTGGCGTTATACCGCAGTTGACACCAAAGGCAGAACATAAGCCACGAAGCGAAAGCGGCATCGGTGCTTTAATGCCTTGGGCAAACAAACTCTGGTTCATAACCTATGTCTCGCACAAAAGGGGCACAGGTGCTGGCACTGGCTTGTTCTTCGTTGACGATACTTTCAAACTTCACAAGCATCCTGAAAGCGTTGTCGGAACTTATGCCAATCGCTTAATACATCCACCAACTAACCTTTGCATCATTGGACCACATTTGATTGACGCCGATGGTAATGTCACTACGATTAAGGCGATTTGTGAGCACCGTCTTACGGCGACAATGGCGCACCATGAAGACCCGCAAGACAAACTTCTGTTTTTGACTATGGAAGGATTGCTGATTGAGGTTGACCTTAATACGCTGCGAGCCAAAACGCTATTTGATTTGACGAAGGAATTACAACTGCCCTCTGGTGGTGCGCATTTCAAAGGCGGTTGGACGGCTAATGGGCGGATTGTTGTCGCAAACAACACATACAACGAACAGGACTTTGCTGGGAAGCCTTCTGCAGGTAGGCTTGCCGAATGGGATGGCAAGCAATGGCGAATTGTTGAGACAAAGCCATTCGTTGAGGTTATGGGCAGACAAAGCTTATCAGATGCCATATATGCGCTTGGTTGGGATAAAGCATCAGCGTTGCTCAAAATTTTCGTCAACGGTAAATGGCACACTTACCGTCTGCCAAAGGCAACACACGCCTTTGACCATACATGGCTAACCGAATGGTGGCGCATTCGTGAAGTTGAGACGGAAAGATGGCTTTTGGATTGTCACGGCATATTTTATGAAATGCCGTCAATACTTTACGGTGACAAATTCCTTGTGCTTCGCCCAATATGCACTCACCTTCGCGTCATACCCGACTTTTGCTCATGGAATGGATTGCTTGTCTTGGCTGGGAATCAGGTCTCTCCGGTCGGGAATATGTGGAATGTTGGGCAACCACAAAGTGGACTATGGTTCGGTAAGACAGATGACCTATGGTGCTTCGGCAAGCCGAAAGGATTTGGCGGCGTTTTTTGGGAAACACCAATTAAAGCGAAGGTGCCTTCAGAGCCGTTTCTGATGACTGGCTTTGAGAGTAAATGTTTGCATCTTTATCACGATGCTGACGACGTAGTCTGGTTCACAGTTGAGGTAGATTTCTTAGGCGACGGCACCTGGAAGGTTTATGATGTTATTCCAGTTCCGCCAAGGAAGTATATCCATCACGAATTCCCAGAGGGCTTTAGCGCGCATTGGGTTCGTCTTACGGCAAGCCAAAACTGCACAGCTACTGCATATTTTCATTACATTTGAGGGAGCGCCATCCACTAATTTCGCACTTGTGTCAAATGGATAGCCTCATGGGACATGGAACAAGGGAGAAGGGACAAATTGTGACGCCACTTCGCTATCGCTTCGTGGCTAACTACGAACCTAAAGACAAAGTTTTGGCTCGGCAGTAGCTTCACCCTACAAGTTTCGTGGCTAACTACAAGCATTGTCGTCAAGGTGGCTCGTAGTAAGGCACGAAGCGAAGCGTAGTGCCGTCAAAAATGGAACATGGGGCATAGGACACGGAACATGGGACATGGAACATGGGGCAAGGGACAAACTGTGACGCCACTTCGCTATCGCTTCGTGGCTAACTACAAGCATTGTCGTCAAGGTGGCTCGTAGTAAGGCACGAAGCGAAGCGTAGTGCCGTCAAAAATGGAACACGGGGCATGGGACACGGAATATGGGACATGGAACATGGGGCAAGGGACAAACTGTGACGCCACTTCGCTATCGCTTCGTGGCTAACTACGAACCTGGACAACAAAGTTTCGGCTCAGCCAAAATGTTTGAAAAGTGGCTCACTATAAACTAAGTGAAAGTTGGGCGCCCATGATATTTTGAGCTTTATCAACCTCATCATGGGATGACTACCCTCATCTCGCCAACAATCTCGCCACGCAAGTTCTTTAGAGGCGTTCTCTCAAAATCAGCCAACTCAACTATTTCTCCGTCACTAAGCCACCCAAGTTGTTTAAACAGCGTTACAACAACAATCGGCAAAGGACGATGATTGCCATCTTGAACTTTGATAGCAATGCTTCGCCCATTGCGGAATGCACCCGCAAACAATCCTTCAGCACCACCTTTACCGATGAACTCACCACGAGTTGCTTCAATTATGCGTGTGTTCCAGTGCCCCTTGGCAGCTATCATGTCTGGGTGTTGTGCCATTGCATCAAACAACCTTGCTGTTGCATCTTTTAACGATAGCTTGCCCGTCGCAAAGCGATGAAACGCCAATGCTATTGAATTTAACGGTGATGCCCAATTTGGTGCACCACATCCATCTGGGACTAAAGTATCCGGCAGGTCGTTACAGCCAGTTGCCTCTATGAGCACTTGGGCAATGAGACACTGTATTGGGTGAGTTGGCTCAATATAAGTTTCCAACGGTGCACCAATGTGCTTTGAGGCAATCAACATTGCTGCATGCTTGCCGGAACAATTGCTATGCAGTGAGGAAGGCTTTTCGCCACTGCGTATTAGGCGCTCCCGCTCAACGGCATCAAATGGCTCGTGTGTGCCATTCTTGAGGTATGCTTCTGTCAAGCCGGCTTTTGAGAGCATCATCTTTACCAAAGAGACATGTTCAGCGCTTCCCGAGTGAGAGCCACAGGCAATAGCCAACTCCTTCAAAGTTAGTTTGAAGGCTTCAGCTGCGCCTGTGGCTACTAACGCAATGGCTTGAAATGGCTTTGCAGCGCTTCGCCAATATGTCATAAGGTCAACATCACCAAATGAAACAACAACACTCCCGTCCTCACCCAAAGCGATAGCATGAACAATATGTGATGCTTCCACTATTCGTCCACGGATGGCTTCCACTTTTATCGGTTGTTTCACTCCGAAGCCCCCTTGCACATTTGCGCCCAGATTCGCTCGCACCTTATTGCAAGCCCTCTGCCACTCACAAAACACTGAGGTTGACAAGCCTCTCTTTTTTTTACTATACTGAATAGTGACGATGCATGAATAGGCTTAAGACTTGAACATCTTATTTGCAACCGAAGCTGTTCATGGGTTGCAACCTACCGATGAGTTTGTATTTTGGCTCTCCA
>JANXAS010000106.1 GCA_025062195.1 Armatimonadota bacterium
TAACCCAAATCCACTTTGCCGTCCACGCAGCCATTTCGTTCTCACCTCGTGCTTTGAAATCGGATAAACTCAAGATGACGACTGCCACCATCAAAATTGTCAACGCGGTTTCTCTCATCCTCACTGCACCACACATAAGTTTGTCGCTTGTGTGAGGAGTTACGCACTTATAAAAGCCGTCCGTATTTTCGGGCTTTGATGACTTTTTCGGGAAGACCTTCGTCCATCCCTACGGTTTTTGAACAAATTAGGAGTTACGCAGTTGGTAAAATCGGTGCGGGGTGCAAAGTGCTGAGTGCAGCGCTGTTGTCTTATTTTGCACCTTGCACTCAATTACAGCACTCCGCTTCGCTCCGTGCCTTACTACAAACAAACTTTTGAGTAAAGAAGGTTAGGTTCGTAGTTAGCCACGAAGCGAAAGCGAAGTGGCGTAAAATCGGTGTTGAGATTTTTAGGCTTGTCAGAATCCTTGCCCCAAATTTTCAAGGTCTGTTCACGATGCCGGCAAACAAAACAAATCCAGTCAAGGAAGTCGCAAACGGTGAAGAAGAACGGACGGTCGGCAGCGAGAGTGAATCGTTCTTTTTGTAATGGCGCTCTTTCCAAAACTGGAATGGCAGCAACACCTGCTGCTTTTGTTCCATCTTCATTGAGCTCTACAACTGCCATATGCAGCACACCATCTATGAAAAGGGTAATCCTAAGTGAAGTCATCTTGTAAAAATCTGCAGTCGGTTTAAAAGCGCTTTCCATTCACAAAGGATAAAGCGGTTTCTTTAGACTCACCACACCGTGCCCTATTTTGAACCGAGGCATTTTTATGTCCTCATCCATCATGTGGTATGCCCTCAAGACCGCTGTGGATAAGCCACGATGCTACATAGGTTTGCAATGTTACCTTAATCTCTCATCCATCACCCTACAGGCTTCAGCTCATAACTGTTTAGGAGTTTCTGAGCGCCCCCTTCAGATGGTGAAAAACTTCCTTTCCTCGTTTTGTCCCTTCTCCGTCGGGAAAGCTTTTTCAGTTTATCCCGTAAAAATCAGCCATATTTTCGAGAATAGCTCGCTCTTCTTCAATGCCTAAACGCCGAAACAGGAGTAACTCAGCCGTGCATCCTCGAAACCACCCCCAAGCAAGTTCACTACCCCATGAATCAAAGGGGTTATATACGCCATGTCCTACCAAGATACCTTCTGGACCAAAAATAACGAACCGTGAACGATGTTCTGGCTTTGGGGCATCGCGTTGCAAACGACCAAGCAGAACATATGTTTTATCAGGCTGATAGGTCTTAGCGGCGGAAATGACAAACCCGGGCATGCCATCCCGAAAAACGAACATACCTCCATCTGATAAGATACCGGCACCACTGTCACTGCGCCCATTCCTCATCCGCACGATTAAACTATTTTCTACTTTAGCCGGTTGCACAACTACAGCCATTGCCAGTTCCCACGGCGCAAACGCAAATTCCGTGATGAAATAAGGAATGCCAGGACCTGCCTGAAGAAAACTCTGTGTCCGATCCAATGCCAATTCCATAGCTGGGCGGCGGTTAGCCCCGATAACAATGAGCTTGCCTCTGCGCACAATGCAGGGCTGTTGATTCACATCTTCCTGCACCATTGGCAGTGACTCAGCGCTTTGATCATAGACCCTGGCAACAAAGCCATCTGAATCGCCCACAAAAGCGAGCAATGCCGCCACATCCAAAACGCCGTTGACATCAAACCCTATGTCCTTTTCAGCATTGTCTAATGAACGCCTCACCCTAATCAATGGTCCCTGATAATGATTTATCAGCCGCCGTGCTATTGACCAAGCACCAAGCAAAATCGCATTAGGCGCTTTTGCATCAAAGACAGAGTTGTGACGAACATTGACTGTGACTGTCGTTGCGCTATCTCCAGCAACATTGGATGCTTCTACTGTTAACTTAGCCGTATGATTAGCCAACAATCGCTGCGGACCGTGCACCATCAGTCGCTTTAGACCTTTGGGACCGCTTCGCAGACGAATTGCCTTACCTTCCAAGGTCACGGTAAATTGCCTATACGGGTCTCCTGCTACGATCGCCACCTTCTCTGGCAATCCACCAGCATTGGCAATCTCACCAACCAACACACCAGCTTCTTTTGTCTCTACCACATTTAAAATCAAGTTTTGTGCCAATGCCGGTGGGTCTACAACTGGTGCTATCTCTACGCGTATTGTCTGCTCAGCCACACCTGCAGGGTTCTTTGCCCTCACCCTTAAATCACGGCTTTGTCCCGCAAGTCCTACCAAAGGAGCTGCTACCAGCAATTGCGCTCGCTGTCTCTTCGGCGGAGAACTGACCCTAAATAATCCCCCTTTATTGCCTGAAACAATCTCTACCGCCCCAGGATTGCCTAACACAAAAAACTCTGCAATGACAAATCCAACCGGACGAGATTCCATCACACGATATGGTCCGGTCTTTGGAATTGATGGCGCTACTGATGTCACTTTCACCGTCACTGGAACTGGCTCAGAGATGTATACCGTCTCTGGTCCTTCGCGTGGACGACTATATGTGCGAGCGCGAATCTTCAATGTGTAAGTGCCCGCTGGTAATGAATCCATTAATCGCAACACTCCACCACGCGATATCGTAAATGGATTTCCTTCCGGCTGTTCAACTATCTCAAAGGCATCTTCTGGCGCATTCAGCCCCTGCGCTGAGCAGCGCGGTGTTGGTCCTGTCCAATTAACCACACCAACAATTGTCCCCGGCTTTGCATCCCCAGGCACTACAAAAACTTGCCCTACCTCTATCTGCGGTGCACGATTCAAATTCCAAGTCAGTCCTGGGGCAATAAGCGAGTTGGTCTGAGCAAATCCGCCAAAAAATCCCTCCGGATCAAGTGCTGGCTGGTCAATTATCGGATTGCCCCGCTCTGAGCGTGCCAGCACTAACGCATCCGCTGCCATTGCACGAATTTCTAACGGCAGCTTTCTGTCCGTTGCAAAATAAGTTAATGCAACTTGAATGTTTCGCTGCCAGTCCCGCTCACTTACCCCCTTAGACCAGTCGTCAGGAATAGGATCCCATAGCCCAGTAGGCTTTTGGTTTTCAACTTTAATTTCTGCCCACCCTTTGAAATAGCGATTCCCACTACGCATGCGAATATCACGGGCAGCCATGATCTGACGATAAAAGTTATCCGGCTGCGTAAACCCGCCTGCCACAAACCGAGCCATCTCACAAAAGAGCTTTTCAGTAGCTTCCGGTGCAATCCCTGCACTTCTCGCTGTTATTACGGCAGTTACACCAAACATCATCATCCAAGGCACTGTATGTTCACCCGAATAGGTGTGTAAGTGGAAAAAACCTACACCGTGACGAGCATTGAGAATATCTGCAGCCAAAGCTGCATGATTGAGCCACGCCTCCGCATTGCGAACATAGAGTTCTCTGTGAGACCAATTCTCCGGCAATATCGCAGCTGCATCCACGATATCGCGCAGATCCCAACCCCAACTGCGAACCTGGTTATATCCGACAATGCCAGACCAAGCAACTCCTGTGGTATGATCTGGCTTTAAAGTTCGCCAATTTGGACCTCCCCACTCAGGCGGTAAACTCACACCATTCCAGCGATCCTGTTGGTCCATCGTAGCCCACAACGCTCGAGCCGCCAACCCATCATACGCTAAGCGCCGCCCAGCAAGCAGTGCCGGTCCCCAGTAATATGAACCATGATGTGCATGGTCAATCGTAATGTGCTCCCGGTCATTATGCGTTGGACGCAACTCCTTCGGCAGCCCAAGCGCCTCAGAACGCAGCGTCCCCACTGGCGACTGTGAATGCATCGTCAACGAGAGCTTTGGATAATCCTCTGGGTTTGCCCAACGCTTTGATTGCCAGTCGTAGTAATACATCCCTCGTGTAGAGGCTGCCTCAAACACCTTTTGCATCCAAATTTGTGGCACGCGATGCCCAGTGCGCAGCCATGTGAAGGTATACTGATGGCGATAACCAATCTCTGGACGACCGCCACCCATCCCAGCATAGCGTGCCAGACTCCAGTGCCAATATGGATCACTGATCACTGAAGGGTCAACATCCCCTTTATCTGGAATCCCCAATAGCGGATCAACATTCCCTTCCAAGTCATAGTTTGCTATGATACCCGATGCAATAATGGTGCGTATGTCTGGGCGAACAAACGGTCGCGCTGCCGCCTCTCTCCAATGTGCATGAGAGTGTATAACCAATCCATCTGAACGCCGTCCTCTCCTTTTAATCCATTGCGACCACATTAGTAAATCCCGCCCCGGACCACTTTCTGGACGCTGGTCATAAACCACTTTCCCATCAATCTCGATCGTATATCCAAACCGTGCTATTCCACACTTTGGTATAGGCTCATCCAAAGAACCACGAAACGGCAACCTGTCGTTAGAAAAGCATACATCAAGTTCCAATATGCCATCCTTGGTCACGATCACATCCACAATCAACCGCACCGATTCTACTACCCCAGCACGGTTAGAGGTATCCAACACCGCATGGCTTGGCACTGTAGTCTCTACGCGTGTGCTCAAAGCAAGCGGTCCATTATGCCATCGGTCGGCACCAATGTGGGCAAGCGGATCAAACTCCCACAACGGCGTGTTCTTGTTACCCGGCGCCCATGTCTTGATGCGAGCACTCCTTCCCTTAAGCATTGACGAAAACTCTAATGGCACTCCCAAGTTCGGATGGGCTTGACCTACCACCATTTCCAACTCCAGAGTTTCCCCATCAGCCAGCATTGGCAACTCTGCAGCTAACAGCGCTGTCTTTACACTCCCGTCCGGCCAGTGAATGAGTGGATCCATTTGCAATCGGTAAAGCCTTCCATTAGTTGGATCACGCAGAACCACTGGCGCGTTTTTCGGTATCGCCCCACGCGGGAAAGCATGACCAAATAGCGCTATAGCATTCTCACCCACTCCCGTGCCTTCAAAGACAAAGCGCGCAACAACTGATGGTGGAGCGGCTACTATTTGAACCGCCACAAATATTAGCCACACCATCAAAAGCGATATGCATATGGCGACAAGCCATTTCACCGGATATACCCATCCTTTTCTCCGCACCATTAACACCCACCTCCGATAGAGTCACTGTAGCTAAGAGTGCTTGTAAAGCTTTGAAGCACAATGCCTGCTCAAACCAGATTCAGCAACCATTCGCCAAAGGCACAGCATAACGCGAATTTTGCGAATTTATAGTTTGCACCAAAAGTGTTAAACATTGTTCTTGAACCCTATCTGTCCATTTACCCATCCGCCAAAATCACTCTTCACTTCTGTCGGATAATCAGTTTCGCTCTTTGCTTCAAAAAATGTTGTTGGTATGCGCTTTTTTTCACAACCTTGCTACGAGCTTCAGCCATAGTCGTTGACGAAATTTCTTAGCGCCGTCTTTATACGGCGAAGAATATTTTCGCCGGATGAATTCGGCGCTCATTTGCTTCCTCATCAACCACTGGCTAAAGCCAGTGGCATGGATAACAAAAGCATGCTTTTTCAAAACCATGCTATGGGCTTTAGCCCATAGTCGTTGACGAAATCTTTGAACGCCATCTTTAGACGGCGGAAT
>JANXAS010000107.1 GCA_025062195.1 Armatimonadota bacterium
TGCAATGTGCAATGTCATCATTTCACTTGCACTCTCACCTTGCACTCACTTAGACGGCACTACGCCTCGCTTCGTGCCTTACTACGAACAAACAAACTTTTGGGCAAAGAGCGAAAGGGTAAATCACCAATGAACCAACAAATAAGTGTTGTAGGACTTACGCCCCATCTTTTGTAAGTCGGCTGTCAGTTCGTCTACAAACTAACGATGGATATGGTTTAAAAGTCGCCCACACATCTAACTTTGCAACTACTGCATCACGGACTTATGCTCTCAACATATTGCATAGCTTGAACAAGTATCGGTTCTATGCCATCGTAGTTGAGACATCTTATGACATCAGCATCCCAGTTACCGCCTCCCCAACTGCCGCCGTTCATGCAACCCCACATGTTAATTGGCTCAACTTGCCTTGTGGGGCGAAGTGCCTTCACATGCCCGTCAACAAACAGGCACGACATTACCGAGGCATGCCATGCCATAACATGTGCCCAGTTCCCTGGAACACTCGTCCACCATGGCGCTGCCGTATCTTCCCAGTCTGTTGACCCACGAAGTTCACTCACAAGTATTCTTTCACCCGGCTTACTTATAGATGCCAAAGTTGGACAACGCCATTCAGCACCATCACCGGGTGCAATACGCGGATTGATGCCATATGAGCGTGGGATGAACGATGGGTAACCGTATGCAGCTCCCGCTGATGAACCAGACACCGATGAAGTGTTATTCGGATTTGATGGGCAGGCGTAAATTTGCACATTCTTTGTGTAAGGGAAGATGAGCTGCTGCCAGTTGCATTGCTTACTTCCAGTTCCATACCTCATTGACCTTGGCACCATTCTCTCGTCATAGTCCACAACATACATGTGGATGCCTGCGCCGATTTGCTTTAAGTTTGACATGCAGCTTGACTGTCTCGCCTTCTCCCTCGCCTTCGCAAACACGGGGAACAGAATCGCTGCCAAGATGGCGATTATAGCTATCACCACCAATAGCTCAATGAGTGTGAAGCTATATCGCCCCCTTAACAGCGTCATTACATGCTTCATAACTTTATTGCTGCGCATTTCTCATCCCTCCTTCCTTGCCTTATACGGCATTGATTAGAGCTAACACCATTTATGCTCGCTCATTGTGCTTCCCCTCATCACCTCCTTCACGATGCTTAACTTCGCTTCTCGCAAATCGCCAAAGCCAAATATTATGGTAGTGGAAATGTAAACGATTGTAAAGCTATACCGTGTTAGCAGGCTGCAATCAACTATACGCACATGGAATGCACCTTGTGAAAACCGAGTGAACTCTTCACTGCATATGTTGTTGGTGAAAACCATTCCTAAGCGTGCTGCGGACTTTGCCCCTACTTTCGCGCCGCTTACAATACCATGCCATCCCATTGAGTAAAACAAAGTGAGGCGGAAGCAATTGTGCAGTGGATGATTCGCCACCAACGGTAGCGCAACCAATTCTTTACACTAACATAGGCTATGGGCAGTTGAGCTATGACTTAGGCTATGCGAGATTTGCTTGGCTTCAAATAGCGCATTACACTCGCGCATCAATTGTGACCGAGAGGTGGAGCAACATGCACATAGAAGCCATATTTATTGCCATAGCCTGCTTGCCATTCAAGCGCCGTTATGCTACGGCAAAGGTTGTGCGCCAACCCAACTCCGATTACTCAACTCATGTTTTCGTCAAACTGCAATCAAGCGACGGAACTATCGGTTGGGGAGAAGTGCCAACGGACGACTTGCAAGCCATCCATGTGTGCAATCTGCTCACGAAGCGCTTTGTGCCAAGCATACTTGAAAAGAGCGAATTTGAATCTCAAGAGGCACTTGCCCAGCTTGCGGCGTCCGGTGAATGGGGTGACCCATCTTTCAGGCTGGCGTTCGCTTCCCTTGAGACGGCATACGTTGACTTAATTGCAAAGCGCCTCAATGTGCCGGCGTCAATGCTGCTTACCGGCAAGTGCGTTGGGCAAACCCCAGTTGCATTCACAGTTAGCCTTATGTCACCTGAATGGATTTATGATCAACTCAGCGAGCTTGAGCGCCCAAGGTGGCTAAAAGTAAACTTGGCTGGCAATCTGGAGGAAGACTTGGAAAGAGTTGAAGAGGTTGCTCGGCTGCACCCTCAAGCACAGCTCTGGCTTGATGCCGATGGCGGCTTCAAATCGTTCTCTGAGGCAACTTGTTTCCTTGAGCAAGTTGGCGGTGTTGGAAATGTAGCCTTATGCTCATCACCGATTAATGGTGGTAGCTTGCTCGCCTTGCAAAGACTCAGGAATAAATCGCCATTGCCAATTGCAGTTGATAGTGAATGCATTACACCACAAGATGTGACATTGCTGGCACACCTCTGCGCAGCTGATATGGTAATTGTAGACATACCAAAACTGGGGGGCATAACTGCGGCACAGACTGTTGCACAAGTCGCTATAGCCCATGGCTTTGAATTGGTTGTGCGGACAAGGATGTCAACTCAGGTCGGCATTGCTGCTGCGCTACACACATTTTGCGGGCTGAATTTTCGCGTCGGCATTGAAGCTGATGGGTTGCAATTCATATCGGCGCCAACTGCAAGTGGACTTCAATTGCAAGAAGGCAATTTGACGGTTAGCAAGCGCCCCGGGTTTGGAATTGAAGTTGACGAGGCTGCGTTGCGAGAGCTATCCGCACAAACATTTGAAGTTCCTTAGCGCCCATTCGAGCCAGCAAGGCACATTTTGGTGAGCAAGAGCTATCTCACAGCTGTAGGGGTAGCTTCAGCTACGGCAAGCAAATGCCTTAAACTGTTTCATTGCAGGCAGACATCAATTAGCGCATTGCGGTGCTGCATATAGCGCTCTTTATCCCCCAGTCTTGTGAATGCATCCTGTATGCCTGTAAGGTTTTTGCCGGATGAACTTTACGGTAATTCATTTCGCCACACCACCCTGTGCAGCGTCGTAACTCACGGTGATATCACCAATCACTATCGCTGCTCGAAGCCGGTGATATAGATGATTATGGATCAACAGCCTCTTGAGCAAATAGCATTTTGAGCGGTAAACGCACTTCACTCGTTCGCCAAATGTGAGCGTCTGAAGCGCATCCCATGTTCCGAAAGCCCAATCACCTTATATGCGGTGATTGGTTCTTCAAACCCTTTGACACTCGCGTCCACTCGTTCGGCGATGACCATCCAACCAACTCGCTCATATGTTTCCTCTCCAATGAGCAATTGGCAATTAAACTCCTTTGTGAGCTGTTCAAGGCGCTGTGCTAAGTTGACGCAGTCACCGATGGCAGTGAAGTGTCCTTTGTATGGCGTCCTTATGTCGCCAACCACTGCCTCGCCTGTGTTAACTCCGATCCCGATGGTTAGCCTCCTTCCGGATACTCGCTCCCATTCAAATTGCAACTCATCAAGCGCTTCAACCATGTGCCATGCTGCAAGGACTGCTCTTTCGGCGTGGTCTTCCTTATCTGGCATGACGCCAAAGATAGCCATTAAGCCATCGCCCATCATGTTGTTCACCATGCCACCGTAAAGGAAAACGATCTCCGACATCACTGTAAAATAACGGCTCAGCAATGAGACAGTCTCATACGGCTGCAGTGAGTGCGTCAACATCGTAAAGCCCCGTATATCGGAGAAAAGTATTGTGACATCGCGCTTTTGACCGCGAAGTTGCTCCTCCAATCCAGAGACCTTTGCCAGTTGCTTTGCCACTTCAGGTGCAACATAGAGGCTGAGCATCCTGACAAGGTGTTCAGCGCGCCTTTCGGCATGCATTGCGCTCACAATCGCAACAAGAATTGAAACGGAGACCCAACTGATCAAGGCACACAGCGGGTTGAAAATGATATGCCACTTTAAAAGGACAAGCTGTGGGATTGCGAAGCACGCTGCAAGCACATTGGCAGCCCAAAGCAAACCAGCCAAAGGACGACGGCGCAAAAGCAATATGCATGTTACAACTCCAACGAAGAGTGCGAGGAGAAAATGCAATATGCTGGAAGCATCCCTTACAGGTGTTTGATGGAGTATGGTGGCAATGGCATGCGCAAATATTTCAACGCCACTCATAGCCGGCTCAAGCGGCGTTGGTCTGAAGTCCGGCAACGATGGCGAAATCGCGCCAACCAAAACAATGTGTCCGGAAATATCCTTTGACGGTATGCCTCCAGATAGAGCTTGAATTAGCGAGTAAGTCTTGAACGACGGCTTTGAAATAGTGCCGTTTTCGGTGCGCCTTACAAAGTCAATCCCTATGACAAAATCATTCTCCCACCCAAACCACTTCGGAGCCGATTGTGTCCGCACAAAATGTTTCTCAAGCCAAAGACCATTACCACCAACACCGCGCAATTGATTGAGTGATACTCCGAGATAGCCACATGCCGCTGCAGTTGCGAGCGATGGCAAGACCATCCCGCCACCTTTTATGACGAGTGGCAAACGCCTGCAAACCCCGTCTTCGTCCAGAAACAGGCTTGCAGCACCGACCAATCCTCCGGAGAGCATAAGAGATGGCACGGGTAACTCAACTGTAGGCACAGCCGTTATCATCCCAATCATGTTCTCTTTTGGGATGACCAAGTGCTCAGGCAGGTGCACCTTTGCTATCTCATGCCAACCAAAGAATACATTCGCAGCAAGAACGATGCTTGACCTTTGCGATGCTTCTTTGATGGCATCGGCAAGCTCAACATCGTCCTTTGTCTCGTCGGCGAATAGCACATCAATGACGATCACCTTAGCACCAGCTGCACTCAATTGCCTGACGAGCTTAGCATAACATTCCCTCTTTATGGGCAAGCCATACTTGCGCAACGATGGTTCATCAATAGCTATGATAGTGATTGGAGCATCTTCAGCGAGGGTGTGAATGCGAGCATGCAAGCGTATCATGATGTCGTGCATGAACCAACGCACAGAGGAAAGTGGTGGGCGCAGCTCAGCAAGATAAGGGATTGGCAGCGGTTCAACAAGCCACCAGCTTATCACCGAGAGTGCAACTGCAATGGCAACCACTCTGGGCAAATGATGAGATGTAGCTGCACTATCAGAGATGCCCGTCAGCATTACTTCACACCGACCTGATGCACCTGTTAGGGCTGTGATTTACCCAGCTTTGTTAGCCCGTTGCAATTTTACACCTGCATAGCTTGGCTGAGCAACACCCAGTGTGTGGGTGCGTGTAATGGTAAACACTGAAATTGATTCGGAGCATGAGTGGATGAAAGCCCTATTTTCCCGGCACATCTCATGCGCCTTACTACTGCCCACAGTTTGCTTGTTGCCCATGCAGGCAGTGCATACATTGCCTGTGATATATCACGAAGTGCGAATCCCTCGGTGAGCTTAAATTTTGTTTTCCACAGGGGCGAATGGAATCCAAATGTTTAGCACGGTGGGAAACAACACTGAGAAACTCGCTCTTTATTACAAGCTCCGTTGGTTAGGTTCGTAGTTAGCCACGGAGCGTTAGCGAAGTGGCGTTAAAAATCCGGTCAGGTTCGTAGTTAGCCACAAAGCGTTA
>JANXAS010000108.1 GCA_025062195.1 Armatimonadota bacterium
GGGACAATTTGTGATGCCACTTCGCTTCGTGGCTAACTACGAGCATTCCTGTCAAAGTAGTTCGTAGTAAGGCACGAAGCGAAGCGGAGTGCCGTCAGGAAAAGGACGAAGAAAAAAGAGTAAAGTAACAAATTTGACGCCACTACGCTAATGCTTCGTGGCTAACTACGAACCTAACTAACGAAGTTTGTAGTAAAGAACGCTGGGCAATTTTTATTTTCCTCAATGAGCTGCCTAAATTAACCCATTGAAATTTCGCTAACTGCCGATTTAACGACGATAAGCATTAATGTGCGTTGCAGGTGCAGCTTTTAGCTTTGTGCTCCGAAGCTTTATTATATTGCAAAATCCAACAGCTGACTGATTTTTCCTAATATGGTTGGTCTCTAATTCGGTGACTATTCTTTGGCGGCGCTGTGCTTGCTCAAGAAAAGCTTTTGCCTCGGCTATTGAAGGAATACCTGAAATTTCAGCTTGAGAGTATTTGGTGAGGGCTTGAATTGCAGCAGAATGAAAAAGCGATGGAGCAACTTTTCGGAAATAAAGATGGATCGCTGAAAGCATCAAGCCATTCAATTTTGCCATTCACTGCGACAATTATCCCACAGGTTTTTGAATCTTTGAGCAGTCGTTTTTGAATTGCCCGAATGTATGACTCAGTCTCTTTACGAGCGTAAGCGTCTGTCAACACTCGCCGGTAACTCCCGGATGATAGCGGTGTCAAAAGTTGTGAATAATCTTGAACTGATTGACGACGAGATTGACCGGAATGAGACCTTAAATTTCTCAAATTTGTGCTAAGCTCGCTTTGCATCAATGCGTTTTAAGACCAAACAGATTGTTGGCTATTTTCAACCTGAGCGCTCTTACGAACTTCTGGGGCGACAACGCTTGCTGCTGATGCAAATTTTTCACCTTGTTCTTGCGGAATCCATCGTCCGGGCTCAACGCAATAAACTTTAACAGTAGCTGTTTCCTTCGGCGGGACAATGAAATCGTGCTCACCAATTCAGTCTTGCTTGCCGCCAAGGATGAGTTCGCCTCCAATCAAAAAACGGCTTATATGACTTGTTTTCAACCAAAAATTGGGAAACTGTGGCATCCGGCAATTCGCGGACGGTGACCAAATTTCTCTGTTGCGCTTCTTTGAGTGTGAGGACATCCATTTTGCGAGCTGGCGAGAGAACTCTTACGGGAAAACAGCCAAGTTTTGATGGGCGATAGGCTTTCCGGCTTCCAAACGAGGCTTTGGCGTTTGAGTGGCACATTCATCCAGCGACCATAGCATGGAAAACCAAAACGAACAAGCATGTAAGCATCCACGCATAGTGTCGCATTTTACATCGCCTCTCCCAATGGGTTAACATATGCAATGTCAATCTTTTAGATGGATGTCCTGCTTCAATTGTTCTACACCACCATGCCGAAAGTAAAGGCACTGGCGAGGTGAATAAATATGCCAAGTTGGCTTGTCGGTGCCGCAAAAGTTGACATCACGCCACCTTTGCACATACCCGAGTTGGGCTTCATCCCAAGGCAACACAAATTCAAGGGCGTTTATGACCCGCTTTTTGCGAAAGCGTTGGCATTGGAAGCAAAAGGCAATGCTGTCATCATCGTTACTGCCGACGCTATCGGATTTCACCGCAATTTATTAGGAAGAGAACACGACTTCATCGCTGAATTTCGCCAACGAGTTCACGATGCAATTGGCGTCGCTAAAGAAGCCATTATGCTCGCTGCTTCCCATGCCCATTCAACTCCCGAAACACTTTGCTTGACACCTCTTGCAAGGACAGGCGAAGCCTATCTGAAATTGATGAGTGAGTTTCATCAATTGCAATCAACCGTAGGGGCAGGAGAAGTCTGCCCAGAAGATGAAGCGAGTAGGTTTCACTTGCCCCTGTATTTGCACGAAGTTGAAGGTGCTTCTGAATGGATTGAAGCGCTGCTTGAAAAACTGGTCGCTTGTGCTATTGAGGCTTGGCACGAGAGAAAGCGAGCAGAGGCTTTCTCTGCCGTCGGTGAAGTCGTTGGTGTCAGTTGGAGCAGGAGAATTATTGGCAAAGATGGGAAAGCTTATCGCTTGCCCTACCGACCACCAGACGAAGAAGTTGAGCGGGAAGATTATGACCCACAAGTTGGGCTCTTGCTCTTTCGCCGTGAAGATGGCGACATTGTTTTCGTCAACTTCGCTTGCCATCCAACTGTTGTGCAAGTCAGCGATTTAGTTTCAGCCGATTTTCCGGGTGCTTTGATGAATTTTGTGGAAACTCACCTATCCGATTGCCGCATTTGCTTGTTCGCTCAAGGCGCTTGCGGTGATGTCAATCCGGTTTACCAAACAACGAGCAATTTCGCCGATGCAGAACTTTACGGTATGGCATTAGCAGGTGAGGTCATTAAGCAAGTGGCATTGTTGCGGTTGCACTATAGTCATCCTGAACGAGAAAGGTTTGCTCAGATTTTTCGTCGTATCAGCGGTTGGCGTTCAGCCATGTTGATGCCTGAAATTGCTTTCGCTTGCAAACAAATTGTTTTGCCGCCACGCCACGATTTGCCAGACCCAAAAGAAGCTGAGGCTGAATATCTTCAAGCGTTAGCAAAAATTGACGGGCAAATGTGGTGGATGAGAAGCGAACGGGAATTGACCGATGAGGAACGAAAGTTAGGCGCTCAAGTCCGCGCTGCATGGGATAAATGGCAAGTAGCGTTGCGGGGGCGAGATGAGAAAGAGAGAACAGCAGAAGTCCAAGTCATTGCTCTGGGCGAAGCAGCGTTGGTTGGCATTTCTGGTGAGTTATTCGCTGCACCATCGTTGCACCTGAAAGCAAATTCACCCTTCCCCTTCACTTTCGTCATTGGCTACGCTAACGGCTATAATGGATACTTGACGGTTCGCAATTCTTGGTCACAAGGTGGTTACGAAGTCAGCATGGGTCAATGGGCATTATGTGGTGACGGTAGTGGTGAAATAGTTGTTAAGCATGCAATTGAACTACTTCTCGCTTGCCGTTCCCAAAAATGAACAGGCAGGTCGCTTTTTACTCAAAAGTTTATTGGGTAGTAAGGTACGGAGCGAAGCGGAGTTCCGTCAAAGTGAATGCGAAGTGCAAGCGAAATGATAACATCGCACATGGACTAACTTACTTAACGCCACTTCGCTTTCGCTTCGTGGCTAACTACGAACATTCCTGTCAAGGTAGTTCGTAGTAAGGCACGGAGCGAAGCGGAGTGCCGTCAAGAATGGAACATGGGACAAGGGGCAAGGGACAATTTGGGACGCCAATATGCTAACGCTTCGTGGCTAACTACGAACCTTAACAACGAAGTTTTTGGCTCGGCAGTAGCCTCGCCCTATGGTTTTTCTGTCACGATTTTCCTCATTTCGGGGGCAAGCCTACTGGCTTGTCGAATTTTTCGTTTTGATTTTTCGGCAGGGCAATAGTTTCGCCCTACGAATTTTTCTGTGAAAATTTTGGCTCGACAGGAGCCTCGCCCTCCCAATGACGAAAGTTTGTTCGTAGTAAGGCACGGAGCGAAGCGGAGTGCCGTCAAGAAAAGGACAAAGAAAAAGAGTAAAGTAACGAATTTGACGCCACTTCGCTAACGCTTCGTGGCTAACTACGAACCTAACAAACAAAGTTTGTGGTGAAGAGGGCAAATGGGTTTTACATTCAAAACCGTAGGGGCAGGTAAAAATTTTCCGAAAGAACAACCGTGTGGGTTTAACACAAAATGTATTAGCAGGTGAAGCCTGCCCAAAAGAGCACTCATGTGGATTTCGTCCGCCCTTACATGTGTGGTTAAGTCTGTCCGAAGAACAA
This sequence comes from Armatimonadota bacterium, assembly GCA_025062195.1. Classification (GTDB taxonomy): domain Bacteria; phylum Armatimonadota; class Fervidibacteria; order Fervidibacterales; family Thermosaccharophagaceae; genus Thermosaccharophagus. Next base: position 3,828 of record JANXAS010000108.1, read on the forward strand.
CCGATGCAACAATGTTTGTGTGGAAGGGATGTTCAGTGGTAAAGAAAAGGCAATTGGCAGTTAAGATAATTTTGCTGGTTCTATTCATTGCCGTTACTGCGGTCTTAAAACACTTCCACATTGGTTCGCTACCGATTCGTTTAAATGCACGCCTTGATTCATTGCATCCAATGTCAACTTTGTTTCAGCAAGGCGCTATCAAGAGTGTCGTTCATTTTGGAGTTACTCATTGGCGTGTTCGTTCCAATTTTGATGGAACTGTGCTTGACCTGCTTGAGTTTGATTTTGATGCAAATCCACACCTACGCTTTGAGCTTTATGACCAAGATGAAGATGACGATGTGCCATTTGACAACAAGGCAAAGTTTTGGCATCGTGGTATTGGGCATGTGATTTGTCACTTGAACCAAACTGGACGAGGTAAAGTTATAGCGGCGTGGAACGGGCTATTTTTCGGGTATGACCGCAAAAGGAAGATTGCACGGCATGTAGCACCGGTTGTTTTGAGAGGGAAAGTTCACTACAGCAATGTTGGCAACCATCGTTGGACTTTCGGGGTGAAATACGAAGGCGAGAAGCCAATATTCAAGGTGCTACATCTGCCAGATTATGAGACACTCGAAAGAGAGTTCACTTTTGCTTCTGGGGGTGCCCAGTGCTTAGTCAAAGATGGAAAACCCTTAAAACTGCGACCATTTTCCAAACCACCCAGTGAACCGATAACACAGCCAGTCCCTTCAACATCCGATGAGGCAGGGCATATCCCTATCGTTGACCACATAAAGACTTCACGAACTTCAATGGGTTGGTCAAAGAATAATCGCAAACTTTACCTGCTCGTTGTGAAAGAACCCGATAGAGAGGCAATCAGTGCGTTAGCATTAAGGTTTCACATTCCGTTGATGGGTGGGTGGAGTGTTTCCGATTTGCAGCAATTTTGGCTATCTATGAAGATATGGGGCGCCGTAAATATTGACGGTGGTGATGTTGCGCAAATGGCATTTCTTAGGGATGATGGGGAATACGAAGTGGTGCCCCCTCGTTGGTCGACATTCAAGGGGCGCTTAAGGATAAATCCTTGCCTTAGCAGTGAGCCTAAAGGTGGTGCTTTGATGTATTTTTATGTGGCAGATGTGAGCAGTTTTAAACCGTAGGGGAAGGTGAAAACTTGCCCGAAAGAACAGGTGGGTGGATTCCATCTGTCCTAAGAAAAAACAGACAAGTTTCACACGAGGTGGTTGAAATGGGTGCGACAATCATTCGTGACAAATTCGGTATTCCGCACATTTTTGCTGACAATCTCAATGATGCTTTGGCGGCTCAAGGTTACTCACAAGCACAGGACAGGTTGGAAGCGCTCTTGCGCAACTACAAAATTGCGATGGGGCAAATGGCTGAGTTAGAAGGTGAAAGTTGGCTTGAAGACGATTTCCGCAAGCATTTGATTGCCATCCCGAAAAAATCCGAGAAACTTGCTGAGCAATTGTCAACCCCAGTCCGTGAAGCCTTAACTGCTTTCGCTGAAGGTATCAACCGATTCATGAGTGAAAATCCAGAAAAAGTTCCTAAAGGCGCCGAGCCTATCTCCCCCAAGCACATCATTGCCTTGACACTTTGGATGACCCTTCAATGGTCGTATGGGCAAGTTTTGCATGAGTTGGAGCG
>JANXAS010000109.1 GCA_025062195.1 Armatimonadota bacterium
CTTCAAATCCAGTCAATGCATCAATCCGCCTGACATTCGCTGCGACGCTAACCTCGCTAATCAACTTAAAAAAGCCAACTTGTGAGGTTCGGTCAAGGTGAGTTCCGCCGCACAATTCCATGCTCACATTGCTGATGCGCACGACCCTAACTCTCTCGCCATACTTTTCTCCGAACAGAGCCAGCGCACCCATTTGCCTTGCTTCTTGCAATTCAGTCTCAATTGTTTCAACTTTAATGTCGCTCAGCACGAACTCGTTAACGAGCGCCTCAACTTTTGCAACTTCATCATCGGTTAATGCCTGCCCGTGCGTGAAGTCAAAGCGAAGCCTATCGGGAGCAACGAGTGAGCCAGCCTGACGAGCGTGCTCTCCGAGGACTCTGCGCAGGGCAGCGTGAAGCAAGTGGGTGGCAGTGTGTGCGCGCCTTATGGCGTTCCTTCTCGCCTCGTCAACAATTGCATTGATGACCATGCCCTCAGCGAGCATGCCTTTCCTGACAATCACTTTATGCGCTACAACATCGCCGCGCCATTGTGCATCCGTCACATCAACTTCAATTAAGCCTTCATCATCCCTTAGCCAACCAACATCTGCCACTTGTCCACCCGCCTCAGCATAAAATGGCGTCCTGTCCAGCGCCACCCAAACATCATCGTTAATTTGCCTTACGGCGACCACTGTAGCCTTTGCCCTTGTTGTTTCATAGCCAACAAACTTAGTTGGGGTGATGCCTTCAAATTCCTCGGCGCTCTCAACCCTGAATGCGCTCCTTGCTCTCGCAAGTTCCCTTTGCCTTTCAAGCGCCGCATTGAAGCCGTCAATGTCAACATCAAATCCTCGTGAGCGCGCAACCTCTTGAGTGAGTTCAATCGGAAAGCCGTAGGTGTCGTAGAGCTTGAATGCATCTTCGCCAGAGATGATGGGTTCGCCGATTTGATATTGGCGCTCAATTATCTCCTCAAGCATTTGCAAGCCCCTTTCCATCGTCTCGGAGAAGCGCTCCTCTTCACGCCGAATCACATCCTCAATTAACCTCAATTGTTCGGCGACCTCTGGATATGGCTCACGCATGATATCGGCATAGACTTGAGCGAGCCTGTGCACAAACTCACCATTTATGCCGAGCCTCTTCCCATAAATGTAAGCGCGCCTTATGAAGCGCCTGAGAACATACCCGCGCCCCTCATTTGATGGCACAACGCCATCGGCAATGACAAATGTGGCTGCACGGGAGTGGTCAGCGATTATTCTCACAGCTGCATCAACTTCTGTATCCTCACCATAGCGATATGAGCCATTGAGCATTTCAATGACGCGCTCTACAGCCGCCCAGAATAGATCCGTCTCAAATATGGTTTCCTTGCCCTGCATGACTGCTGCGAGCCTTTCAAGCCCCATTCCTGTGTCAATGCCGGGCTTAGGTAGCGGCACTAAAGTGCCATCACGCTGCTGGTCATATTGTTGGAAGACCAAGTTCCAAAGCTCACCCCAGCGGTCGCAATCGCACCCGGGCTTGCAATCTGCCCTGCCGCAGCCATATTCAATTCCCCTGTCGTAGTGAATTTCGGTGCAAGGACCACAAGGTCCTTCATCTCCTACAGGTCCCCACCAATTGTCGGACTTGCCCAACCTGACAATTCGTTCCTCTGGCAAGCCAACTTCTCTTTGCCAAATCTCAAATGCCTCATCATCCTCAAGGTAAACGGAGACCCAAAGGCGCTCACATGGTATGCGAAGGACATCGGTCAGAAATTCCCACGCCCATATGATGGCTTCTTTTTTGAAGTAGTCGCCGAATGAGAAATTGCCGAGCATCTCAAAGAATGTTAGGTGACGCCATGTATATCCGACTCTATCAATGTCGCCGGTGCGTGTGCACTTTTGGCATGTTGAAATGCGCGCGTGTGGCGGCTTTCTCTCACCCTTGAAGTAAGGCACGAATGGTTGCATGCCAGCGCTCGTAAAGAGAGTTGATGGGTCATCCGGTATGAGCGGATAGCTTGGGAGCACAAGATGGTCCTTGCCTTTAAAGAAATCAAGGAAGGCTCTTCTCAGCTCGTGTCCGGTCACTTTGGCATCACCCCGTCATGAATCATTCAACCCGCACAAGTTCGTAATCTGCTGCATACGAAGATGCAGCATTGGCTCATCAGTGGCAAGTTTAGTATGGCAACCTCAAACTTTAAACTTGGGCGCATGCCGGCAACAGTGAGGCTGCAAATTGCGCCATCTATTCATGATGCCACTGGCTTTAGACAATAGTGGGAAACATGCGCTCCAACTTGATAGAGCGCCAGTTGCGCAACCTAATAGAGTAGTGAGGTGTATAGGGTAGTGAGGTGTTAATAAGCATGCCTTTCCCTGACGAGAAAATAAAGCCGCTTGAAGAGGTCGCACAAATAGCCCATCAGCTTAAGGAGGATGGCAAACGCATCGTCTTCACAAACGGCTGCTTTGATATACTCCATCGCGGTCACGCTGAGTATCTATTCCGAGCGAAGTCGCTTGGCGATGTCCTAATCGTCGGCGTCAACAGCGACAGCTCGGTCAGACAGCTAAAAGGTGAGGGCAGACCAATACTTGACCAGCAGACAAGAGCATACATCATTGCGAGCCTTTCCTGCGTTGACCTTGTGTTTGTGTTTGACGAACTTCGCCCGCACCGCGCCATATCGCTAATAAAGCCGCATGTGCATGTCAAAGGTGGCGATTATACTGAGGCTGAGCTCCCCGAAGCACCACTCGTCAAATCCTATGGCGGCGAAGTCATCATATTGCCGCTGATAAAAAGCGAATCAACGACGCAAATCATTGAGAGGGTAAAGAGAGGCGCAAGGGGAGCCGCCGTTGAGCTGTCAAGGAAACTCAAAGCCGTCGGCATCATACCAGCTCGGTATGCTTCAACGAGATTTGAGGGTAAGGTCATAATGCCGATAGCTGGAAAGCCGATGATACAGCATGTTTATGAGAGGGCGACAAAGGCAAAGCACCTTAATAGCGTCATCATAGCCACAGATGATGAGCGAGTTATGAGCGTCGCACGCTCATTTTGTGCCGATGTGAGAATGACTTCGCCAGCTCACCCATCAGGCACGGATAGGGTTGCAGAAGTGGCTGCGACATTGGATTGCGATGTCGTTGTGAACATACAGGGCGATGAGCCGCTCCTTGACCCTGAGGCAGTTGATGCAGCTGTTGAACCGTTTGAGAGAGACGACAAACTGCAAATGACGACTCTGGCAACACCTATACGGCATATTGAGGATTACCTCAACCCGAATGTCGTGAAGGTGGTTGTTGATTTGCAAAGTCGTGCGCTATACTTCTCTCGCTCACCGATACCGTTTTTCAGACCGAGCGGCAAAATGCCATCCTTCATTCAGTTCAACCTACCAGATGGAGCGCAGGCAAGGGTGCTCCGGCACATCGGATTGTATGCCTTCAAAAGGGAGTTCCTGCTTGAGTTCTCATCTTGGCATAGGACGCCACTTGAAATTGCTGAAGGGCTTGAGCAACTCAGGGCTCTTGAACATGGCGTTAGAGTGCTCGTTGTTGAGACAGACTACGAGGCGATCGGTGTTGACACACCCGAAGATTTGGCGAGGGTTGAGCGTATGCTTGTTGGACATTGACAAGGGGTGTGGCGAAAAAATTGTAAATGGTGCAAAGTAATGGCGAAGGGTGGTCTGCCCATTTTTACCTCGGCAAATGCATTTGGCAAACACATCAAGGGGGTGGTGTCAATGCGTTTGGCTCAACTTGATAAGATGTTGATGTGCTGTCTTGCGTTGTTCACTTTGTTCCATCTGTTCGCGCTCACATCAGGCGTGCATTGTCAACCCGCACAGGCTCTCCTTTACGACGATTTTGAGAAGGGGCAATCAGTATGGTTTGTCCTGGGGATGGGTAAGGTGACTCTCGCAAAGGGTGATTCGCGCTCCGGTCAAACGGCGCTCTCATTCTCATACGCTAAAGGAATTGCAGTGGCTGTTATGCCAACTGCACCATTGCCGGGTGCGCGCAGCGTTTCCTTTTGGGTGAAACCGTCAAGCACGACTGTCCTACTATCTGCGATGCAGGAGAACGACGGTTCAAGGTATGCAGCTGCTTTTTGCGTCATCGGCGGCAAGTGGCAATTGGTGCAGTTGAGCGTGGATGACTTTTCGCTCATGCCGGATACGCAGGATGAAAACGGAAGGCTTGATACAGAGCAGGCTTCAATGCTGGGGCTCGCTGATGCCATAATGCTTTTTCAACCTGGTGGTGTCGCTCAAGAGCGCACAATACTGATTGATGACTTGCTCGTTAGCACATCCGAAGTTGCAGCACGCTTGAGGTCAATTGAGGTTGATGGGACAAAATTGCAACTCATTGACGACTTTGAGAGCACGACTCTCTTTTGGGCTCCAGTTATAATGGCTCCGGGAAGGTTTGATCTCAACACGAGTGCCGATATGAGTGTCGAGCTTGGCGCTGCAAGACATGGCAATGGCGCACTATCAATCCGTTATGAATTGCAGCCAAATAGCATACCGGCATTAATGACGCTTCTTACGAGGGGGATTGCTGGTGCAAGGAGTTTCATCATATCGCTCAAGGCGTCCGAGCCTACGGGCATTGTAATAGCACTTGGGGAGAATGATGGCTCTCGTTACCAAACATTCGTTTATGTTCCTGCGGGAGATTGGCGTGACATCGCCATAAGTGTTGATGACTTCCAACTCGCTGAAGACACAAAGGACGAGAATGAGAGGCTTGACCTAAACCAAGTGCAATTCGTCGTTCTTGCCGATGCGGGCGGTCTGTTTGCTGACCTCATTCCGAGGCTGCGCGGTAAAAGGCAGCTTTGGGTTGACAGGGTCGCCCTCTCAAGCGCTGAGGTCACAATGACGCAAGGCATCGCTGAGGATAAGGATGGACTAATCATATGGCTTGATAACTTTGAATCGGACGCAATGCGTTGGGTGCCACTTGAGGCGATGCTGCAGCCTATCTTCAATTTAGACATCGCTACAAGAGTCACAGTGAGAAGAGAGGAGCACCTCCCAGAGGAAGCGCAAGGGCGTTATCACCTCAGGATTGATTATGAAGTGCCGGCTAATGGCGTTATAGGTATGGCGCATTTTGTGACGCTCGCAAGAACCGCGCTGCTAAAGCACGCAAGCGCGTTGCGCATGTGGATAAGACCGAAGGAGGCAATATCGCTTCTCGTGGTGCTTCAGGAGCGCGGTGGTGGACGGTATCAAAGGCAGGTTGACTTACAAGGTGGCAAGTGGCAGCGTGTTGATTTACCGTTGAGCGATTTTATTCCGAGCCCGGATACACGAGATGAGAATGAGAGGCTTGACCTCGACCAATTGCTTGCATTGGCGCTTGTTGATATGAATGTCTTCGCTGGCGGTCCGGTTCAAAACACCGTTTTCATAGATGGGGTTTG
>JANXAS010000010.1:0-42738 GCA_025062195.1 Armatimonadota bacterium
GCAAGTAAAATGGTAACACTGCGCTTTGCACCAATTTAACGCCACTGTGCTTTCGCTTCGTGGCTAACTACGAACCTAACAAACAAAGTTTGTAGTAAATAGTAAAGAGTAATTTCTTGAAATGGAATAAATATCAAAAACTTGTCTTCAAGTGAGCTGAGGCTTTGCTTGATAGCAGCCCTGCCTTGCGAGATTTTAAGGTGATATTGGTGGAATCATCAATCCACACTTCTCATCAAGCCCAAACATCAAGTTCATGTTTTGAATGGCATTACTTGCAGCACCCTTTGCTAAGTTATCAATTGCTGAGACAGCTATAGCGCATTTTGTTCGTTCGTCAATAAATATATTTACATCACAAAAGTTTGACCCAATTACCCCTTTTAACCTTGGCTCAACTCCGATGGGCAAAACTCGCACAAATGGCTCATTCTTATATGCCTGCTTGTAAGCCTCATGTAACTCAGATGCAGATATATCCTCTTCAAGTAGCACATAAGCCGTCGTTAATATGCCACGGCTAACCGGTAAAAGGTGTGGTGTGAAAGTGACTCTGATGTTCCTCCCAGCAATGTAGGATAGTTCTTGTTCAATCTCGGGTGTGTGCCTGTGTGTTGCAATCCCATAGGGTTTGAAATCACCAAAAACTTCCGGGTAGTGATAATCAATGGTTGTTTTTGACCTGCCAGCACCAGATACGCCGGATTTGCTGTCAATTACAATGTGCTCCGAGTGCAAAATCTTAAGCCTTAGCAAAGGCAACAATGCAAGTATGGCTGAAACTGGATAACAGCCGGGGTTAGCAACAAGCTTTGCATCTCGTATCCGGTCACGATAAACTTCGGGCAAACCATAGACAGCCTCTTCAAGCAAGTGCGGTGCATTATGCCTTGTGCGATACCATGACTCAAAAGTAGCAACATCTTTGAGCCTGAAATCGGCGCTTAAGTCAATCACGCGCAAGTCCATATCAAGCAATTTTGCAGCTATGCTCATAGCAACACCATGAGGGACTGCAAGGAAAGCAACATCCACATCTTTTGCCAACTTAATTTCATCCATTGGCATACACTTTAATTCGCCAAATTGACGCAAGTTTGGATGAACCTGTTCAAGTGGCAATTCTTCCTCTGATGTTAGCCGCATTAAGTGAACAAGCTCAACTTCGGGATGATGCATAAGAAAACGCACTAATTCGCCACCGGTATATCCAGTAGCACCGACTATGCCGACTTTAACTGGCATTGTTTACCCTCCTGAGTCAAAGTTTTTTGATTATTTTTGACTCAGCGACACCCCTGCCTTCACAATATGATCTTTGTTAATACCTTTATCCAAACCATGTTATGGGCTTTATACCACAGTATCTTATGGGTATTTTGAGCTTTGTCTTAAGATGGCGGAAAAATTTTTGCCAAATAAATTCGGCTCTCATTAGTTTCGTCATCAACTGTTGGCTTAAGCCAATAGCATGTTAATTTCATACTAACAAGTTTTTGAATAAAGCGTGTTAATATTATTTTCAAAAGTGATAACAATTTTTAAAATTAAGGCAGCACCCAACCTACGTAGCGTCTCAGCTTTTCCTCAGCAGTCTTTTAAATTTCGTCGCCCACAAGAGGTAACGCTACGCTGCAAGAGTTCTTTCGCTTCGTGATTCAAGCGATATTCATGACCAGGATGTATATGTTGCTTTAATTTTTTGAATGTTACTTTGCTATAGTTTCATTCTATGCCATGAAATCTGCGATGTCCATGTTGCAAGATTGAAAACAGTCAAAATTAGCAGATATTCGACAAATAGTGAATCTGAAGGAGAATACAAGAAATCCGATGTTTAAATTACCTTAGCACGCAAAGGAGATTTTTAAAATAGCGCGGTTCGTAAAGAGAACTTATAGTAACCTTGCCATGTCTTCCAGAGGCATGGATAAATTTGCCGTCGCCAATGTAAATACCACAGTGGTTTGCTCTTACACCATTATTTGAGAAATAAACCCTATCACCCGGTTGAATTTGGCTCAAATTAATCGGGACACCATACCTCAGCTGCTCAGTTGCTGTTCTTGGAAGTTTAATCCCGAAAGTTCTATACACCTTTTGGACAAGTGCCGAGCAGTCAATTCCATTTATTGAATTGCCACCATACTTATATGGGACATTCAAGTAGCGCATTGCTTCATTAACGATGGCATATCCGAGGGAATTGTGAATTGAACTCATAAAGCGAGTTACGCCACCAAAAGAGGTATACTGCACATCCGTGAAACTCACCCTTCTATCGGTCAAAGTAACTGCATTCTCTTGCATCCATCCAATAGCTCCATTAATCATAAGCACGCCTAACCATCCTGATTTCCTTCCAACCACCACAAGTTTTCTGCCGGGTTGGCATGTATAGTAGCGTGTTGAATTTTTACTTGGTGCCGAGTAAATTGCACTTCTAACCTTAACCACGCCAACAATGGCAAAATCTCGGCTGAATGTCTGCAAGTTTGAAATTGGCGAAACTTTTCGGCTATAATGCGGCAAATTTTCCCTCGCAATATTGCTGATGTTAACTTCGTTAGTATTGGCGTTATTATTTACTTTTTTGCCATCTATCTGCCTTAAATTTGAGTTACTTTGAGCTTTCCTATCAATGTTGCCTTCAACACCGATTATAATTGGAACAAGCACAGTCATACCCGATTTGAGATTCTCCTTCGCTACGATGTGTTTATTTGCATCACAGAGAATTTTTATAGGGACTTTGAAATTCTTCGCAATCATCTCAAGCGTCTCGCCATCTTTGGCTTCGTAGATCCAGAAGGCATTTACCTTTGTTTGATTTGAATGGTTCGTGCTACTGTCTTGACTTTCACCTTTTTTAGTTATAGCCATCTCACCACTATGAAGTGGCAACGGCACAATAAGTGTTTTTCCACTCGCAAGAGGCATATCCTCAGAAATACCAATACCCTTATTGGCAGCACAAAGTTGCTCAACTGTGATCCCATATTGTGAGGCAATTGACTTTAAAGTCTCACCATGTTGAACAGTATGCAATTTGTATACCATGCCATTTGCCCACAAAAAATTGTGGGAAAAAATAGGAATAAAAATGAAAAAATGGGAAACGATTAATAATGTCCCCTTTCCACACCACCTTGCCACCACTGGCATAATGCCATCACCTTCTACATGCATCCTAAGGCATAGTTAACAATATCTTACCATACAAATTATTAACGCTTACGGAATTGGAAGCCACGCCTTGCACGCTTCCTTCCATATTTTTTCCGTTCCTTAACTCTTGGATCACGAGTTAAAAGACCTGCCTTACGCAATACAGGACGAAGAGATGGATCATATGCCACAAGTGCCCTGGCTATACCATGACGAAGCGCTTCAGCTTGCCCAGTTAAACCACCGCCTTTTGCTGTCGCTTTAACATCAAATAGTCCAAAAGTCTGTGTGACCATAAAAGGCTCAAGCACACGATGAACGAGCGAATATCTGCAAAGATAATCCGAAATTGGTCTATCATTAACATAAACATTACCATTCCCTTCCGGTATCAACCACACCCTCGCAATTGACTCTTTCCGTCTTCCAGTGGCATAGAAGCGCTGCGCCAAGGTTGATGCTTTAATCTCTCTCAGAACACTACCAGTTTCCTCTACAGAGGTTTTTATATCTTCCATGCCTGTTTGCTCCCTCAATGTCTCCACTTCGGAACTTTTAGAAACCTCATCACTTGAAACTGCTGTTTGGGTTGACTCATCATGCAGACCTTTGGTTTCCTCGTAGTTCTCTTCCAGCATTATTTATCGCCTCCCACTGCATCGTTGACTCGCATGGTTTTTTCAAGCTTGCGAATGTCAATTGGTATTGGTTGCTGCGCTTGATGTGGATGCACCGGACCACGATAAACACGCAACTTCTTTATCATTTTCCTGCCAAGCCTGTTCTTGGGCAACATGCGCTCAACAGCGAGAATTATAGCCTGTTCAGGACGATTTTGAAGCATCCATTTGTAGTTATATGCCCATAAGTTGCCAGGATAACCAGAATGCCGATAGTGAAATTTTTGAACAAGTTTTTCCCCAGTAAGAACAACTTTCTCCGCATTGACTACAATAACATGGTCACCTACATCTATATTTGGTTGCCACTCTGGCTTATGCTTCCCAATCAGAAGGTATGCAACTGCACTCGCAAGCCTTCCAAGCCTCATATCAGTAGCATCAACAATATACCATTTCCTTTTAACTTGTTTGGGCTTAATATATGTCGTGCAATTCTTCATGTTCATTCCTCCCCCGATTCAAGCACGTTCATACGACCACCGGCACTTTTGATTTTGAGCTATTTTCCAAAAATCTGGCAACTTTTGGGCAAACACCCGCCCACCAAAATACCCTTGAAAACTGCCATTTATTCCACAAAGTTTATATAATTGATGTATGAAATTTAAATAGCCATCCTTGCCTAAAATTTAACCTTTACAAGGCATAATCCTTTAGCAGGCGCAGTTGGACCTGCGGCTTTTCTATCTCTCGCTTCAAGTATATACTTGACATCTAAAGGCTTTATCCTTCCAAGCCCAACTTCCACAAGCGTTCCAACAATTATCCTTGCCATATGATAAAGGAAAGCATTTGCCTCAATTGTTATACTAACAAACCTTCCCCTTCTTGCGCACTTTATGCCAAATATTTGTCTGACAGTGCTGCCAAGATTGCTCCCACTTGCATGAAATGACCTAAAATCATGTATTCCTATCAGATAATTTGCTGCTTCTTGCATAGCATCAACATTAAGGTAATTTGGTATGTGCCATGTATATTTTCTCATTAAAACAGACGGACATTTCCCATTGTCAATTAAATATCGGTAAACCCTACTTTTAGCTTTATATCTTGGGTGAAAATCGCAACCAACCTCTCTTGCAATTTTGACCACCACATCGTCAGGTAAATGGCTATTTATTGCCGGAATAAATGAATTAATTGGCATCCTACTGCTTGTGACAAACTTTACAACCTGATATACCGCATGGACTCCTCCATCAGTCCTGCCAGAGAATTGAAGTTTTACAGGGTGTTTTACAACCTTCTCAATTGCCCTTTCCAAAACATCCTGCACAGTGCGAGCATTAGCTTGTTTTTGAAAACCGCTAAAATTTGTCCCATCGTATTCAACTATTAGCATAATATGCCTTTCTTTTCGGCTCTCATTAACCCCTCTCATTTTCTCCAAAAATCATTCAACGAGCATTATAACTGCCATCTGAGCGCCGTCTCCTCTTCTTATACCCGTCCTTATAATCCTTGTGTATCCTCCGTCTCTATCGCGATATCTTGGGGCAATTTCGTTAAATATTTTGCTGACAACCTTCCGTTGCAGCGGATTTGGTATCATTCTGCGAACAAGGCGACGGGAATGAATTGTGTCCTCCTTCGCAATCGTAATTAACTTTTCAGCTATACGGCGAACTTCCTTCGCTTTCTGCAAAGTTGTCTCTATGCGTTCATGTATGAAAAGGGAAGCAGTTAGGTTTTTCAATAATGCCATTCGTTGATCGGCAGGTCGCCCCAAACCTTTACGTTCTTTTCGGTGTCGCATAAGCACTCACCTATCAGCAGTTATTTCTCGCTTTCCTTTAATTTTAACCCAAAACTATCCAAAACCTTCACAACCTCCATTAAGGCTTGCCTCCTAAACCCCTTAATACTTAGAAGTTCCTCCTCGGTTTTGCTGACCAAATCTCCGAGTGTTCGTATACCACTTTGAATAAGGATATTTGTAACTCTTTTATCTAAACCAGTTGTCTCAATTAAACGATCAAGCAAAGCCTCGGTCGGAACTAACCCTCCCATACTTGAAACTGGCACAAACGGGCGAGGCAATCCGAGTCCGAAGAACAATCTAAAATGATCAACTAACAAACATGCAGCTTCAACAATTGCTTGGTCAATATTAATAGCTCCATTTGACCATACTTCAAGTATTAAACGCTCATAATTGCTCGCTGTCCCGACCCTTGTTGGCTCAACTGCGAAATTAACCCGTTTTATTGGGGCAAATATAGCGTCAACCGGAATAAGACCTATCTCCAATTTGCTCCTATCAACTGCATCAGCTGGAGTATACCCTTTCCCAACCTCTATTACTAATTCCATTGATAACCTTGCCTTTTCATCAGTTAACTCTGCGATATGAAGTTCTGGGTTTACAACCTCATATCCTATTGGCATTCTGATATCAGCTCCAGTCACTTCTCCCCTACCACGAACTGCTACTGAAGCCTTTTGAGGTCTTGAAGTATCAGCTGTATCATTCACTTTTATAGCCAAATCTTTAATGTTGAGAATTATTTCAATTACATCTTCTTTCACGCCAGGTATAGTGGTATATTCGTGCAAAACTCCATCAATTTTTATGAAAGTTACTGCAGCACCGAGAATCTCGTTTAATAGAACTCGCCTTAATGCGTTACCCACAGTAGTGCCCATTCCGGCATCTAATGGTGTTACCTCATAACGAGCATACTTTTCATCTCCAGTTAGCTTTCGTATTTTAGGCATTCTTTCAATTTGTTGGTTTATCATCACAACACTTCCCCCTTTACTTGCCAATTATAGTATACAATCTAACTTGTTACAGAACAGCCAAATTACTGGACAAAGAATCCCCCCATTTTTATGCATAAGCTCTTCAATGCAAAGTTAGCTCTTTACTACAAAGTTTTTTGGTGCTCTGCTACCCATGCCAATGGCTTTAGCCAGTGGTTGATGACAAACAAAATGAGCGCCCAATTTATTCAGCGATAATTTTCCACACCGTCTAAAGACGGCGCTCATGGGTTTCGTCAGGGACTATGGGCTAAAGCCAATAGCATGGTTGTAAAAAAGCATTCACCAACAACATTTGAAGCAAAGAGCAATAAAGCTTTTGGCTACTCATTTATGGCAAAAGTTTAAACATAGGACAGCAAATTTAAGCGGAAAAAGATGTTATTATTTCCCTCTAAAACTCTTACAAGTTTGGCATCAGATAATGGAACACTTATATTTTGCAGTAAAGTCATTCAAATTAGCGCGAATAAAACTCCACGATAAGTTGCTCATTAACTGGAACATCTATTTGATCCCTTGTCGGGAGCGCCAAGACTCTTCCTTCATAATTGTTTATGTCCCTTAATAGCCATGGCGGTATTGACCAACTTCCAGTCATCTCAATTGCCTCTTGAATCTCAGGAATATCCATACTTTTGTCCGTTATCTTTATAACATCCCCAACATCAACAATGTAGGAAGGAATATCAACTATTCTGCCATTCACAAGGACATGTCTATGCCTTACAAGTTGCCTTGCATGCCTCCTTGAAAGAGCAAATCCCAATCGGTATACAACATTATCTAAACGCCTTTCAAGCAACTGAAGCAAATGTTCGCCCACAAGTCCCCTCGCTCTTTTTGCCTGTTTCTCTGCCATTTCAAAGAAGCGCTTGAATTGATTCTCTGTCATATTGTAGATACGCTTTGCTTTTTGCTTTTCCCGCAACCTAAGCCCATAATCTGTAGGTTTCTTAACACGCTTTAGTTCGGGGTTAATCCCCGGAGGATATGAGCGATTTTCAAGAGTGCACTTTGTCAGGCATTTATTTCCCTTTAGAAATAGTTTTACACCTTCACGGCGACAAAGCCTACATACAGGTCCAATATATCTGCCCATTTTCTCATCACCATCGCCAATAGAAATTGAATTTACACCCGCCTTCGTCCTGCAGGACGGCATCCATTGTGAGGAGTTGGCGTTATGTCTTTAACAAACTCAATCCTAAAGCCAAGGGATTCAAGCGCTCTAACTGCTGTTTCCCTTCCTGATCCCGGTCCCTTCACATATACTTGCAAACTCTTAACCCCAATGTCTAACGCTCTCTTGCCAGCAGCCTGTGCCGCCATCTGTGCTGCAAAAGGAGTCCCTTTTTTTGTCCCTTTAAATCCAACAGTTCCACTACTCGCCCAACATAATGTATTGCCTTCTAAATCTGTTATTGTAACAATGGTGTTGTTATAAGTTGACTGAATATGTGCAATTGCACTGGTGATTCCTCTGCGCTTTGGTCTTGAGCGTCCGCCCTTACGCGCCATTTAGCATCACCTCTAAAAGAATTTTTCGCTCTTTACTTCAAAATATGTTGATGGTTGCCTTTGTAAAACTGCGCTATAGGCTTTAGCACCGACAAATTTTGGGCTCTCTAAAGCGTGCGCCTTTCAATACACCGAATTTCAGCAGCTATAGAGAGCCACCTTGCAGCGAAAGCATCTGTTGCTAAAGTCAGATATGGCAAAACACCAACAAACTTTAGTATAGAATATTTCCACCAACAATGATTGCAGTAAAGAGCGAAATGGCGCTATCTCCTTCTGCCCTTCTTTGCACCGACTGTCTTACGAGGACCTTTACGAGTGCGCGCGTTTGTGCGCGTTCTTTGACCTCTAACAGGCAAGCCTCTAAGATGCCTTATCCCACGGTAACACCGTATATCTATCAAACGCTTTATATCTTCCGCAACTTTTCTCCTAAGATCGCCCTCAACTGTCAAATTGCGGTCAATGTAATCTCTTATCCGTGCAAGTTCCTCGTCGGTAAGTTCTTTAACACGCTTGTCGGGCGAAATTCCAGTTTCCGTTAGTATCTTTTGGCTTGTTGACCTACCGATTCCATATATGTATGTTAATGCAATTTCTACACGCTTATTATCAGGAATCTCAACACCAGCTACACGAGCCATTAATATTCCCTCCTTTTATTTGCCTTGTCTTTGTTTGTGCTTTGGATTTTCACAAATTACATAGTATTTCCCTTTTCTTCGGATTATTTGGCACTTATCGCATATGCGCTTTATTGACGGTCTAACTTTCATACAATTCCCTCCGCTCACTTCAACCGGTATATTATTCTGCCTCTTTTGGGATCATATGGGGAGATTTCCACTTTCACCCTATCTCCGGGGACTATACGGATGAAATGAACCCTTATTTTCCCGGAAATATGTGCCAAAATTTCGTGTCCCCCCTCAATTTCAACCCTGAATACCGCATTAGGTAAGCATTCTTTAACAACTCCTTCAACTTCCAATTTCTCTTTCGGCATATCTACACACCTCTTTATAAACATTCACTAATACGCCACAAATCATCCTCATCGTTTGGACCAAGAGTTAATATCATAACTCCATTTTCTGTAATTGCGATTGTGTGCTCAAAATGGGCTGAGTAACTTCCATCCGCCGTTACCACAGTCCAGCCATCGCTTAGATAAGTTACTTCATGCGTCCCAACATTTATCATCGGCTCTATACATAATGTCATTCCAGAAGTTAAGATAATGTCATCCACCATTTTTGTAAAATAATGTGGAACTTCTGGCTTTTCGTGGAGTCTTTTCCCAATGCCATGCCCGACCAAATCCCGAACTACATGAAAACCCCTCATTTCAACATAATTTTGAATTGCAGCACCAATTCTGGAAAGAGGTTTTCCGGGCGAAACCTCATTTATCCCAATCCAAAGAGCATTTAAGGCAGTTTTGACCAAATTTTTGTGAATTTCGCTCACCTCCCCAACAGGAACTGTTATTGCAGCATCGGCATGGTATCCATCCCAACATGCAGCTGTATCTAATCCCACAATATCGCCTTCTTTCAGGGGTCTATCGTTAGGTATTGCATGGACTACCTGCTCATTCACTGCTATGCATGTTGAAGCTGGGTATCCCTTATATCCGAGAAATGATGGGATTGCCCCACATTTCCTTATATAATTCTCCGCCAGTTTATCAAGGTAAAGTGGCGTAACTCCGGGGCGGATGGCTGAAGCCATTTCCTTTAACGCCCCGTAAACTATTGCGCCGGCAATCCGCATCTTTCTGATCTCTTCCCGACCCTTTAAAATTATCCCCTTTTCCTTCCCAAATATTCGGCGCATTTTACGAACCCTCTTGAATAAACTCAAGGACCTTTTCAATCCTTTGCTCCACCTCTTCAATGCTTCCTGACCCATTTACGAAGTGTAAAAGCCCCTTTTCCGCATAATACACTACAAGAGGCTTTGTTTGCTCATGATATACTTGCAGTCTCCTTTTAATAACATCTGGTTTATCATCCTCCCTTTGAATCAATTTATTGCCACATAAATCGCAAATTTCATCCACTTTTGGGGGATTGTAAACCAGATGATAAACAAAGCCACAACTTTTGCAGATCCTTCTACCCGATAAGCGTTGAATAATTTCGTCCTCACTCACATCAATAAAGAAGACAGCGGTCAATGTAAGGTGCATTTGATTTAACAAATTGTCAAGTTCCCTTGCTTGGTTATCCGTCCTTGGGAAACCATCAAGAACAAAGCCATTCCTTCCAGAACTCGGGACGATTTCTAATCTTGATTTAAGCGCTTCTATAGTGAGATGATCTGGGACAAGTTCACCCCTTTTCAGATACTTCTCGGCTTCTTTTCCCAACTTAGTCCCATGTTGAATCTCATCACGAAATATATCTCCAGTGGCAAGATGCATTAGATTATGCTTTCGAGCAATGATAGACGCTTGTGTTCCTTTACCTGAGCCGGGTGGTCCGAGAAAAATGAGATTTATCATTACCACTCACCTTATCAGCCTCTCATATTGCCGAGATAGCAATTGCGCTTCAAGTTGTAGCATGGTTTCAAGAGCAACTCCAACAACAATTAGAATGGATGTTCCACCAGCTATATCATACAAAGGCAAACCTGTCCAGTGCGGGACAAGAAACTCAAGGACAGCAATTATACCGAGGAATGTAGCTCCCCCAAAAGTAATTCTTGTCAATACTCTGTCTATATAGTGCACAGTTGGAGCTCCAGGTCTAACGCCGGGAATTACACCTCCCCATTTTCGCAAATTGTCAGCCAAGTCAGATGGATTGAAAACAACAGCTGTATAAAAATATGTGAAAGCGACTACGAGCAAAAAGTAAAGAAACAAGCCGATATTGCTGCTACCCGGGTAAAAAATTTCTCGTATATGCCCACCAACTGCTCCCATATCAACTTTGCCCAAAAGAGGGAGTGTTATTTCTGTTCCCGGTCTGAAGATTGGAATCATTGAGGTTAAAGTGCCAGGAAACATAGCCACTGATATAGCGAAGATTATGGGTATAACTCCGGCAGTATTTACGCGCAGCGGTAAATGGCTTGTTCTACCCATCATTCTTGTTCCAACCATTCTGCGCGTATATTGAACCGGGATTCGCCTTTCACCTTGCTGAACAAAGACAATAAACATCACCGTAAGCAAGAAGAATCCTAATAAAATAACTACATTCATCCATTCAACAGAACGAGTTACAAGCAGACCATAAACTTGAGCAACATCTGTTGGCAAACGCATCATAATACCAGCAAATATTATCAAAGAAACGCCATTTCCAACCCCTCTTTCCGTTATTAATTCGCCCATCCACATCAATGCAGCTGTTCCAGCAGCAAGAGTTAAAACTATACGCCAATTATTCAAGTTTAGCAGATGGACATCTCTTATCGCGCCGGTCTGCTGAAAAATGAACAAGAATCCCCATGCCTGCAATATGGACGAAATGAGGGTGAGCATCCTTGTTAACTTTGCTATCCTCCGCCTGCCCCACTCGCCTTCCTTTTGCCACTGTTCAATTGTCGGTATAGCGACTGCAAGCAGTTGCATTATAATAGACGCATTTATATACGGCATTATGCCCAAAGCAAATATGGAAAATCTTGTAAGAGCGCCTCCGGAAAAAAGGTTAATTAATTTTAGCAATCCACCACCAAAACCCTGAGCAAAAGCTTCACTTAAAGCTTTTGTATCAACACCTGGAACTGGAACATGTGCCCCGAATGCATAAACAGCAAACATAGCAAATACAAACAGAACTCTTGCGCGCAAATCAGGCAGCTTTAAAGCTGATTTAACATTTTCAAGCAAACGCACTATCTAATCACCTCAACTTTTCCTCCTGCTGCTTCTATTTTACTTTTAGCGGATTTGCTAAAATAGTGAGCTTTAACTATCAATGGTTTGGTTAACTCACCATCGCCGAGGATGCGCAATCCATCACCTATTTCATCTATTATTCCTTCTTCTAACAGGAATTGAGGTGTTATTTCAGTATTTTGTGGAAATTGATTGAGCTGTTTTAGGTTAACAAAAGCATAATTTCTCCGAAATGGTTCCCTTGGCATAGCCTTTTTTGACACCCCTCTCAGCTTTGGCACACGCTTATACAGTGGCGTTTGACCCCCTTCAAACCATGAAGGGACATTCTCCCTCGCTTTTTGACCTTTTGTGCCACGACCGCATGTTTTACCCTGTCCTGCAGCTATTCCTCTACCAACACGCTTACATTTATTTTTTGCACCATGTGCGGGTTTAAGAGAACTTAACTTCAACACAAAACATCACTCCTTGACAGAATTGACTTCCTCAACATCAAGTAAGTGCTGGATTTTTCTAATCATGCCACGAATACTTGGGTTATTCGGTTTTACAACGACACGATTAATCCTCGTCAACCCAAGTGCTTTCGCTGTCGCTTTCTGATCCTTCGGATACCCTATCAGGCTCTTCTTCAACCGAAGTTTCAGATATTTTGCTTCCAACTTGTTGCATTGCCAACTCATCCTCAATAAGCCTCCTTTTTACTTTTGCTGGCATTGGGAGATCTTGAACCCTAATCCCACGCATTTCTGCCACTTCCATTGGGGAGCGCAATTGCTTTAAAGCCATGATAGTTGCCCACACAGTGTTAACTTTATTTCTTGAGCCAAAAGTCTTTGTTAACACATTTTTAACCCCTAAAACATCCATAACTGCTCTCACTGGACCGCTTGCAATAACTCCTGTCCCAGCACCTGCCGGTTTCAAAAGCACACGAGTTGTGCAAGCTTTTCCGACAACTTCATGGGGAATTGTATCCCCAACCAATGGAACTTCAATCATATCTTTACACGCCCTCTCGTAAGCCTTCCTAACTGCTTCTGGAACCGTTAACGCCTTTCCAATTGCTGCTCCGACCTTTCCTTTTCCATCCCCAATCACCACGAGCGCACGAAATGAGAGCCTTTTACCCCCCTTATGTGTCTTTGAAACACGCCTTATTTCAATTACTCTTTCCTCATATTGCACCTGGCGCTCTTCCATTTGCAAATCCATTGTTTTCTCTCCCCTTTACTAAAATTCTATTCCCTCGCTTCTTACGGCATCAGCAAGCGCTTTAACACGACCATGATACGCATGCCCACCCCTGTCAAATACAACCCTTTTTATACCTTTCTCTAAGGCTCTTTTGGCTATAAGTTGTCCAACAAGCTTTGCAGCTTCCACATTTCCACCATGCTTAATCTTGCCTGCTATTTCTTTATCAAGTGTTGAGGCTGAAACAATGGTATGCCCTGCCAAGTCATCAATCATCTGGGCATAAATGTGGTTTAAGCTCCCAAAAACTGCTAATCTTGGTCTTTCAGGTGTTCCAAAGATTTTTTTCCGTATACGCCAATGCCTTCTTCTCCTTCGCTCTGACCTTGTTTTATATTTGACTGCCATTCCCTTAACACCTCTTACTTACCTCTTGCTTGTTTGCCTGGCTTTAAGCGAACAATTTCATCAGCATATCTTATACCTTTACCTTTGTATGGTTCAACTTTTCGCAACATCCTTATTTTTGCAGCAACATCACCCACAAGTTGCTTATCTATACCATTCACGGCTATTCTTGCCGAAAGATACTGGTTTTGCTGCGTTGGAGTGAAGGTTTCAACCTCAAAGCGTATTCCCTCCGGAGCCTCAAATACGACTGGATGTGAAAAACCAAGATATAACCTCAACTTATTTGGGCTAATTAATTCAACCTTATAACCCATTCCCCTAACCTCAAGCAATTTCCGAAAGCCCTTTGTCACACCTTCAATCATATTGGCTATCAAAGTTCTTGTTAACCCATGCAATGACTTGTGGAAACGGCTATCAGAAGGGCGCTCAACTATTATTTGGCTATCATCTTTGCGAATTATCATATCCAAATGAAAACTTTGCTCAATTTTTCCCCTCGGACCTTCAACAGTTATCTTGTTTCCGTCTATTTGCACCGTTACCTCTTTAGGTATAGGTATCGGTTTCCTCCCAATTCTTGACATTTTTATCCCTCCATTACATCACCATACGTATGCCAAAACTTCACCGCCGATTTTCTTCCTGCGTGCCTCTATATCGGACATTATTCCCTGGGAAGTTGAGAGTATAGCAATTCCCAAGCCATCTTGCACCCTTGGTATTTCATTAGCTTTCACATAAACTCGCCTTCCTGGCTTACTTACCCGCTTTATGCCAGTTATAACTGGTTTTTTCCCATCAATATAGCGAAGATATATAATCAGGATGCCCTGCTTTTTATCCCGGACAAGCTTGTAATCAGAAATATAACCATTTTCCCTCAAAACTCTCGCAATTTCCCTCTTAACATTTGACGCAGGTATTCTCACCCTGCTTAACTTCGCTCGAGATGCATTTTTAATTTGAACCAACATATCAGCAATAGGATCAGTAACAGCCATTTCAACAACTCACCTCATTTCCTTATTTTACCAGCTTGCCTTCTTTACCCCAGGTATTAGACCTTGACTTGCAAGTTCTCTAAGGCATATCCTGCAGAGCCCAAACTTACGAAAGTAAGCCCTCGCACGCCCACATCTCTTGCAGCGATTAACCTTTCTAACCTTGAACTTGGGTTCCTTTTGAGCCTTAACAAGATGTGCTTTTCTGGGCATCATTATCACCTTTTACCATCATTTCGGAATGGCATACCGAGAGCCTTCAATAGCGCAAGCGCTTCCTCGTCTGTTTCTGCACTCGTAACTATAGTTACATTCATGCCTCTAACTTTCCCGATATCATCATAACTCAATTCCGGAAAAATCAATTGCTCCTCAATTCCTAAGTTATAGTTGCCATGCCCATCAAATGCATCTGTAGGTAGCCCTTTAAAATCACGAATCCTTGGCAATGCTGCATTAATTAATCTGTCAAGGAATTCCCACATTCTTGCTCGTCTCAATGTTACAACGCAACCAACGGTTTGACCCCTCCTCAACTTAAACCCAGCAATTGACCGTTTCGCTCTCCTTACTGCCGGTTTCTGCCCAGTTATCATTGCCAACTCTTTCATTGCATAATCCAAATGCTTCGCATCGTCCTTCGCATCTCCCACACCAACATTGACCACTACTTTAATCGGCTTTGGCACCTGCATGACATTTTTATAGCCAAATTGCTTCATCAAGATGGGCACAACCTCATTTTCCCATTTTTCTCTTAATCTTGGCTTATACCCGCCACGCATTTCAAATCCACTCCTCATCATTCATCAATTAGCTCACCACATTTTTTACATGCTCTAACCTTCCTTCCATCAACGGTAAAAGTCTTTTTAATGCGAATTGGGCGATCACAGTGCGGACAAATAAGCATAACTTTGCACCTTGGTATTGGCATAGGAACCTGGATTCTTCCGCTCTGAACCTGTAAAGTCCTTGACCTTTGAAAGCGTTGATGTTTCCATCTCAAGTTAACGCCTTCAACAACTACCTTGCCTTCTCTCGGCATCGTTTTTATTACCCTGCCTCTTTTGCCCTTATCAATTCCTGAAATTACAACAACAGTATCGCCAGTTTTTATACCCAAACTTGGCATTTTAATTCCACCTCACACAACTTCTGGGGCAAGCGATATTATCTTCAAAAACTCCTTCCTTAGTTCCCTTGCAACAGGTCCAAATACCCTTGTTCCAATCGGGTTGTTCTGATGGTCTATTATAACAGCTGCATTTTCGTCAAATCGCAAATATGAGCCGTCTGGACGCCTAATCCCATATTTGGTTCTAACAATTACAGCTTTCACCACATCACCTTTTGAAATTGTAGTTCCGGGGACAGCATCTTTAACCGAAGCAACAATGACATCGCCAATGTTGCCGCACCTTACACTCCCGCCCTTTAGAACCCTGATACACATTATCTCTCTTGCTCCCGAATTATCCGCTACTTTTAGCCTTGTTTGTGGCATTATCATGAAATATCAACTCCTATCACTTCTAATCACTTGTCTTTTTTCTTGCTTCTGCGATTATTTTTTCCGCTAAGTGTGTTGGAACTTCCTCATAATGTGAAAACCTCATCGTATACTGGCCACGACCCCTTGTCAACGACCTTAATGTAGTTGCATACCGTTGCATCTCAGCAAGAGGAACTAATGCGTGTATTTTTTGCATTCCATTTATAGACTCCATCCCGAGTATCTTTCCCCTTTTTCCGTTTAAATCACCGATTATATCCCCCATGTTCTCTTCTGGCACTATTATCTCAACTTCCATAATCGGCTCAAGTAAGTAGGGCTCACACTGTGCCATTGCATTACGAAATGCAATAATCCCAGCATTTTTAAAAGCTATATCGGATGAATCAACCTCGTGATGCTTACCATCAAACAATGTAACTTTCACATCCACAACCGGATAACCGGCAAGAACACCTTGTTGCATCGCCTCAATGACCCCTTTTTCAACCGATGGTATAAATTTGCTCGGTATTACACCACCGACTATCGCATCAACAAACTCATACCCTTCTCCACGCTCAAGCGGCTCCACTTCAAGCCATACCACACCATATTGCCCTCTTCCACCAGTTTGGCGAATGTATCTTCCCTCGCTTCTTCCCTTCTTTCGGATAGTTTCTTTGTATGGTATTTTAGGCAAAGTGACCTCAACATCGGCGCCAAATTTTCGCTTTAAGCGCTCAACGGCAACCTCAAGGTGTAGGTCGCCCAACCCTGCAATTATCGTTTCTCCAGTCTCATTGTTCCTATACCATTTAAACGATCCATCCTCTTCTTGCAGTCTTTGTAGCCCACTTAAAAGTTTATCTTCATCGCCCCTTGTTTTTGGATGAATCGCCATTTCCATTACTGGTGTTGGGAATTCTATCGGCGGCAAAAGCAGCGGGCGAGTTTCGTCACAGAGTGTATGACCAGTGCGGGTAACCTCCAATTTAGCAACTGCTCCTATTTGCCCTGCACGAACTATCCCAACCGACTCAATATTTTTGCCCTGAGGGATGAAGAGTTGCCCTATACGCTCACGCCTACCCTCATTTGCGTTAAATACGACAGAATCTGAGGATATTGTCCCAGAAAACACGCAAAAGTAATTAATGCGCCCAACATATGGATCAGTTACAGTTTTGAAAACCAATGCTGCAAGCGGTTCATTTTGATTCGGAGTTAATCTAATTACTTCACCATCCCCAGGCGCCTTAGCTTCAATTGCGGGGCGCATAGCAGGTGAAGGGACAAAGTCAACAATGTAGTCAAGAAGGAGAGAAATCCCAACACAATTTGAGCTTGAACCGCATAAAACAGGCACTGCCGAACCCGATGAGATAACATCTAAAAGACCTTGCTTAATTTCCGCATCACTCAACTCTTGTCCTTCAATATACTTTTCAAGCAGCTCATCGCTGCTTTCCGCGGCGACTTCGACAATCTGCTCCCGATGTTTTGCGACCTTTTCCGAAATTTCTTCCGGAATTTCGCACTCAATCGGCTCCCCACGCTCGGTAAAAGTGAATGCTTTCTGAGAGATAATATCAACAACACCATTAAACTTGGATCTCTCCCCAATCGGCAAAGTGAGCAAAATGAGCCTTGTTTTAAGCCTTTCTTTAGCCTGTGATAACAGGCTTTCAAAATCAGCCCTCTCACTGTCCAGTTTTGTAACAAAGACTAATCTCGCAAGCCCATATTCACGCGCTTTAACCCACAACCTTTCTGCTTGGAACTCAACACTACCGCTTGCATCCAAAACGAGAACAGCTCCATCCACAACGCGCAATGCCGCATAAGCATCTCCGACAAAGTCAATACCACCTGGTGTGTCAATTATGTTAATTAAGCAACCACGCCAATTGCAATATCCAACAGCAAGATTTATGCTATGTTGCCTCTGTTTTTCATCCTCCTCGTAATCAAAGACGCTTGTTCCCCTCTCAACTTTGCCTTGCCTATCAACCATTTTAGCAACCCACAATATAGCATCTGCCAACGAAGTTTTTCCCGAGCCACCTTGACCAATTAAAGCTATGTTTCTTATTGCCTCAGGTTCTATTAATTCCATCTCTTTCACCTCTCAACTTCGCCTTCTTGCCCCTCATGAAGTTCAGGCGGAATTACCGCTGATTCTTCCGCTTCCTTTGCAGCCACAGGAACTGCTATTTTTGCCCTTTCAATTATGCGAACCACACGCCACCTCTTTAGCTTGCTTAGTGGTCTTGTTTCTACGATTTCAACGATATCTCCTACACGGCATTCATTGTTTTCGTCGTGAGCGTAATATTTTTTTCGCTTGCGCAAGACCTTTTTGTATAATGGATGGCGAATAAGCCTCTCTACGACCACAACGACAGTTTTATTCATCTTATCGCTAACGACTACCCCTATTCTTCTTTTCCTTCTTCCTCTTTGAATTCCCACAACTTTCCCCCCTTATTCAATTCCGAGCAGCTCTCTTTCCCTCAGGATCGTAAGGATACGAGCTAATTTACGCTTTAACAATTTGATTCGTGCAACATTAGTTTGACTAAAAGTTGCCACTTGTGCCCTCGTCATAAACAATTCCTTTCTTGTTTCATCAAGCTCTTTCAACAGTTCCTCAGTTGAAAGTTGCCTGAGGTTTCGCAATTGTTCTCGGCGCTTCTCATCAGACATGAGGGAGCACCTCTTTTGAAACAATACGAGTCTTTATCGGCAATTTGTGAGAAGCTCTCCTTAAAGCCTCCACAGCCACATCGCTTGAAACGCCAGCAATCTCAAACAGTATAGTGCCTCTTTTTACGACAGCTACATATTCTTCTGGGTCGCCTTTACCTCCTCCCATCCGACTTTCCAATGGCTTTTTCGTAACGGGTTTGTAAGGGAAGATACGAATCCATATTCTTGCCTCCCTGCGAACATAATTAGCAATTGCTACCCTGGCAGCTTCTATCTGCCGTGCTGTGACCCATCCAGGCTCAAGCGCTTGAATTGCAAACTCGCCGCTAACAATCCTGTTTGTTCTTGTAGCCATCCCTTTGCATGTTCCTCGCTGCTCTTTGCGATATTTACGCTTCCTCGGCTGCAGCATCTTCAGCTTCCTCCTCAAGCTCGGTGGCAGCAACGAGAAGCCTTGGCGCTATCGGCTTACCAGCCTTCGCTGCAAGCACCAAGCGTTCTTCGGCTTTTTCTATAATATCACCGCGATAAATCCACACATGCACACCTATCATGCCATATTTTGTTTTCGCTTCAGCAAACCCATAATCAATATCCGCTCTCAAGGTATGCAGCGGGACTTTGCCATCCATCAAGCTTTCGTCTCGCGCAAGCTCAGCTCCCCCAAGCCTTCCACTTACAATTATCTTTATGCCCTGTGCCCCAGCATTCATTGACCTCAATACTGCTTGACGCATTGCCCTTCTCCAAGAAACCCGCCTTTCAATCTGTTGAGCTACATTCTCTGCTACAAGTTGAGCCTCAACTTCTGGATTCTCTACCTCTTTCACAGTTATATGTATTTCCCGCTTTGTCATCTCTTCAAGTTCACGCTTTAATTGATCAACACCCCTCCCTCTGTGTCCAATAACCATTCCCGGACGGGCAGCATAAATTGTTATGATAACGAGCTTTGATTTGCGCTCAATTTCAATCCTTGGAATTCCAGCTTCCTTTAACTTTCGTTTAATATAGTCTCGGATTTTGAAATCTTCCTCCAAATATTCTTGATACTGCTTATCTGCAAACCACTTGCTTTGCCAATCCTTGTTTATACCCACCCTCAATCCAACTGGGTTAACCTTTTGTCCCATGATTTCACCTCCGCTATTCCTCACCAACAGATTGAATTATTACAGTTATATGGCTTGTTCGCTTGCGGATCATATCCGCTCTTCCACGAGCCCTTGGCATCCATCTCTTTAGCATCGGACCCTGATCAACAATCACATTTTTCACATATAGGCTTTTTCTGTCAATTTCATAATCATTTTCAGCATTTCCAACGGCGCACTTTAGAATTTTGTGAATGTACTTGGCAGGTTTTGAAGGAATTGTTAAAAGTATATCTAAAGCCTCGTCAACATGCTTCCCTTTAACTAACTCTGCCACTCTTCTGGCTTTTTGTGGCGAAACCCTTACATATCGCCTAATACTTTTTACCTCCATTTTTAACCCCTCTTTTCTACTTCAACGCTGTTGAGCGCTCGGTTGGTTCTCCATGCTTTCTGTGACCTCTTGTTGGGGCAAACTCACCAAGCTTATGCCCAACCATAGCCTCCGTAATGTATACAGGCACATGCCTTCTGCCATCATAAACAGCAATGGTATGCCCAACCATCTCGGGAAAGATCGTTGAGCGGCGTGACCAAGTCTTTATGACGCGCTTTTCACCGGTTCGGTTCATTTCCCTTATCTTTTTGAGCAATTTTATGTCACAGAATGGTCCTTTCTTCAGCGAGCGCCCCATAAAAATCCCCCCATACAATCAGCTTTTATCTTTGTTCTTTCAACCTTCTATCACCATAGCCTGTCCTTCTGCGCTTTATTATGAATTTGCTTGACGGCTTTCGTTCTTTCCTCGTTTTTACCCCGAGTGTCTTCCAACCCCATGGCGATTTTGGCGCATCCATGCCAATTGGCGCCTTACCTTCGCCACCTCCATGCGGATGGTCGTCAACATTCATCGCTTTTCCTCTAACATGCGGTTTAAGTCCCATATGCCTTGCTCGCCCTGCTTTCCCAATTACTATTAGCTCGTGATCAACATTCCCAACTCTTCCTATTGTTGCCTTACATTTCACATTAATTAACCTGACCTCTCCAGATGGCAATTTAACATGGGCATATTTCCCCTCCTTTGCCATAAGTTGAGCTGCCGCTCCGGCAGCTCTGACAAGCTGTCCACCTTTACCCGGTTCAAGTTCAATGTTGTGTATGAAAGTTCCATCTGGGATTTTTTCAAGCGGCAGGGCATTACCCGGCTTTATTTCGGAATCCTCCCCAGACATTAAGATATCCCCTACCTTCACACCTTCCGGCCAAAGTATATATCTCTTTTCACCATCAGCATATTCAAGCAATGCAATTCTTGCCGACCTATTTGGATCATATTCAATTGCTACAACCCTCGCTGGCACACCATCTTTATCCCGCTTGAAGTCAATTATTCGGTAAAATCTTTTATTTCCACCGCCTCTAAACCTGACGGTAACTTTACCTTGATTATTTCGCCCAGCACGCTTCTTAAGTGGCTCAATTAACGACTTTTCCGGCTCACTTTTTGTTACCTCTTCAAATGTTGATGTTGTCATAAACCTCTGTCCGGGCGTAATTGGCTTTTTCAATTTTATAGGCATAGCTTTCGTCCCCCTCACACCTCAAATATGTCTATTTTTTGCCCATCCTTCACCTTAACTATTGCTTTTTTCCATCTGGCTGTTCTGCCTCGGCTGAGCCATCTCATTCCCCGCGGTTTGCCCTTAACAATCATAACATTAACCCACTCAACATCAACATTAAATAATTTTTCAACAGCTCGTCTAATTTCTGGTTTTGTAGCATCTAACCGCACTTTAAATGTATACTGATTTAACTCAGCAGCTAATTTTGCGCTTTTCTCGGTCAAGACTGGTCTTATCACTATGTTTGATGGATCTCGCCTAATACTTGTCATATTGCAATCCTCTCCTTTACTATTCTATCCATAGCATCACAAGTCGTTAAAATTTTTTCGGCATTGATTAGATCGTATGTTGAAGGTTGATAGTATGGTAGCATGAATACATTTGGCAGATTCCTTGCAGATAGGTAAACATTATGATCAAACTCCCTCATTAAAAGCAAGATTTTTTCCCCGCTTATATCGAGAGCTTTTAGCAGTTGATGAATCTGTTTTGTTTTTGGTCTTTCAAATTCAAGCCTATCAAGCAAAACTACACTTTTGCTTTTTATTTTGTCTATCCAAGCCATTTTTATTGCCTGCCTGCGCATGTTTTTGTTTATCTTTAAATCCCAATCAAGTGGCTTTGGGGTATGCACCTTACCACCACCGCGCCATTGGGGGGCTCTTATAGAGCCATGCCTTGCTCTACCTGTCCCTTTTTGCGCCCATGGCTTTCTTCCCCCTCCTCTGACTTCCTTACGAGTTTTCGTTGAATGTGTCCCTTGCCTCTTATTAGAAAGATGTGCCACAATAACTTGATGTATAAGTGACTTATTTATCTTAACATCTAATAACTCGTCCGGAACAGTGTAAATTCCTACTTGTTTTCCCTCAAGGTTATAAACTGGTATATCCATGCTAATCACCGTCTTTTTATGGTTTATCTGCCTGTATTTTCACTATACTCCCCTTCCATCCCGGCACACTGCCTTTCAAAAGGAGAAGATGATTTTCTGAATCCACACCTACAACTTTAAGCCCACGAATTGTGACCGTCTTTCCCCCATATCTTCCAGGCATTCTATGTCCTTTAAAGACACGCTGTGGACCTTGTGGTCCGAGAGACGCCGGTTGACGATGGTATCTTGACCCATGCGAATCCCTCTGACCACTCATACCCCATCGTTTCATCACTCCGGCGAATCCCCTGCCCTTTGAAGTTCCTGTAACTTTTACTATGTCGCCGGGTTTAAATGAGCTAACAGTTATCTCTTCCCCAACCTCTACATTTATTTCATCAGGTATACGAAACTCACACAAAAACTTCATTGGTGGCAATCCTGCTTTTTTGAAATGACCGCGCATTGGTTTATTTGCTTTCCTTTCTCGAATTGGTAAATAACCAAGTTGAACAGCAGAATACCCATCTTTTTGGACGGTTTTTCTCTGGACTACAAAGCATGGACCTGCCTGAATGACCGTCACTGGAGTATGCTGACCATCTTCAGTAAATATGGAAGTCATCCCAACTTTTCTGCCAATTATTGACTTTATCATCCTAATACCCTCCAAGGATTCACAGTTTAATTTCTATATCAACCCCACTTGGCAAATCAAGTTTACTCAGCCTTTCAATCGTCTCCGCTGTAGCATTGATTATATCAATCAAGCGTTTATGTATCCTCATTTCAAAATGTTCCATTGACTCTTTATCAATGAACGGAGACCTAATTACACACCAAACTTTTCTATCAGTTGGTAAAGGGATAGGACCTCTAACCTTCGCACCTGTTTCACGGGCAACTTTAGCAATATCTTGTGCTGATTTATCCACTAACTTGTGATCAAAAGCCTTCAATTTGATTCTGATTCTCTCCTCAGCCATTTGAGATACTTACCCCCCTATGCACAAGTCCCAATAACCTTTTCTCCCTCAATTGATGAAAAAATATCAATTGTGCTATAACCACGCCTCAAAATGATCTGCTTTGCAACTTCTGGAGGCACGGGAGCATAGCGATCTGGCTCCATTGTGTAAACTGCCCTACCTTGAGTCAATGAGCGCAATTGAGTCGCATATCCGAAAACCTCAGCTAATGGAACTTCCGCATCAATAATGGTGACTTCTCCGACACCTTCTCTCATTCCTTTAATAGAAGCTCTCCTTGCGTTTAAATCCGCAAGAACCTCACCAATATACTCTTTTGGCGTTATAATTTCAAGCCTCATGATCGGCTCTAAAAGCACCATTTTAGCCATCTTGCACGCATTTTTGAAGGCTTCCATTGCAGCAATTTTGAAGGCATATTCTGAAGAATCAACTTCATGATACGAGCCGCCAATTAGAACAACCTTTACATCCACAACAGGATATCCAGCAAGTATTCCTCTATCAGCAGCTTCACGAACACCAGCTTCAACCGCCGGTATGAAAGCCTCGGGTATTAAGCCGCCTTTAATTGAAACTTCAAACTCTATTCCCTTGCCTCGTCCTAATGGTTGGACATGCAAAAATACATGTCCGTATTGCCCACGCCCTCCAGTTTGGCGAATATACTTACCCTCCCCAACAGCGGAATTCAATATAGTTTCCTGATATGCAACCTGCGGCTGACCAAAGCGGGCAATGACACCAAATTCCCTGCGAAGCCTGTCTTCAGCTATCTCAAGATGCAACTCTCCCATACCAGCTAAAATTGTTTGACCGGTTTCCTTGTCAAACTTTAGCCATAATGTTGGATCTTCATGAACAAGCTTCAAAAGCGCTTGCATCAGCTTTTCCTCTTCGGCTTTTGTTCTCGGCTCAACAGCCTTAAATATGACCGGTTCTGGGAATTCAATATGCTCAAGTAGAATGGGATGCCCTGGAGCTCCAAGGGTATCTCCAGTAAATGTATTTCGTAACCCAACGAGGGCAACGATATCGCCTGCTCTTGCTTCCTCAATTTCCTCCCTATAATTGGCATGCATACGCAATATACGAGAAACTCGCTCCCTGTATCCCCTTGAGAAATTGCTTACTACTTCCCCATTTCTTAAAACGCCGCTATAAATTCTAACATAAGTCAGACGACCAACATATGGGTCGGTTTGTATTTTAAAAGCCAAAGCACAGAGAGATTCATCTTCAACCAATCGCCTTCTTATCCTATCACCATTCTCTGGGTTGACACCCTCCACAAATCCTATGTCAAGGGGAGATGGAAGGAAGTCAACAACAGCATCAAGTAGGGGTTGAACACCCCTGTTTTTCAAACTTGCCCCGCAAAGCACGGGAACAATTTCACTGCGAATCGTTTGCCTCCTTATAGAAGCACGCAAGTCATCCGGGGAAATTGCACCATCTTCAAGATATTTTTCGAGCAACTCGTCATCGTTTTCAACGACCCATTCAATCAACGCTTTTCTAAAAATCTCAGCAATTGGTTCTATACTTGCTGGTATAGGTTCATAACGCATAACGGTTCCAAGCTCATCTTCCCAATAAATTGCACGATACTCAACAAGGTCAATAATTCCCTCAAAATCTTCGCCCTGCCCAATTGGTATCTGGATAAGAAGCGCTTTACACTTTAACCGCTCACGCATCTGGTGCACAACTGAGTGAAAGTCCGCACCAACTCTATCAAGTTTGTTTATGTATGCAATCCTCGGCACCTTGTATTTGTTCGCTTGCCTCCACACTGTTTCTGTCTGAGGTTGCACTCCCCCAACACCGCACAAAATCACAATTGCTCCATCAAGAACCCTTAAAGACCTTTCAACCTCCGCTGTAAAGTCAACATGCCCTGGAGTGTCAATTATGTTAATTCGGTAAATTTTTTCACAGGTGCCAGCTACCCTTTTCCAATAGCAAGTCGTCGCCGCAGAAGTTATTGTTATTCCCCTCTCTTTCTCCTGTTGCATCCAATCCATTGTGGCAGTTCCTTCATCAACTTCACCAATTCGGCGCACACGACCTGTATAAAACAATATCCTCTCCGTAGTGGTCGTCTTGCCCGCGTCTATATGCGCCACTATACCTATGTTCCTGGTCATCTCAAGCGGCAACCTATCTTCCAATTTCATTTCATCCATAAGCATACACCATTAGAACCAACGGTAATGAGCGAACGCCCTATTAGCTTCGGCTATCCTGTGCACTTCCTCCTTTATTCTAACCGCACCGCCTTGATTGTTGGATGCATCAATTATTTCGTCTGCGAGCCTGTGAGCCATTGTCTTGCCCTTGCGTTGCCTTGCCGCCTGAACAAGCCAACGGAGCGCCAAACTGACCCGCCTTGTTGGACGAACTTCCATTGGAACTTGATATGTTGCACCACCAACGCGCCTTGGACGAACTTCAACTACAGGCATGACATTGCGTATTGCATTGGCAAGCACATCAAGCGGGTCTCGCTTGGTTCGCTGATGTATCAGCAACAGAGAACCATACATGATTTTTTCAGCGATGCTTTTTTTTCCCCTGCGCATTATCTGGTTAATGAGCTTCTGTATGAGCACGCTCCCATAGACAGGATCTGGTGGAATTTCCCTCGGTGGGGCTGGAGCCCTCCTTGGCATTTCTCATTCACCTCATCCTATCAATTCGTAACACCGATTAGGACTTTGGTCTTTTAGCGCCGTAAACTGAGCGAGCCTTCCTTCTGCCATCAACACCGGCGCAATCAAGCGCCCCTCTGACGACCTTGTATCTTATGCCCGGGAGATCTTTAACCCGTCCACCCCTTACAAGCACGACGCTGTGTTCCTGCAAGTTATGCCCTATGCCCGGAATGTAGGCGGTAATGATACGCCTATTACTTAGGCGCACCTTGGCAATCTTGCGCAAAGCCGAGTTCGGTTTCTTCGGCGTCATAGTTCGCACCGCTATGCACACACCGCGCAACATTGGTGCACCTTGTGAGTCATAAACAAGCTTTCCCTTGAGAGCATTGTAACGGTATTTAAGAGCCGGCGTCTTTGTGCGGTGCTTCTTTGGCTTACGAGCACCCTTTACCATCTGGTTGATTGTCGGCATCTCACAATCACCCTCTTATGCCATTTTGATCACAACTTCGCATCGCAAAAAATTGCCCCTCTGGCTGTGCCAGAGGGGCAATGGATAAGCAGCCCTTTTTCAAACAATGACTCAGGGCGCTTTGCAGCGAATGCATTGCATTCGCTGTCTCCCATGCCCTCTGACGACACAGCATGATAACACACTATATGTCTTCTGATGCACCTTATCGGTGATCACCATCAGCGTGGTTAAGGACTTCATGGTTGAAACCACAGTGGCTTAAGATGACACACGCAATGCAGAACCACTGATGACGCCCGGATGTTACAACCGCTCTTTCATTTTAGCGTGATGATGTTCTCTTGTAAAGTCAGCTGCTTATACCCAAAGCCGTCAGTTTGCCTGCAGTTAAGTTGAATGACCCAACCATATAGGTCTGGTTGATACAGCCTGAGCCGAGTTGAGTTTAAGGGAGCGGCAAAATCAATGCATCCAATGTAGCGCAAAAGAGAGAAGTGTAAAGAAGCGGTTGATGGTGTTCTCTCGCCGGATATAGTCGACAGCAATCCTGCGCCAGCTTATTGCGATTGCATCGGCTAAGCGAGTTTGCAACTCATCCACTCTGCAACCTCAGCAGGCTAACTAATACATTACTCAAGCGTCGTTTACAGCCTCAATCAGAAAAGACAGGGCTTAGATCAACGAGCAGAGCGGTGTGAACTGTTAACATTGTGAGCGATTTGGAGGTGGTGCGGACAAGGGTGCGATAAATTTTTGAGCTCATCTCACGCACCTTTGCTGCCACCGTTCATGACGCACCTTTCGCCCTAATTGGAAGGGCGCATTGCTGCAGAGCGAGCGCTATAGGGTATTTGACACAGATTACTTTCCAGCGCATCATACTTATTGGTTGCGACTACATCCTTATGGAAGGGGAGGTGGATAAGGATGCGTCCAGTGACGCTATTCACAGGTCAGTGGGCTGATATGCCTCTTGAAACCATCGCACAGAAGGCGAGTGAGTGGGGTTATGATGGACTTGAACTTGCTTGCTGGGGAGATCACTTTGATGTGCGCAAAGCTGTTGAGGACCCAAAGTATTGTGAGGAGCGCAAACAACTTCTTGCAAGATATGGTCTCAATGTGTGGGCTATTAGCAATCACCTTGTAGGACAAGCTGTGCTTGACCCGATTGATGAGCGCCATAAAGCTATCCTCCCCGAGCATGTTTGGGGAGATGGCAATCCGGACGGAGTCCGAGAGAGAGCAATTGAGGAGATGAAGCTAACAGCAAGGGCTGCAAAAAACTTGGGCGTGCAAGTGGTGAATGGATTTACTGGATCACCGATTTGGCATCTTGTCTATCCATTTCCGCCAGTGCCGCCACAGATGATCGAGGATGGGTTTAAGAAGTTTGCTCAATTGTGGAAGCCCATACTGGATGAGTTCCAAGAATGCGGTGTGAAATTTGCCCTTGAAGTTCACCCGACAGAAATCGCTTTTGACTTACACACCGCAAGGAAAGCGCTTGAGGCTGTAGATTATCATCCGGCATTCGGTTTCAATTTTGATCCCAGCCACCTGCACTGGCAGGGTGTTGACCCAGTCAAATTCATTTACGAGTTTCCGGATCGCATATTCCACATGCATGTGAAGGATGCCATCACAACGCTTGATGGAAGAAGCGGCATCCTCTCTTCACACTTACCCTTCGGAGACCCAAGAAGGGGTTGGGATTTCCGTTCCCCGGGGAGGGGCGGAATTAATTTTGAAGAAATAATTCGCGCCCTAAATAACATAGGCTATAACGGTCCGCTATCGGTTGAATGGGAAGACAGCGGCATGGATAGGGAGCATGGCGCAAAAGAGGCTTGCGAGTTTGTCCGCAGACTACAATTCAAGCCATCCGAGATAAGGTTTGAGGCTGCGTTTGAGAGGTAAAAAGAAAGCCGCAAACGCAAAGCCAAGAGCCAGCACCATTTTAACATGTGTGTGGTGCTGGCTCTTTTCCGCTATTCGCTCTCATGTGCCCGATGAACATAATTATGAAATTCTTCACACCGCCCTTAACTCGCGAAACCGAGGCAGCAATAGCGAGTGCAACCCTGAAAAGTTCCAAGCCATAAAAGGCGCTCTGAAACCATGGACAGCGCAATTGAAAACTGCGCCTCAAGTTGCATTCAGGGGGGACAAAATACGCACGCTTGCGTGGTGAAGAAACACCTCAAGAAAAAACTTCGGAGCCAGCAAAGGAACTTCAGGGGGTGGGAAACATGAGGAGGCGATACAAGGAAGAGTATGAAATCCTTATCGAGAGGTTGTCCGAGAAGGGGCTTAACGTTGATGCGATAAAGGCGAGGCTGAAAGCGCTTGAGATTGAAACGCCGTCATGGGCATATGCTGACTCAGGAACTCGCTTCGGAATTTTTTATCAACCGGGTGCTGCGGTGACCATTCAGGAAAAGCTTGAGGATGCAGCTCAAGTTCACAAGTTTACCGGCATAGCACCATCAGTGGCGGTGCATGTGCTTTGGGACTTCCCGGATGGCAAAGTGGATGGCGTAAAGGAATATGCAGAACAACTCGGCTTGAGGATTGGCTCAGTCAACCCAAATGTTTTCCAAGACCAATGCTACAAATACGGAAGCGTAGCAAGCCCCGATCCGGAAGTCAGAAGGCGCGCTGTAAAGCATATCATTGATTCAATTGAGATAGCCAAGCAAGTTGGCTCAAATATCTTGAGCCTCTGGTTTGCTGACGGAACTAACCATCCAGGTCAGGATGATTTCCGAAGGCGCAAGAACCGCATAGTTGAGTGCTTGCAAGAGGTATATGAAGCGATGCCCGAGGATATGACAATGCTTATTGAATACAAATTCTTTGAACCAGCCTTCTACCACACTGACATAGCTGACTGGGGGATGGCTTATGTGTTCGCACAAAAATG
Source organism: Armatimonadota bacterium (assembly GCA_025062195.1). Lineage (GTDB taxonomy): Bacteria > Armatimonadota > Fervidibacteria > Fervidibacterales > Thermosaccharophagaceae > Thermosaccharophagus. The sequence continues at coordinate 29,476 of JANXAS010000010.1, forward strand.
CGGTGAGAGGGCAAAGGTGCTCGTTGACTTGGGACACCACCCGCACGGGACAAACATTGAACATGTCGTCGCTTTCCTAATTGATGAGGGCAAGCTCGGCGGCTTCCACTTCAACAACCGAAAGTATGCGGATGACGACTTGACAACCGGCTCAATCAACCCATACGAACTGTTTCTCATCCTCAAGGAAATAGTGGCTGCTGAAGAGGAGGCAAATTTTAAGGTGGCATTTATGGTTGACCAAGCTGCAAACATAAAGCCGAAGATTGAGGAAATGATTCAGACTATAGTCAACATCCAAATAGCGTATGCAAAGGCATTGCTCATCCCGAGGGATAAACTTTTTGAAGCCCAGGAAAGATGCGATGTTGTCATGGCGGAGCAAATACTCCAAGATGCATTCAATGCCGATGTCATGCCATTAATTATGACCGTGCGTGAGGAAATGGGAGTGCCGCTTGACCCACTTATGGCATATAGACAAAGCGGATATCAACAGAGAATTGAGCGAGAGAGGGGCATCAGAAAGGGAGCAGGTGGGCTTGGGGCTTAACTCCTGCAACTGCTAAGCAATTCCAAAATGGATGGAACACCAATTGGTGAAGTGCAGCACCTAACCAATTGGGTGTGCCAAATGTGTAATCCGATGAGCAGTTTCACCTCGCCTTTCTCTGTGCGCCTCGTCTATCAGCAAATCGGATATGAAGCTTGCCCTCAACGAACTTAGCACCAACCGCTTCAAGGCGAGCGAGCGTCATCGGCAAAATGATGTTGCGTTTGAAGTTTCCAATCCTGATTATAAGCTCGTCCCCCTTCTGATAAAGCTCAACTTCACTGCGCGACACAAACGGCAGCGTGAGCACAAGCGCATATCCATCGCTATCCTTGAGCACTTGCATTGGTTCATCCTGAGCAAATATCCGTGTTGGATCGCTATCTCCAAATGTCTCATATGCCATTTTTCGTAGGCTCTCTATGCCAACCACTTCGTGTTCGTAAAATCTGACCTTGAATATCGGCAAGTTCGGAAACGATGCCTCAACCTCTTCCAAGTAAGCCTCTTGCACTCTTTTCCATTCGGAGAAATATGAGTCGGCGACTTCTTCGGGAAAAACTTTGTTTGCGATGATGGCATCGGTGTGAAAGCCAAAGAGGTTTAGGTATGTGTAAGCGCGCCTTGTTTCCTGTATGACCATTCTTTCCGGATTAAGCACGAGGCGTATTGTTGTCACCTGTGAACTGAGCAATATGTCACGCATCTCATCCACATTCGCATACATGCGCTGTATAGTATCAAAAACAGCATCGTCAGGGAGGGGCACTGAAAATATCTCCCGCTTAAACCTGCGAATTGTGCCAACAACATACCTCTCCACATGGAAAAGACGCCTCATATACCACTGCAATACCTCGGGGAAGTTGAGCAGCCGAATCGTAGCGCCTGTCGGGGCGCAGTCAACGATGAGCACATCAAACTCCTTGCTCTCATAAAACTGTTTGACCTTGAGGAGGCTGAACAGCTCATCCATTCCGGGCAGCACAGCGAGCTCTTCGGCAGCAACTTCATCAAGCCCCTGCGAGGCGAAGAGAGTGGTGAGATAGTCCTTTGCAGCAGCCCAGTTCTCCTCAATCTCGGCAAACGGGTCTATCTCCATGCCAAAAAGTCCATCACAAATCTCTGTGGGTTCAGCCCCAAGCTTCATGTTAAACGAATCGGAGAGAGAATGAGCTGGGTCTGTGCTCATGACCAAAGTTCTGTAGCCAAGCTCAGCACACAATAATCCGGTCGCTGCACTTACGCTTGTTTTTCCCACACCACCTTTACCCGTATAGAGGATGATGCGCATATTCCTTTCACCCCTCAAATTGATCTCAAACAACTCACAACTTAAATTGGCTGCAACGCATACACAACTCAAACAATCACCGGCTGAGGGCTCCCACCACAACGCATTGAACGCATAGCTGCTTCAATGAACGCCACGATCTCCAAACTCTCTTGGATATCAAGCGGTGGCTTCCCCGTTTGGAACATCTCAACGACGCGCTTGAGCAGCTCACGGTAAATGAACCTTGTATCAATGCTGCTCGCGATTATTTTGCGCTCACAAAATGCTGTAAAGCCATACCCGTGCACCCCAGACCTTGTCCCCCTGACCGTGCCAATGCGCCCGTCAGCCCATATTCCAATAACTACCTCAGCGCCCTCCTGCCATGCGCACCAAACCTGCCTACATCCTCTTCCCATCAACGCATACAATGTCTCAACAGCGTGAATGCCGTAGTGAAACAGCCCGGGATTGCGCTCATGGTATGGTGCAGGGCTGTATGCATCAGCCCCAAGCACTGCGCCATACTCGTCGGCACGCGCTTTTAACTCTTGAACTTCAACAGCATAGCGAAGTGATGAGGAGGTAAACAATGGCACACCCTTCTCCTCGGCGAGTTCAGCCAACCTTTTCGCCTGCTCAAACGAGCATGTGAATGGCTTGTCAATGAATGTCGGTATGCCAGCTTCAATGAATGGCAGTGCACGCTCATAATGGACGCTACCATCAACCGACTCAATCATCACAGCATCAATCATGTCCAACATATCCTTTAAGTCATCAACCTGCCTAACGCCGAGCTCCTCTCTAAGCACGCGCGCAAACTCCTTAACTTCTTCATCACTGCGAATGGCTGAAGAGCCAGCCCAGAAACAAACAACCCTTGCACCCTCAACCCACTGCCCCTCGCCTATGTTAATCCGATTGAGACGCTTCGTAAACTCAATGGCGTGCGTTGTATCCACATCCACTATACCAACTCGCACCTCACCCATAATTCACACCCCCTTGAGTGAATCATTTGGCTGATGCTGTATTGAACGCTCAAGAGCATTAGGACAATCATGGCGGCACCCAAAAGCATGGTCAAACACGATGCTGCTACAATGCTCAATGGTGACCGATTATGAGCGCCAAAGAAAAGCCCCTAAAAACATTCATCACATACATGCGTGAGTATAGCCTTCTTTGGCACCACATAGCAAAGGGATTGAAACTTGATGTCATTCCACCTAACCCGCCAAGCAGGCAAACCATTGATCTGGCTAAGGGTTGCGGACTTGATTATTGGTGCTATGACTTACGCCTAATATTCGCCAACATGCTCGCTGGGGCAATGAACGGCGGTGAGATTTTTATTGTTCCGGGAGGACCGGGAACTTGTATGCTTGGACACACAACTGCAGTGCTCATAAAACCGATGATTGAAAAAATCGCCGCCAAAAAGGTTGAGTGGGTTATCGTCAATATTAACCCTGCCATAATTTTTCGCACGGCTTTCCTTTCATTGCTAAATGAAGCCAAGCAACTTCGCAGGCTCTCACAGCGCGAAAATGTAAGCGATCTGAAACTGCTCGGTCTGATCCTCAATGGCTTGAGAAAGATAAAACTATATGCACACCTAAACGCGTTTGTTATAGAGCATTTGCACGCTGTAAATGACCACGATGCAGCTATGTCTATCCTAAAGGATGCATATCGTGATATGCTGAACGCCGATTCCCGCAGCGAAATTGAAGAAGTGCACCGGAAAGCGGTTGAACGCTTGAAATGTTTGCTATGCCAACGGGAGCCGAGCGTAAGGGTCGCAATCATCGGCGATTTTTACACGACTATGCTCAGTGGCTTCCCATCATTTGACCTGCTTCGCTTCGTTTCCTCACAGATGCAAGCACAGCTTGTATGCGTCATGGACTGGTGGTCGTTTATAAACCCTTTTGGCGACCTATGGGGCAACGGCAACTATCGTGAAGGGTTGCGCATACTCGGGCAGCGCATCACCGGCTCAGACATCATCACAGTCTGTGCGGCATTGAAAGCCCGCAACAGGGGCGTTGATGGCATCATCCACCTGAGTGCTTTCGGGTGCACGCCTGAAGCGACGGCTATCGGAGCCCTCAACTTTTTCAGGGACAAGCACAAGCTGCCGCCAATATGCAGCATCTCGTTTGACGAACACACGCAACCAGACGCAATTAAGGTCAGAGTTGAAGCATTCATAGATACACTGGTATTCAACAAATCCGGGCGCCCCAAAAAATTTGACAGCATTGCTTCGGCAAGCAAACTGAGGAGCACTGTTAGCGAAGGCGCTCGTTCAAAGAGCAACAACGAAATAATCATTGGGATTGATGTGGGTTCAATAACGGCAAAAGTTGTCTTGCTTGATGCCGCAAGCTTGCGATTGATCTACAAGTCGTATGAGAGGATACATGGCAATCCCATTGAGACACTGCGGTGCATGCTTGCGGAGGCGGGAAAACATTGCAATGGGAAAGTCATCTCCGTAGGTGTGACCGGCAGCGGGCGTGAACTTATTGGTGCATTTGTTGGAGCTGATGTTATACGAAACGAAGTCACAGCACACGCTATAGCTATCAGCCATGAAATCCCTTCCGCTAAGACTGTCTTTGAAATTGGGGGACAAGATGCAAAGCTGATACTGCTCCAAGATGGAGCGCCCGTTGGCTTCGCAATGAATAGCGTGTGTGCAGCCGGCACTGGCGCTTTCCTTGACCATCAAGCTGCTCGCCTCGGAATACCGATTGAAGCGTTCGGAGAGATCGCAAAGAGGGCAAAGAGGAGAGCAAGGATAGGGGGAAGATGCACAGTATTCGCCGAGAGCGACATGATACTACGCCAACAAGCTGGACAGCCAATTGAGGAGTTGATTGCTGGGCTGTGCAGCGCACTTGTCCGAAACTATTTCAACAATGTTGTCTCCGGGAGGAGCATAAAACCGCCTTACATTCTCTGTGGCGGCGTCGCTGCCAATAGCGCCATAAAGGATGCATTTGAAGAGATGTTGCGCCACGAGGTCTATGTGCCGGAGCATTTCAATGTTATTGGTGCAATAGGCGCTGCATTGCTTGCAGCCGGCGCATGCCCTCAGGAAACCTCATTCAGAGGTTTTGAGCTACCACCGTTGGATTCTGTAGCCGATTCATTTGAATGTGATGGGTGCTCAAATCGTTGTCTCATACGGCGCTTCATATCGTCAACGGGAGTAGAGACCTGCGTAGGCAGCATGTGCTATCGTTGGTGAGTTGCAACGCTGTCTGGCAGTGCAAACGCCGCAAACAACGAAATGAAAAAGGGAAGACTATAGCCCGTCCGGATTTTTAAACGCATAAGATGCACACATATCACCTCATCACTCGCCGCAAAAGACGCAAGTGGACGATCCTGGTCAACCCCCAGATGGCACCCATGAGGAGCAGCGAGCCAATGAGCAACTTGACCCTTAACAGGCGAGGATAAAATGAAATGGGCGATAGAAGTTGAGTTGCGTGAATGACGCCGATGCACAACATGAGCGATAGCAATACATGCCCGGCGAAGGCGAACAATTCAATCCTTGATGGCGTGCTCAAAAATGGCGATGTGCAAAAGACGAGGGTTGAAATCGCCACACCAATGATGAAACCAAACGACGCACTCACCCCCCATAACATGGGCAGTAAAGCTGTAAAGCCAATCGCTACCAAACCAATTGAGGCGAGCATTAATAGCGACTTTGAAAAGACACTTAAAAAACCGCCCTCTGTTCCCGAAATGGTTTCATCCGATGAACTTAAGATCAAAATGATGAGCGGAACTAAAGACAGCGCACCTATGCATGCACTTGCGAACACGATCGGTGAGTGTGGTGGAAGAACAATTGCACGAGAGTGCCTTTCATATAGCAGGCGCATCGCCAATACCAATATGGGCAAGACCGATAATAGCGCTACACGCCAAAGCCGCCTCTCATGAAGCTTTGAGCCCTCTTGACCAAAAAAGTTTGTAAACGCACCAACGGATAAAACAGCGGGTAGAAAGCCGATGCTCGCAAGCCCAACACCATATCCATGTTCAGCCGCATACGCTATGGCTATCATACCGAGCGTGAGCAATGCTATAGCTATACCTAACTGCTGCAATGTAAATTCATCTCTTTCGCTCGCTGCCCTCTGACGGTAAAGCAACGAGGACAACGCCACAGCGAATATGGATGCAAATGCCCCAAGTATGAAAAGATTAGCATACGACCTTATGCTCACATGGGTGAACAGGCTCCCAACGATGATAAACGCAAGCGCCGCAACAATTGGGTGCACAAGATGGCTTACTTTAATCCAGCCTCTGCCCACAAGAAGAATTGCGCCGCTGGCTACATGCCATCCAATTAGCAACGATGCTGACAGAGCTATTGGATAGGCAACGATTAGAGTTCTTGTCCCCTTAGATTCCGGACGATGCATGGCGATGGCGAGCGTCATCATGAGAGTTGCCACCGCAATTGATGCCATGGTATGCATGGCTGACGATGAACACAAGAAAAGATTGCGGCTCTTTTCATCCTGTGCGCCCCGTGTTGAGCTGACAATCGCTGTCACTACAAATATGAGCGACATAAGGGCTACCGAAAACGCACAACCGCTGAATGACTCACTCGGTGCAGCCAACTGGAGATTCAACAGTTGCGCAAAAAGAGTTGAGAGAGCCACTGGGACAACAGCGAGGGAAACACAAAGAAGCCAACCCGCTGTAATGCCACTTAGAGTATTACTGCTTAAGGCTGCGAGAAATGTCATAACATCATTAAGCAATGCTAACGGGATGCCGAAGGAAAGCCATGCCAGCGGGAGAGATATGGCAAGGGCTTGCCCCGGTGAAAACGGCGAGGCTTTAATGGCACTTAGTATGCTGATGATAGCGACCACAAGAGCGCTCAGCAAAAGCGATGTCAAGCTGATTCGTCTTATTTCCGCTCTCGCTGCCTTTAACCTGTTTCGCTCTTCGTCAGGCAGTGCTTTGACCGATTTATGCAGGTGCCAAAACAAAACGACCACCAGACCAACGCTGAAAAAGCTCATAAGCGCCCCCACAATTTGTGTTGCTTTCACCCAACTCATGCTCCTCATCCCCCATGTCAGCACATTCAGCGTGCTGTGATAAATCAACCCCCGAGAGTTTAGTGTAAATGCAATGCCGGCGCTTGAACACAGCGTTCCCTGCGACACTATTTGACATGAAATGATTACGGCGCTAAGTTGTTATTAGCCTTTAAGGAGATTCAATGGGGTTGGTCAAAATCTTGAGGGGGTGAAAACGGTTATGTGCCGTAAAATGACTATCGCTTTAAGTTGCCTCCTATTTCTGAGCAGCGTTAGCACAGCTCAGCTGCGCCGCGCTTTCCTTCCGAAGCGCCCGGCTCTTGAATTCCTGAAGGGAGATGTTGTCGTCATCTCAAACTCGGTCACACTGTATAACGAATTTCGCACCAAGCTGCCGGAGGCAGCTCAAGCAACCTTTGTTAACCTCTCCGAACTCCCAAAACAAATTGCCGAAATTCGCGGTGCTGCAAAGCATGTCGTCTTCATCATTGACTGGACAAAGGAGCCATTCCCTGTAGAGCACCGTGAGCTTCTCCCGTATGATATTCGTCTTATACGGGACATGGATGTCGTTCTTGCTGGGGATGTGAACCAGATTGAGCGCAAGCCATATGTGCGCCTGCTCATCTCAGCACCAAGTCACAACTCCGCCTGTGAAGCCATTGAAAGATTGAGCGAGCTTGAAGTTCGTGAGATAGCCGACTTAAAGATGCAACGCATATGGCAGGTGCCTTTGCTCGTCGTGGTTACAAACGCCGGAGAAGAAACCATCGCCATATTCGGTGAGAGAATCAAAGCTGATTTCACATGGGTGACATTGGACAAGCTCCCGAAGGTTGAACGGCTACTCGCCACCGAGACGGAAGTTTACATTCTCACCGGCGAACAGCCTATACCGCGCGCAATAAAGGAGAAATTACCTTATCCGATTGATGTGCTCAGGCAAAACCAAAGCGTCCTTGTGCGCGCAAGCAAAGGGGGCAAGTATTATCGCATTCTGTTCTATTCTCCTAACGCGCACTTCTTGAACCATCTTGTCTCACTGTATGAGCATATTGAGGAGATACCGAGTGAGCCGCGCTTGATACTTCACCTTGATTTGAGCCATGTGAAGAGATTGCTTTTGTTCCCATTCTCGGATGCGCCCGCTATAAGACCATATGTGATGCAGTTCGGGGAGCAGGTCGTCGATGCTGTGAAGAAAGCAGGTCTGGTTGAGGAGCTGCTGATTGCCAACCCACAAATGTTTGAGGATGCTGTTGCATGGGATACTTACCGCTCCGGGAATATACCGACTGAAGTTGCAAAACAGCTCTGTGAGAAACATGGCTGCGATGCTATACTCGCAGGACATATAGCGGGCGTTGATGCCATCTCCATCACCAGCCAGGGCTTGACAAGCCGCCCAAGCCCAGCAGCTGACAGAAGAGTTTGGCAGATAAAGACAGAGAGGCAACAGCGAGTGAGCCTATTCGTTGAAGCGCGCCTGTTTGATGGGCGAACGGGAAGGTTGATATGGAGCAGCCGATTTGAGGGCACAGGCATCAGTAAGCAACCCATCTATACATCAATGCCGATTGAATCCCGCGAACCACCGCAAGTTCAACCGGAGCAAATTGAGAGGCAGGTGCTTGATACATCGCTATATCGCACTGCTGCATCGGACGCCATAGTCCAACTTGTCAGGGCATTGCGCGGCGAAATGATATGGGCTGCACGCCCGAGAATTACCCCGGCTATCACACTAATCCAACCTGCACCACCCATAGCAAGGGAAGGGCAAGTGGGCGCTGTTGAGGACAAGTTCGTTTACATAGATATCGGCAAGGACGCCGGAATAAAAGTAGGAGATGAGTTTACGGTCATCAGGCGCGTGCGCTTTCAGACGGCTCGTGGCGAACGCATAATTGAGGAGCCAGTTGGAATGATACGGGCTATTGAGGTTATGCAGGACATGGCAAAGGCTGTGATCATTGAAGTTGAGGAAGGCATGCAAATCAAGCCACAAGACATAGTCAGGCTCAGAATACCGCCACCCGAAGTGACGAAGCAAAAGACAAAAGAGGAACAAGGCGTTAAACAACCTAAAGAGACAAGGGAACAAGCCCAAGAGCAGCAGGGGGATGTCAATAAACGAGCAGAAGAAAAGCAGCCGGAGGAAAAGGGGGAGTAGAGAGGAACCCTAAAATCCATCCGGAAAGATAGCCAACGGTGATCGCCTCGCAAATGGCGTCCCAATTTCACATCTTGTAACAAGTTGCGATGCAAATGAAAATGCGCCCGAAATAGTTCGGGCAGACTCCGTCCAACCTGACTTTGCTGTGGTGTTCGCATTACCAGTTTGACGAGCGCGAGCATCTTCGGCTGCGAGATTTTTGTGGTGGGTTGTCCAGACCAATGTCCACACTGCTTTTGCGGCGCCAACTTCTCGCGCTCAGCGGCTTACTGAAACCATCCCCAAATCACGCTCATTTAGACCACCGACCCGTTCACATTGCCATGACAACGGCGCATTGGCTATGGGTGAGCTTGAATAACATGGCTGAGTGGAATGCGCCCAAAAGGATTCGGACAGATCACCCCTCTTCCTACCTCCGCATCATTCACATGTTTGCATTGTCACTTCGTTCATGCGAGACGCTTTAGCATGCGCACCCAGTAGTAGCCTTCGCCGACCTCTTCAAAGCCGACCTTGAGATACCATTCTCTTGCCACTGTATTTCCAGCTCCAACCCACAAGCTCGCCCACTCGCATTTTTTCTCAACAGCGTATTCAATGGCTCGCTTTATAAGCTTCTTTCCTATGCCCTTACGCTGGTAGCGCTTGTGCACTACAACTTCATGTATCTCGGCAGTGCGACCTATGCGCTTGTCCCACCAATCCGTATGAACGGACACAAAACCAACAACCTCGCCGTTTAACTCCGCCACGAAAAAGCCACCTGGGTCACCACGATAAAGCCAGCGCATATAGCCACGAATGTCGCTGCCGGATGTGTATGCATAGTCCTCAAGCCCTTCATAAGCGGATCGGTAAACGCTGACAAGCTTGTTCAGCTCCTCAGGCTTGACTCGCCTTATGATGACTAAGTCGCCTATGCTTCCTTCGGAATCGGTTTGCATGCATTCCCTGTCACCATCTTCACTCATATCTTTTAAGCTCATGGTGGGCTAACACCTCGCTCAACTTTCGGTGTAATGAGCCTGCAAATAAGACACACAATTGATGGAATTGATGGAGAGCACCTCAAGGAAGAATTGGGGAGCATCCTCCGAACTTCTCTTGTTCTGACAACCACTTTCAGTTGGAGCTCTAACTTAACCATTGCTCATGCCAGACGGAGCACAGTATCAAGCGCAGCTGCAACTTGGTTTGGGGTTATCATTCGCATGCATGTCCACTCTCCGCGACATACTGGATGCCTGTAGCACGGACGACATGGTAATTCATGCTCAATGATGTGCACACCGGTTGCCATCCGCCACTTGAGCGAACTCGTCGGTCCGTAAAGGATGAGCGTTGGTGTCCCCATAGCATAGCCTACATGCACTGGAAATGAGTCAACGCCAACAACTGCGCTTGCCAACCCGATAAGCTGTGCCGATTCTCGCACCGAAAGAAAGCCACCAAAGGAACACATTGGCGAGCGGCTATGACTCAGGATAGCATTAAGCAGCGGCAAATCGCTTTTCCCGCCAATGAGTGCGGTTGGCATCTCATATCGCTTATAAATTTCATCAGCTAACTCAACCCAGTATTCGTTCAACCAGTGCTTGTGAATCCACCTTGTTGCCGGAGCAAACACCACAAACTGCTTTGGCGAAAGCCCCCGCAAGTTTAGCAGCTCATTCACCCTTTTACGCTCTTCATCTCTAATTGGTATCAGCATCCTGTGACGCTCAACATCTGCATCAATTCCGAGCGCCCTGAGAAGCTGCAAAGACATATCGCAGGGATGCAGCGATGGTTCTTTCACGACTCTGTGAGTCATGACGAATTTGGCACCCTCTCTGCTGTCCGCAAAACCAACACGATACCGTGCCCCAGACAAAAGTGATACGATTGCACTCTTGAGCAAGCCTTGCGGGTCAATCGCAAGCTCATATCGTTCACGCCTTAGCTCACGAATCAACCTGACAAAGCCGAGCAAACTTCTATCCCATGAATGCACCCTGCTTAGATGCGGATTGCCCTCAATTAGAGGCGCATAAGATGATTCCACTGCCCATCCGATGTAGGCATCCGGGAGAGCTTCCCTCAGCGCCTGCGCCATAGGGGTTGCCATCAGGACATCGCCGAGCGAACTCAATCGCACAATTAGGATGCGCTTAAATGACCGCCCATCTAAGGGTAACCTCTTAGGGCACCCTTCACAGCATTTATCAGCACGCCGCATTTTGGGATTACTCGCCTTCGCCCTCGCCACCTTCGCCGGAAAGCTTTTGTATGATTGCTATAAGCGGCATAAATACGGAGAGGATAATGAACAAAACAACACCGCCAAGAAGAACTATTAGCACTGGCTCAATCGTCGCAGCTAAGCTCTCAAGCCTTGCATCAACTTCGCTCTCGTAGAAGTCGGCTATCTTTTGCAGCATCTGATCAAGCGAACCTGTCTCCTCACCAACAGCAATCATGTGGACAACCATGGGCGGGAAGAGCTTACTGTTCTCAAGTGGGTCGGCGATTCGTGAACCCTCTCTCACCGCCATCCTTGCGTCTATTATTGCTTTGGCGACAATGTCATTGCCTATTGCCTCCGCGCATGTATCCATCGCCTGAAGTATCGGCACACCGCTGTTTATGAGCGTCCCAAATGTCCTTGCAAAGCGCGCCAAAGCAACCATGTGGTTAATTGGTCCGAGTATGGGCACATGAAGTTTGAGCCAGTCATATTGCTTTTTGCCGGTGCGTGTGCGTATGTAGTTAAGGAATGCTATAGCGAACAAGGCAACACCTATGAAAACCATCCACCATTTCGTCAACAGGAAGTCACTGAAGGCTTTCAACATGCGAGTTAGGATTGGGAATTCCTCAGGTTTGAGTTCAAGCTCTTCAAACAACTTCATAAACTTTGGAACTACGAATGTGCATAGGAAGATAACAACACCAATTGCGAACACGGTGACTATGGTCGGGTATGTCATTGCTGACTTCACTTTGCGGCGCAACTCCAAGTCCTTCTCCAAGAATGTAGCCATCCTATCAAGGGTCTCATCAAGGACACCGCCAACTTCGCCAGCTCTGACAAGCCCGACAAACAAGTTAGAGAAGACCTTCGGATAATCTGCAAGCGCCCTTGAAAATGACATACCCTCTTGCACCTTTTGGGCGACCTCACGAATTATCTGTGCAAGGCGCGGGCTTGGCGACTGCTTCTCAAGCACAGAGAGAGCACGCACAAGTGACACACCCGCATTTATGAGTGTGGCAAGCTGCCTGCAGAATATCGCAAGGTGAGCCAACTTAACCCTACCGAATACAAGCTTTGGTCCAGCCTTCTTAGGTGCTGCAGCTGCTGCTTCCTTCTCCTGCTTTATCTGTGTGACCCAATAGCCGCGCTCCTTAAGCAACCTGCGCAGTATTTCTGCGTTCTCTGCCTCCTCAGTTCCCCGTATGACCTGACCTTGAGCATTGCGAGCCACATAACTGAATACCGGCATTTTAATCACCTCACTTGGACGCCAGCGTCTGCGAGCATCTTCTTCAGCTCCTCTGGACGCTGTGCCCTTGCCATCGCGTCTTCATATGTAATTATGCCTTGCAAGTAAAGGTCACGCAAAGCTTGATCCATTGTTTGCATGCCATATTCACCGCTCGTTTGTATGATTGACGGAATTTGATGCGTTTTACCCTCTCGTATCAAGTTGCGTATAGCTGGCGTTGCAATCATTATCTCCATTGCAGCTACTCTTCCTCGCCCGGAAGCCCTCGGCAATAGCTGCTGTGAGAGGACTGCCACAAGGTTGTTGGATAGCTGAACCCTGATTTGAGCCTGCTGCTCTGCCGGGAACACATCAATTATTCGGTCAATCGTCTCTGCCGAATTGTTTGTGTGCAATGTCGCAAGCACTAAGTGACCAGTTTCAGCAGCAGTTATAGCCGTTGCAATCGTTTCAAGGTCTCGCATCTCACCTACAAGTATCACATCTGGGTCTTCACGCAGTGCGCTCCTTAAAGCCTTCGCGAAGGAGAGTGTATCTTGACCTATCTCTCGCTGGTTGATGATGCACTTCTTGTGCGTGTGCATATATTCAATCGGGTCTTCAATTGTGATCACATGTCTGCTATCAACATTGTTCAAATGATCAATCATCGCAGCGAGCGTCGTTGA
>JANXAS010000010.1:42748-75206 GCA_025062195.1 Armatimonadota bacterium
CTGTTGGACCCGTAACAAGAATAAGCCCTCTCGGCTTTAGAATTAGCTCCTCAAGTATTGTTGGAAGACCAAGCTCTCTGATTGATGGTATGCGCCTCGGTATGAGACGAAACGCAGCAGCTACATTGCCCCTGTCCTTAAACACATTCACTCTGAAGCGAGCTATGTTCTGGAGCGAATAAGAGAAGTCAAGCTCAAGGTCGTTTTCAAAGCGCTGTATTTGGTCGTCTGTCAGAATTTCGTAGATAAGGCGCTGCGTTTGTGCGGGCTCCGCCGGCATAAACGGTGTTCTATAAAGCCTGCCGTCAATGCGCAGCACCGGTGGCACACCAACGCACAGATGCAAGTCTGAGGCATTCTTCTCAACAACAACACGAAGCAAGTCATCAATGTGCACATCGTCAAGCGACATCAATTCCTTAACACGCCTCTCGGTCGCTGCCATTTAACTCTCACCCCCAGAAGTATCCTTTTAGGCTCAGCTGCAGCCTCGTCCTCACGATAGGAGGGCTAACCTGCCAGTGAGCCGAAAGGTTTGACTGCAGCTTTACAATTTGACCGCAAAAATCCGGGCGCATCTTATACGCCCCTACACTGCCGAACGAATTCAGCCCCCATTGTTTCTTCGTTTCTTCATCAACAGCTGGCTAAAGCCAACGGCATGGAATGCTATCCATCACGCTTCATTAATAGCCAGCAGTTGCAACAACACGCAGCACCTCTTCGGGAGTTGTTATTCCAGCGAGCACTTTCCTGAAGCCATCCTCAAGCAATGTCTTCATGCCGCTTGCGATCGCCGCATCACGAATTTCAGTCAGCGGTGCTCTCCTCAGGACTAAGTCAGCTATCTCTTGATTCATTACGAAGATCTCAAAGATGCCTATCCGACCTTTATAACCTGTCTGCCTGCAAATCTCACAGCCCCTGCCACGATAGAACTTTTGGTCACCATCACCATGATAGCCAAAGCGTGCAAGTAGCTCCGGAGATGGCTCATACTCACCTTTACAGTTCGGACAAATGCGCCTTGCAAGGCGCTGAGCAATAACTCCGATCACAGATGCAGCGATTAGGAATGGCTCAACACCCATTTCAATCAAACGAGTTATAGCGGTTGGGGCATCGTTTGTATGCAGAGTTGAGAGAACAAGGTGACCAGTCAATGCAGCTTGAATTGCAATGTCGGCTGTCTCAAGGTCTCTTATCTCTCCGACCATGATTATATCCGGGTCTTGGCGAAGGAATGACCTCAGCGCTGTTGCGAATGTAAGCCCAGCTTTCCTGTTTACATGGACTTGATTAAGCCCCGGAAGTTGATACTCAACTGGGTCTTCAATTGTGATGATATTCACTTCGGTTGTGTTGAGCCGATGCATGATTGAATACTGCGTTGTTGTCTTACCCGAACCAGTTGGACCTGTGCTCAACAGCATTCCGTTTGGCTGCGATATAAGGTATTCAATCTTTGCTATGTCATCTGGAAACAGACCGAGCTTGTCCAAACCAATTAAGACGCTCGTTTGATCAAGCAAGCGCAAGACAGCCTTCTCACCGTTTGTTGTCGGTATGGTTGAAACGCGCACATCATAAAGCTTTTTTGCCATGCGAAGTTGTATTCGTCCGTCCTGAGGGAGACGCTTCTCTGCGATATCCATATCCGAAAGAATTTTTATGCGTGCAATCAATGGTGCATGTATCCACTTTGGCAACCTAAAGAACTCATGCAGCACACCATCAATGCGCATCCTTATGCGCACATCCTTCCTCTGCGGCTCAACATGAATGTCACTTGCGTTATTTCTAATCGCCTCCTTGAACAGCAAGTTAACTATTCGTATGACGGGTGCCTCATCAGCAAGAGCTTCATCGCTAACCCTTTCAAGTTTGCCAAGGTCTGCAAGGTGACCGGCTGCAGCGAGTTCCTCACCAATTCTGCTCTCCTTACCGGCACTCTCTTTTTCCATCGCGCGAAGCGCTGCCTCAATGTCTCTTGCGACACTACCGCCGGCAGCAGCCGCACCGGTCAACTCACCCGAAAGTATCGTATCAATCGCCTCTGGGTCTGCAAGGAGGGGTCTTATGTGCAGCCTTGTGCGCATTCTAAGGTCATCAATTGCCATTAAGTCCCTCGGATTAGCCATCGCCACAGTTAACCTATTGCCTTCAATCTTTATCGGCACTGCCTTATACTTCTCCATTAGCTCTCGGGGCACTAAACCCATAGCGCTCTCATCAATTTGGATTTGCGTCAGGTCAACAAACTCAACACCCATCTGTTCCGCCTTGGCTGCAAACACATCCTGTTTGCTCACCATTCCGAGTTGAACAAGTATCTCCTCAATTGGCTGCGTTGTATCACGGCGAGCTTTCATCGCTTCCTTCAACTGCTCGTCTGTCAGCTTGCCCTTAGCGCGGAGTATCTCAACAATGCTTCGGCGTGCAAACGCCATTCTTCTCACCTCATCTTAAGGTGCATTATACAGTCTGCAAATATTTGTTCCACTTCACATTATATCTTGCATCGCCACGCAAATGCAACTCACTCATTCGCCAACCGGATAAGGTCACTTCACCCATTTAGACTTCACAGCGGCGCAACTTGCAAAAACCAACCCCCAATGAAAAGGAGAGGGTGACCCCCAAAAAGCCAAATTTTTTAACGGACTTGTTGGTGAACTTCATCCACCTCACAAAACTATGAGTTTGGTTTTTAACTGTCTTCGTCAATATCATCAGCTACATGCTTTTGCTCGCAATCAGCCTGCGCTCATTTATAACCCATCCAATCCGTCTGAAATAGCTTTATGCAGTTCAGGTCGTAATTATCAAGCTCCGAGACGAATTTCCTGTGTGGCTCAGCAAGCTTTGGCTCGCTCAAGTTTTCGTAAATCTTCACCAACAGATAACGGTAGAAAGCATTTCTCGGGCGCAGCTTTGCGGCTCTCTCCATCACCTCTGCAGCTTTCCTTAGCTTGCCGAGCCGGACGCATACAGCTGCAAATCGCACATGATAGTAATCATCAAGTGGCGCACAAAGCAACGCTGCCTCAAACTGCATTGCAGCCTCCTCAAGACGCTGCATCTTGAGGTAAAGCTCGCCAAGCTCAAAGTGGTAGAAGGCATCGTCAGGGGCAAGCTCACACGCATGCTCAAGATGTTTGATGGCTGACTTATAATCACCGCATGAGTAGAGTGCCTTTGCGATTAAATGGAAAAACCATGCCCGCTCTCTTTGGGTGTGCTTTTCACTACGGCGCATAATGGCACAGTCATGAGCGTGGCAAACACTTTCACTTTTATCGGTAACAACTATTGCTCCACCGTGAACTACCTTAGACTCTCCACTCTCACCCTTTCCTTTCCTTCTGCCCTTCATTGGTATCACCCATCGGAGCATAATGACATAACCATATTTTAGATGCCCATGCGATAGAGTTCGCATGACCTCATCTGCAATGATACCACATGCCCGTCAACATCGTCAATGCTTAAGCACAAACCGATCAACAAATGAGGTTCATACTAACTGCACACATAGCAAGACGAGTTCGTGTGACATAATTGCATGTGATTTTTGTTACTCCGACTCGATATTGCACATGACCTTAACAAGACCAGCTTTTCACCCTCTAAGGGCATGAAGCAAGAGGTGAATAAATGTGCGGCAATTAAAATTTGGTCTGCCAAAGGGGAGCTTACAGGATGCTACGCTGCAACTATTTAAGATGGCTGGATGGAATGTGCATATTCAACCTCGCTCTCACTTCCCAACAATTGACGACCCGGAGATAAGAGCCATCTTGCTTAGAGCGCAGGAGATACCACGCTATGTCCACGATGGCATTTTGGATGGTGGCATAACTGGATACGACCAAATTGTTGAAAATGAAGCTGATGTGGTTGAGGTTGCCGATTTAGTTTACTCAAAGCAAGGTCTGGGTAAAGTGCGCCTTGTCATAGCCGTTCACAATGACTCACCGTATCAGCGAGTCGAGGATTTGGAAGGGAAACGCATCGCCACCGAACTCCCAAACACAGTCCGAAGGTTCCTTCAAGAGAGGGGAGTAAACGCTCATGTTGAATACTCTTGGGGTTCAACGGAAGCAAAGGTGCCAGAACTTGTTGATGCCATTGCCGACTTAACGGAGACAGGCACAACGCTGTCTGCAAACAACCTGCGCATCGTTGAGACTATACTTGAATCAAACGCTAAGTTGATAGCAAGTAAAGCTGCTTGGGCTAATGAATGGAAGCGCTCAAAGCTTGAACAAATTGCGCTTATGCTTAAGGGCGCCCTTATGGCTCAACAGAAAGTTGGGATTAAGCTCAATGTCGCTGAGGAGAATTTGCGGGATGTCATTGCGCTTCTTCCGGCTATGCGCCAACCAACTATATCCCCACTTGCTGAACAGGGTTGGTATGCCGTTGAAGCTGTGGTAGATGAACGCATAGTTAGGGAGTTAATTCCGAAGCTAAAGGCAGTTGGCGCATGCGACATCATTGAATATCAACTTAACAAAGTCGTGCCATAATCAGATGGGCATTGCCTTTGGCGATCACATTCGTCACACAAACCGATTGAAAAAATTCGGCGAGCGACACTTCCCTATGCCACACCCTTAGCACGACAAAAAGCACGCCCCAGACGAGACCATTCTCAAAAATAGAGGTTGTGCAGTTGGCATTGTTTTTTCGGGTGCACACGATAGCCCATCACAAAAGCACCAAACGCCCTCTCCCAATAGAAGCTGCACAATTGATGCTGCATTGTAGGGACAGACGACGATCCGCCTGAAAAATTAATGCTGCAAACGGCACGAATGATACAGGTAGGAAAGGCTTTAGCCACGCCAAAATTGGCTTCTCTTTTTACTACAAACTTGGTCAGGTTCGTGGTTAGCTGCCATCCATCCACCCTAATCGCTCTAATCTCTTTGTGGCGGACTACGAACTACCTCATCGATACCTATGCTGCATTGATTTTATGAGATCGCACACCCTCCTTCATAAATTTCACAGGGCAAATCCATTGCCCACCATTCATCTTTGGCATGCCTGAAGTTATTCCCTCAAACGAGGCTGCCTTCCCTTTGTGAAAAAATCGCATTGACCCAAATTAGCGCCTGCCCCTGTGATCATTGTAAAATGCTTTGGTATGCACACCCTTGTTGTTACATTCACGGCACAGCAATACTGAGTTTGGGACTGGTGTTCCCGGGAGCATCGTCTTTATCGGGCGTCCGCACATGCCGCATCTCGGACGCTGAAGAGGACGCTCCTCCTTGCGAATAAGTTGACCATTTGGACCGAACACAAACAAGTTGGTGAACATGACGCAACTCCCCCTTCAAATTTGCTTGGTTTTTTATCCTGACAGGGCGTGTAAACTGGTGAGGGGTGCATGACAAATACCTGCGCAAGCCACCCATCCTGGCAGTGATAAGACAGCCACTTTATCAATCCGCCAACCAACGAAACAAAATAACAGCTCACTTTCAGGAAATCCTCCTATCGCAGGGACATCTCTGCGGCATTCTATAGCAGGCGCTTCATTTTCCATTATGACACCATTGGCAATGGTTGTAAAAATAGCGACTGCTTGCAGTCCTCAACCCCTTAGAGGCGCAACTCTTCGCTCAAAAGTGCTTTAGTCATAAGTCATAAATTGGCATCGGCTTAAAGCTTTGAAATGTGGGCAAGATGCTGACGCCACTTTAAGCTGGTGAATTCATGATTAAGTGCTTATCCCATCACAGCGACAAGATTGTTAGCGAAGGAAGGGTTGTTAGTGGAGGAAAGGTTGGTTAGTGAAAGGTTGAAAGGTCCTTAGCCAGGTAGCGTTAGGGTTTGTCCAAGATGGTCCTTAATACCCGTCGCCAATAAAGGGCGACGCCACTGGTTTCGTGCTTTAATTAACCATTTCAAAAAGGAAGACGCCACAAAAGGTTAGCATGCCTGTGACACTGCACAGAAAAGCTCCCGGCAAAGAGCAAAAGCATTTGACCTAAAGTTGTGCTAACATTTGGTTTACGCTGAGCTTCGGCTTGACACCAATGATGAGTGTGGTGGAGGTGTGGAAGATGGCAAGGTATGTTCGTGTCTCCACAATAACCTTTGGTGGTGCTCATCATGCGGCAGCGGAGTTGAAAGAGATAGTCAAGAGCAATCTGGAGGCGGCAGCAAGACTGTTTGAAAGAGCCGTCTTGGACAAGCCGGATATAGTAGCGCTCCCTGAAGTGTTTGCCTTCCTTGGTGTGTCCGCAAATCAATGGGAGCAGGTTGCGGAGACAGTTGATGGGCAAGTGGTTAGCACATTCCGAGAACTCGCAAGGAAGCATAACTGTTGGGTTGTATGCCCATTTGTTGAAAGGGATGATATCGGCATACGAAATTCAGCAGCCTTCATAGACCGAAATGGTAATGTTGTGGCGAAGTATCATAAGATGCATCCAACGATTGATGAAATAAATGCTGGCGTCATACCCGGAACTGAAGCTGTGGTTGTTGGGACAGAGTTTGGAAGAATAGGCTGCGCCATATGCTTTGACCTGAACTTTGAGGATGTAATTGAAGGGATGGCACAAAAGGGAGTTGAGCTTGTTTTCTTCTGCTCAATGTATCTTGGCGGTCTTCAGATGCGCATATGGGCACACGACTATAGTATCTTCATGGCATCGTCATGCACATCCTATGGGAGTATGATAGTAGACCCACTTGGAAGGGTGATTGTAACTTCACAACCTTACCAACCTATAATTTCAAGGACAATCAACCTTGATGCCGTCGTGCTGCATCTTGATTACAACCACACAAAGTTTGCGGCTATAAAGGAACGCTACGGCGCAGCCATTGAGATAGATGTTTCCTCTCCGGAGGCAAAGTGCGTTCTCATCTCGCATATTCCGGATAAGAGAGCAAGTGACATCGTTGCCGAGTTTGAACTTGAACCGCTTCGTAGTTACTTTGAGAGGGCTGAAAAAATACGCAAACAAGCTCTCGCCAAGCTGAACCACAGGAGAGCACCATAGCGATCAATGTTCCGCTCATACCGTAAGTTTTCATGAGCATGATAACTATTATTTGACTTGGGGCGAAAGTTGCTTCCCGATGCTCTCATCCGGAATTTGTGGCAATCACTCCCAGTATGATTAACTTCGGTAACATTAATATTCGCTGATAAATCGTGCGATGCTGCAGTGCCGAATGTTGGTTTTGTAAGGGCAGATGAAATACGCCCGCAAATTTTTGGTCGGGCAGCGACCTCATCCACAGATACGCCTAAAGATTTTTTAGAAAAGAACAAGCTCGGTAACGCGAGAAGAAAAAACAAACGAAGCACCATGCCGCACAAATTGTTAGAAGGTGTCAGTAGGCGACCTGGCAAATCTGCCGCTTGCCTACTGGGGGAACAACATCTTGACCTTGGGATGCTCCCGCAGCTGCTGCAATGCCAATTGGACAAGTTGCATCGCCCTTTGCCTGCTCAAGCCAAGCTGATAACCAATTTCATCATAGGTGTGCATAACGCCGTCATCAAGACCAAAGCGCAATTTGAGAGCCTGCTGTGTTCTGTCTGGAAGTTCCCTAATCGCTTCTTCAATGACCTGCTTCATCTCACGATTAGCCATAACCTCTTCAGGGTTGTTGGATAAATCATCGGCAAGATACTCGGAGAAGGATGGCACTTCATCAACATCAAGTCCATCTGCCATGTCCACAGGGTCATCAAGCGAAATCACCTTTTGAGCCATGTAGCCCATAAGCTCTTTCACGCGCTCCTTTGAAAGGCGCACCCGCCTTGCTATCTCCTCAATTGTTGGGTCACGCCCAAGCTCTCGGATAAGCGCTTGCCTTGCTGCAGCGATCCTATGAACTTGCTCTGAGACTCGCATTGATAAGCGGACTATTCTGGCGTGCGAGTCAATTGCGCGAAGTATCGCCTGCCTAATCCACATGACAGCACATGTGGAAAACCTTGTCCCTTGGCGCCAATCGTAGTGGTCAACAGCTTGTATTAAGCCAATGTTGCCAGCCTGTATCAAGTCTTCAAGTGGGACCCCGCAACCACGATACTTTTGAGCAATGCTCACAACGAGGCGATAGTTTGACTCAATAAAGATGCGCCTTGCCTCCTCATCGCCTTTCTCCATACGCTTTGCGAGTTCCACCTCTTGTTCATGCGTCAACAGAGGGCGCTTATGTAATTCCCGTCCCCACAGAGTCATTGGGTCGGGTATACTGGAGCGCTGCCGCCTTGACGGCTTATAGCTGAGCAAAGTATCAACCGAGCTTACCAACGCTTCAATGTCTTCCTCAGAGAACAAAACCCCATCCCCACCGATCTTAACCGCAGCCATAGGTTCAGCCTCAAATTCATCTTCATTTTCCGGTTCCAACATCCACCTGTTATCAGCTTTTACAGGTGCAGCTGGCAGAGATACTTTCGTTCGCTTTAAAGGACTCTTTGATGGTTCCCTTCTAACCCCACTCTTCTCTTCGGCAAGGCGCACCATCTCAGAAGACTTTGTCAATTTCTTTATCTTCGCGACGGCTTCCTCCTCACCCTTTAAAGTTCTAACCTTTGTCGCCTTTGATGGAATCTGTTTGGCTGCCTTCTTTGCGGCTCCCTTTTGCTTATCTTTGCTTGACCCAGACTTAGCCATCGCCACTTTAGTTGATGCTCTCGCCAGCCTCTCCAACAAAAGCACTTTAGCCTTAGCTTCAAGAAGTTTCTCCTTTTCCATCACCATGCTTTTTGGGGCGATGGCTCTTGCAGCTGCCACGCTTGATACGCCCTTCTTTTGAGCGCTGCCGATTGACTTGCCTACCTTTGATGACCCAACCTTAAATGCGCTGCCTCTTGATGTAGCCCCTCTTGATGTGTTGTTGCTTGATGCTGCGCTCTTTGCCGCTGCAGACTTTGAAAGCCTAATACCCGAAACGACTTTTGCACCTCCACCAGCAGCAGGCTTGTTCAGAACAGCTTTCTTAGGGCTCGTGCGTGAAGGCTTTGCACAATCAGCCGAGCAGCGAATCCCCTTGCGCACATTTAAAACGATTTTACCGTCAGTCCTCCCACCTGAGGTATTTTGTGCTTTTGTCACATTAGTGTGACTTGAGCAGACACTGCCAGATGCATTTATCCTTGCCACCTTGGCAGTGCCTCTTGCTTTGCTTCGTGTCACCTTTTTCACCTCCAAGGTTAGACCCATCTCAACCGAACAAAAATCTTAAAACCACACACCACCCTCCACTCACATGCCCATCATTCAAGACAACCCCTATCCACCCACCTTAGCTCACGAACTTGGCATACATAGGTCATGATAGCATGTATGCAGCGATTATAGGCATCGCTGCCATCCGCCGTAAAGGTATACAATGGCACCAATCTCTAAGCTTATACTTCACCTCATCCTGCGACAGACAAACCTGCACTACCATGCTTGATATCGGGATGACTTACCAGATGAGGCTGACGGACAACTACCTTCATTATAGCTGGATGAATATCCCTCTGTCAACCTATTCGGAGAGCGATACCAGCTAACATGTGCCAACTTCATTAGACGAAGTGGCATTTCAAATGTTTCGCTGAGACGCTCATCTTGCGATACACTGGGATAGCGAATGACGAGACATTGCTATACAACACCGTCTGCAACCTCTGCGTCCAAAGTTGCGTTGTGTGCACAATGCAGTTATAGCAGCATGTTGCAAAGAACATGCCAAGCCAACTCTCTCAACATGCTATTAACAAAGCTCACATTGAGGTGGTGCCTGAATGAAATGCAGCAACGCCGCAGACAAAGAATGCGATAAGGTAGGGGGACAAGTGCTGCTATCCCTGTCGGCATACATGCGCATTAAGGCGCATTCACTACTCACCTACCCGGATGAGTGCTGTGGGTTGCTCATCGGGCGAAAGGCGGGTGCAACAGTGTGGGAGATAATGAAAGCCTTCCCGACAAGGAATGCTCACAGGGAACGAAAGCGTGACAGGTATGAAATTGAGCCTCACACAATACTCACAGCCATGACGGGAGCAAAGATACAAGGGTTAGAGTGGATTGGCGTTTACCATTCACACCCAAATGTGCCACCCGTCCCCTCTTTAACTGATTCGGAGTTGGCTTGGGAGGGCTTGATTTATTTGATCATGAGTGTATTCAACGGTGGAATGACAGTTGCTCGGGCTTGGCTATACACTGGCGAGGTAGCAAATGGGCTTACAGATGGCTTTGCTGAACTTAAGATTGCCACACTTGAGGACGCGTTCTTCCATGCAAGCGGACACATGAATGATTTAGGGGCGGAAGCGCAGATTGACCTAAGGGACGAAGTGTTGCCGTTCAACATCATACGGGCAAAAGAGAAGCTTGAGCAAATGCAGCCCGGGCAGACACTGAGCATCATCTTTAACTGCGAGCGCTCTTTGAAGCAGCTCGTTGAAGCACTTGAGGACGACGGACATTACGTGCTCTGTCTGCGTTTTCAAGGTGAGCACCAGTGGGAAGCATTAGTCAAGCGCGGTTATAAGCCCGGCTCAAAAGCGAGGTTTTAATTTGGCTGGTAAGAACGATGGTGCCGACGGCGGGAGTCGAACCCGCACGGGCTTTTAGCCCACTGGCTCCTGAGGCCAGCGCGTCTGCCATTTCCGCCACGTCGGCATTGGTGGAAAGTTATTTCAGGCAATGGTATACGGGTTCACACTTCATTATTGCGCGTGAATTTAAGGGTTGTAAACTTTGCAGTTGGAGTGGTTGCTCGGGCAAACGAGAGCATTTAGACAAAGCCCTCCTCTGCGATTAGCGTTGCTAATCAGCCGAGCTTATGTGGTGAGGCGAATGGGGAGTATTTTAGTTGAGCGTTTGAAGGTGCTCTCAATGGTGCTTTTGGGGAGCGCTATGTGCGCTTCAGTTGGAGCGCTCAGCGGGGGAGCTTTCGGGATAACAATGTGCGCACTCTCAGCAGCCATGGCATTAGCCACGGCTCTGTTCCTGTGGTTCTACGGCGAGGTCGTTGAAAAGCGCTTGGAGCGCTTCCAAAGCGAGATAGCGGAGACGAGAACAATCATAGCCGATCTGCGCCAAGAGGTTAAGGAGCTTGGCGAGTTGACGGTGCAACTTCAAAGGCTGACCGAAGTGCTTAAATCGGTCGCAGCAGCGCCTGATGCCGAGGGGGTGGCTAAGACACTTCTTGATGAAGTCATTCAAATGTTCGGGGCGGAGACAGGACATGTATTCATGGTATCGGATGATGGACAACACCTTGAAGAAATCGCCTTGCATCCGTATAATGCAACTCGCCCCCAGAGAAGATACTTGCTTAAAAGCGACCAAGATAGCATAGTTGCGCGCGTGGCGCTAACCGGAGAGCCATTCATATTGTCTCCGCCTACTAATGGAGTTAAGTCAAATGCTACATCGCTCTCGCTTATGTGCGTTCCGTTAACTTCCACAAGAGGGGTCCAGGGCGTCCTTTTGATTGAAGATAAAAGACGCAGATTTACTAAATCCGATCTGCGCTCACTTGAGTTGCTCGCACAGCAAGCTGCCATTGCACTTGAACGGGCAAGGCTTTATGAGCAGATGGAAAGGCTCTCATTGACGGATGCTTTAACTGGAGTTGCAAACAGAAGACATCTTGAAAAGCACCTCAAGATGGAGCTTGCAAGGGCGAGACGATACAACTACCCGCTCACCGCTATCATGTTGGACATAGACCATTTCAAGAAATTCAACGATGTGCACGGTCACCTGACCGGCGACAGAGTGCTACAGGAGTTGGCGAAGCTGTTGACTAATGTAGCTCGTGCCTCTGACTTGGTGGGAAGGTATGGTGGTGAGGAATTCCTCATCATATGCGCATACACTGATTTGAACGGTGCCCTCGCGCTGGCGGAGCGCATAAGGGCAATGGTTGAACAAACAGCGTTTGAATCACATGAGGGTGAAAAGCTTCATATCACAATAAGTGCTGGTGTTGCAGCCTTTCCTGAGGATGCTCAGGACGAAATGGAATTGATTGAAGCAGCTGACAGAGCACTGTATGAGGCTAAGCAAACTGGGCGCAACAGAGTTTGCGCATACAGGGATGTGAGCAACCGTCAAAATCAATGAGCGATTCCAAAGCAACAACATAAGGGGTGAATGGTTATGCCGATCGGCATGACGGAAGCGCTCCTCATTGCCGGTGCTATTGTGCTGTTATTTGGCGCCTCACGCCTGCCGCAGGTTATGGGCGCTCTCGGCAAAGGCATAAGGGAATTCAAGAGGGCAGTGCGTGAGGATGACGAGCCAAAAAAGCAGACCAAAGAGAGAGAAGAGCAGGGAGAGCAAGGTGAGGAACGGCAGGTTGAATAACATCTTTATCTTTGTCTCGTTTGACTTAAAGAGCGATTCTCATCAATGATGTGGATAACATGCCAGCCACGAGCATGAAGGGCTGCAGCTATGAACCGACGATGGCATTTCCAAGGAAAGCGCTCAGCGCACATCACCGCAAGAGGCATTGTCTCAGCTATGCTCTCAAGTTCTCTTATGCCATCCTCAAACTCGTGTGTATTCATGTGAGTTTCGTAACCGCCTCTCCTATAGCCACCGAGCTTATCGCCGAGCCAAACATACTTGATGCCCGCATCGCTGAGCCATACCTGAATTGCCTCACGATTGAAATGAGGATGCTTTGTGCTCTTCGGAAAACGGCGCACATCAACGACAACCTTTATGCCGTATGTCATGAGCAGGCTTTTCATTTCCTCTGGCGTCCGAGTGCTGTGCCCAACAGTGTATATGCAGCGCATCCTACACTCACCAGCAATTTAACCCCCATCATGTTGTCCCCTCAAAGTTCATCCCGTTTGGCTCTCAGAAGGCGCGCCTCATAACGCACCGTCAATCTCGTTCTTAACGGCTTGGGGAGCTTCCCCATAAATGGACCGCCAACACCGTTTTCAACAGCTTTGAAGTTCACATACAAAAGATTGCGTTTAAGACAGGGACGCATGGAGCTCGCACGAAGAGAATTTGGCGAACCATTATTCGCCACCACCTCTGCATCACTCGTGATGCTCACACCGCCATGTTTTGAACTCCTCCATACAACACATGCTTTGCTACTGCGTTGAGGTGTTGCGCATCAGTTAAGCTCGTTTAGATGCCGCGCAAACTTTTCCGGCGAGCTTGAGCAGCTCTTTTGCCTCCTGCTCCGATGAGCAATGCACCGTGAGCATTAAACCGTTGGGCGAAAGTTCGCTCAACACCCTTTCAACATTCTGCGGTGCAACACCAATTAAAACTACACCTTTCCCAGCAGCCTGTATGCGTTTGTAGTATGGGAACCATATCGGGTCATCCACTGGTGGCTTGCCGGCACCCGGCGTCCATTGAATTGCATCCAGCTCGGGTATGGACAGCAAAAGGTCAAGATGCACAAGTTGCCCAACACCATCCCAATGATAAACCGAATGTTCAAGCCAGCGACATTGCTCCTCCAGAAACGGCAGGATGAGTTCCTCAAACTGCCTCGGTGAGACCATATAAGAGAAATCGCATTGTATCGGATACCACGTCCCACCGCTCCAAAGCCCCATCCACGCGCTGCGCCCGTGCATATGCTTTTGCAGCAACTCGTCAAGCTCGCTATAGTAGCGAAACCAAAGATGGACGATACGCTGCGAAGCCCTTCTCACCTTCATCGGTTCGGTGACGAAGTCTTCGAGCAAGTTGAGTGTGCCCCTTAGCGAGGCAAGTATATCAGTGACGCCACCAAGATCAGTCATGCCAACAAAGGCTTTGCCCTTAAAATACTTCGCCGCCTCTTCAGTGAGACTCTTCACAAACTGCCACCATTTGTTCCCTTCACCATACTGCAAACATTCCATGACTTTCCCCCAATCCATCGGCGTCTCAAACCACACCGTCGTCTCAGCAAACCTTGGTATGGCACCAATGAATGTAGCCATATATCCCGGACCGAGGTTGCACCAAAAATTCGGGAATGCCTCGCCACCATAAAATGTGCAAGCAAACTCAGCTTCGGCTTTCTCAATCCGAAACGGGATATCAAGCCATTGCTGCTCAATTGATGATGGGGCTTTCACAGGCTTGTGTGGCATCGGCTTTTCACGCGGAGCTGTTACACATATCACGGGGCGGTCAATAACTTCCTTTTGCCAGAACGCCTCCCAACGCTCCGTTGCCTTCTCCCAATCCTCCTTGTATAGCACTTCCCATCACCTCATTTATTTGCCCCACGGTTCCACCGGGACAAATATTAATGCGACTGCTCTTCACCTCAAACTTTGTTGGTTTGGTTCGCAGTTAGCCGCGAAGCGAAAGCGTCGTTAAATTGGTGCGAAGTGTGATGTTATCATTTCACCTGCGCTTATAACCCTGCACTCACTTTGACAGCACCCCGCTTTGCTCCGTGCCTTACTACGAACCAACAAAAACAAACATTTGAGTAAAGAGCGAATGCGGCAATCATTAGCCAATCAGCATCTCCAACCTGAAATGAAGGCTTTACAACTGCATCCGACTGATGCAAAATAAAGTAACGACAACATGGCGTGTGGCCCCATCGTCTAGTGGCCCAGGACGCGGGATTCTCAGTCCCGAAACCCGGGTTCAAATCCCGGTGGGGCCACATCTGTTTTACACCCTCTTTCGTGTGATTCGTGTGAGTCGTTTTCTCGGTCTTATAGAGATTGCTCCTTTACTGATCCCTTGGAGCCACACCAGCTATCCAAGATTAACAGCGTTATAATGCAGATGACACATTGCAAATTTATGCGGGTGATAAATCGCAAACTTATGGTGATAAGGGCGCGTGAAATGCGCGCAAGAAATTGGGCGGACCAATGCGTTAAGGTGCTTTTACATCGC
Organism: Armatimonadota bacterium; assembly: GCA_025062195.1. Classification (GTDB taxonomy): domain Bacteria; phylum Armatimonadota; class Fervidibacteria; order Fervidibacterales; family Thermosaccharophagaceae; genus Thermosaccharophagus. The sequence goes on from JANXAS010000010.1 coordinate 57,637, forward strand.
CCAATTTTTGCGCCGCTTAACTTCTAAGTTAGCTGCCCAAAATAGAAAACAGATGCTCTCAAAGATTTTGGGGGCGATGGATATATACCGTGAGGCGGAGGTGTGAGCAATGATTAGGCGCATCTGCATGTATGCCTCATGGATGCTCGTATCAACCGTCACATGTGGGTTTGCTCAAGAGGGGAAGGTAAAACTACCGCCGTTCTCCCAGAGTGAAATACATGTGTTGCTTTTCGTGCTTGTAACAGCTATTGGTGCCCTCGCATATGGCTATTACTTGATCCGTAAAGTTCTGAGGGAAGATGCCGGCACAACGGCAATGCGGCAAGTTAACCAAGCGATCAAAGAGGGCGCATTCGCATACTTAAGGCGACAGTTCCGCACGATGATATGGTTTGTAATCGGGATAACGATTGTGCTGATGCTTGTTTACATGCCCCTTCCGGACTATGGACCATATATCGCAATTGGGATCGGTTTGGCATTCTTGATGGGCGTATTTGCCTCCTACTCAGCCGGCTATGTTGGAATGTATGCCGCAGTGAATGGAAACAGCAGGGTCGCAAATGCCGCTCTGAGTTCGTTCAAGAAAGCGCTTGAGATCGCTTTCCAAGCTGGGACAGTCTCGGGTATGTTCACGGTTGGTTTGGGCTTGCTTGGGGCGTGCGTCATCTTTCTTGTCTTTCGTGAGAACGCGATGAAAGTGCTTGTTGGGTTCGGATTTGGTGGATGCCTTGCTGCGCTGTTCATGCGAGTTGGCGGTGGAATATACACCAAGGCTGCTGATGTCGGTGCAGACCTTGTCGGTAAGGTTGAAAAGGGCATACCCGAAGACGACCCAAGAAACGCAGCGGTTATAGCCGACAATGTTGGTGACAATGTTGGTGACTGTGCCGGTATGGCTGCAGATGTATTTGAGTCATATGAAGTTACGCTTGTAGCAGCAATCCTGCTCGGCTACGGTGCGCTGAGCGTTGTTGGCGAAGCCGGTGCTCTTAAGCTCATCATGTATGCCTTCCTTGTGAGAGCCATTGGAGTCATAGCTTCAGTCATTGGGACATGGCTTGTTAGGGGAAGAGATGAAGAGGAGATGGATCCGATGCAGCCAATCAACATAGGTTTTTGGAGCTCGGCGGCTTTGAGCGTCCTTGGATTTGCCATTGTAAGCGTAATCTACCTTGGCGACATTACAAATGTGAAAACCGGAGAGCCAATAGGCTGGTGGCGTTTCTTCTTGGCGAACACGATGGGCATTGTTCTTGCCGTCATAACCGGATGGCTGACCGAGTATTTCACATCAACTGAGCGTCGTCCTGTTACCGAGATCGCACACTCAACGAAGACTGGAACTGCAACGCTCATTCTTGAGGGCTTCGCCACCGGTCTTGAGTCAACTGTGTGGGCAATAGTTGCCATAGCAATGACCATATTCGCATCGCTCATCATCTTCGGCGGCGATGTGCTCATGTCAGCATATGGCATCTCTCTTACCGGCTTAGGCTTGCTTGCAAAAACCGGGTTTATACTCGCAATGGACACTTACGGTCCAATCTCAGACAACGCACACGGCATTTATGAGATGTCAGGGGCGCTCAAAGATGAGGCAGCAAAAAATGAGAGGGCTGCGAGGATGGTAGCAAAGCTTGATGCGGTAGGCAACACCACTAAGGCGCTCACAAAGGGATTTGCAATCGCAACTGCAGTCATAGCAGCTGTGTCGCTTTTTAGGTCATTCACAGAAGCAGCTGGGCTTGTAAGCGCTGTGGGTGGGAGCCATGGCTTTGTTGGGCGCGTGCTCGGAATATCAATTGACCAACCTGAAGTCTTCATCGGGTTGCTTATTGGAGCTGCTGTCCCATTCCTCTTCTCGTCTTTTGCCATAAGAGCGGTAAGCAGAGCAGCCTTCCAACTTATTGAAGAGGTGAGAAGACAATTTAGGGAGCGCCCCGGAATAATGGATTGGAAGGAAAAACCTGACTACGGAAGGTGTGTTGCGATAAGCACAGCGGCTGCACAGCGCGAACTCCTTGGTCCTGGCATACTTGCAGTGTGCTCTCCAATACTGACAGCATTCGCTTTGAGCTTCATGGGGTCTGAAGTTGGCGCTGCAGCGCTTGGCGGTTTTCTTGGTGGGGCGATTGTCACAGGTCAGTTGCTCGCTGTGCTTATGGCTAATGCTGGCGGCGCTTGGGATAACGCAAAGAAGAAGATTGAGGCAGGCTTGTTCGGCGGCAAAGGGACGGAGTTCCACAAATCAGCAGTTATTGGAGATACAGTTGGAGACCCGTTCAAGGACACAGCTGGACCTGCACTCAACCCGCTGATCAAAGTGATGAACCTTGTAGGCATACTTATAGCGCCCATGTTCGCGCATGAAATGCCATCCAGCATCAGGATGGCAGTTGTGCTTATAGCCTTTGCATTGCTTGCTGGAGCAGTCGCTTACAGCAAGCGCAGTTGGGTTATGGAGCGAGTTGAAAGGGAGTTTGCTCCGGCTGAATTGACCGCTCCAGGTGGAAGCAGCGAATGAGAGAATGGCTTTAGTAACAACGGACCGCAAGTGATGTGACGGTCCTTTTCAACAGAGTTTCATAGGCGAGTTGGTGGTGGTTTTTATTCGGCACGCAATGACGCTACAATTTGGTAGTGAGCGAATTGCAGGCGATAGGAACGCGTGAAAACGCTTCTTAAAAGGTGGCATTGCTTTGGTTACTAATTTGCATTGGTTGCGTTGTTTGCGCTGTCTAACAACTTTTGAAGTGCGTATGGCTCTTCGCTCAAAAACCGGTGGGTCGTAGTCGTCCATCCGACTGGCTTTAGCCAGCGGTTATGACGAACAGCTGAGCACCAAACTTGCTCGGAGAAAAACTTTGGAGCGCTTAATGCGCTTAAAGGCAGAGGGCATGCGAAATAAAAAAGCAGCGCCGTTAGCTCAGCCTGGTAGAGCACCGGACTTTTAATCCGGGGGTCGCAGGTTCGAATCCTGCACGGCGCACCACTTGCAATAAGTCATAAGTGGTGGCCCCGTCGTCTAGGCAGGACAAGGACACCGGTCTTTCAAGCCGGGAACACGGGTTCAAATCCCGTCGGGGCCACAAAAAAGGTTATCTTCTTTGGTCATTGGATTGCTTAATGAGAGTTGGGCGGTTAGCTCAGTGGGAGAGCGCCTGCCTTACAAGCAGGAGGACAGAGGTTCAAATCCTCTACCGCCCATATGGGGGGCAATCGCGCTATAATGGTGAATGGCAAACAATGTAAGGGGCCGTGGTGCAGCCCGGTTAGCACGTCGGCCTGTCAAGCCGGAGGTCGCGGGTTCAAATCCCGTCGGCCCCGCCATTCACAGTGACTTTGGTGGTATGAGTTAGCATGTGGCCGGATAGCTCAGTGGTAGAGCACCGGACTGAAAATCCGGGTGTCCCCAGTTCGACTCTGGGTCCGGCCACACAGCATTCCCCATAAGCGCCCCCCAAAGAGCGTGAGACGACATTCTCAACCCCTTTTAGTTTCATGAATATGTTGCATCTATTGCGCCAACGCATCTGCAAAAACAGCTGGAGCTGAATGCGATGATAAGGAAGGCAGTCATACCTGCGGCTGGCTTGGGAACAAGACTCCTCCCGGCAACTAAGTCGCAACCCAAAGAGATGCTGCCGGTCGGAAGGAAGCCGGTCATTCAATATGTAGTTGAGGAGCTCGCAGCTGCGGGAATCAAAGACATACTCATCATTACCGGACATAAGAAACGCAGCATTGAAGACCACTTTGATGAGGACCCAACACTCCAAAATGCATCACCAGAACTTTGCCCAACTGCAAGCAGCATGCATGTTCAGCTTTTTTATGTCAGACAGAGTGTGCCACTTGGTCTTGGACATGCAGTTAACTTAGCCAAAGACTTTACAGGGGATGAGGATTTCGTTGTTGCGCTTGGGGACTCAATTATCCACGCGGCTAAGCCGCACGAACTGCTCATCAGGATGATGAAGTGCCACAGGCACAACAGCGCAGCAGCGACGATAGCGCTTGAAAGGGTATCGCACGAAGATGTGGGCAAATATGGCATAGCTGCCCTTGAAGATGATTCAACCGAAGTTAGCCGCATAATAGAGATCGTTGAAAAACCGCAAGTTGGGGAAGCACCATCAAACTGTGCAGTAGCTGCGAGGTATATCTTTTCGCCACAAATCTACGGGGCGCTCTCGCGAATCACGAAGGGGTATGGTGGCGAATACCAATTGACCGATGCCATACAACTCCTAATTAGGGATGGTTTGCCGGTGTTCGGCGTCATGCTGCGTGACGATGAGAAGAGGCTTGACATCGGTGGCTTTGACACATACTTTGAAGCTTTCTTTTTGCTCGCGCTTACAGATCCGGAGCTTGGAAAGCACATGCTCAATTGGGTTAAGAGATGGTTACAAGTCATTGAGCGGCAATGCCGTTAACTGCGGCAGGCGCAGATGACTCGCAGCAAGGACGAAGCTATGTGAACCATCATCTCGCCGAACACGACCGCGCCGCATTCGCTTTCCGTTACCGCTTCACAACTTGCATAAACCCAGCTGAGCCAAAATGCAATGACACCAACCGCCGTAGAATGAGACAAAACAAGAAGCGGCATGAGTGCAGCTGGTGCCAATATATACGAGAGGTGGTCAAAATGAGGTTTGAGTCTGTGGCGGTTGTTGGACTTGGCTATGCTGGGTTGCCACTTGCGCTTGCCTTCTCGGAAAAACTGAATTGTGTCTACGGTATTGACCTCAACCAGGATAAAGTGAGAATGTTGCTTGATGGACACTCATACATTGACGATGTCTCTGACGAGGAGGTAAAGGCAGCGCTTGGAAAATTTCATCCTACGGATGACTACAACCCCATCTCAAATTGCGACGCCGTCGTAATATGTGTCCCTACACCGCTGCGCAAAACTGGCGAACCTGACATATCGCATGTGCTTAACGCCTCTCAAATGGTAGCCAAACATGTTTCTCATGGGACTTTAGTCGTCCTTGAGAGCACAACATATCCGGGGACGACTGAGGAGGTGCTCAAACCGGAGCTTGAATCAAGGGGCTTCGTTATCGGAAAAGATGTTTTTCTCGCATACTCGCCCGAACGAGTTGACCCAGGCAATAAAAGATGGACATTGAAAAACACACCGAGGATTGTGGGCGGTGTCACAAGCGAATGCACAAAGAGAGCAACAGCCCTTTTCTCACTCGTGGTCGGTGAAGAGAGGGTGATCACAGTTTCGTCACCAGCCGTTGCAGAGGCTGCAAAGCTGCTTGAAAACACATTCCGAGCCGTTAACATAGCGCTCGCTAATGAGTTTGCGCTCATGTGCAGGCGCATCGGGATTGATGTATGGGAGGTAATTGAAGCTGCATCAACAAAGCCTTTTGGGTTTATGCCATTCTATCCAGGTCCGGGGGTCGGTGGGCATTGCATTCCGGTTGACCCAATGTATCTTGCGTGGCGGGTCAGGCTTCACAATTTCCGTTCAAGGTTCATTGAACTCGCTGATGAAGTGAACAAGCGCATGCCGGAGGAGACAGTCAACATTATAGCAGAAGCACTTAACACGAGGCGCAAGCCATTAAATGGCAGCAGCGTGCTCATACTCGGTCTTACATACAAGCCAAATGTGAGTGACTATCGTGAATCGCCATCGCTTGAGGTTATCAAGTTGCTTATTCAAAGGGGAGCAAAGGTGCTCTTCAACGACCCATATGTTTCGGAGATTGAAGTTGATGGGCGCACACTTAAGTCGCAAGAATTGACGGATGAACTCATCTCTTCGGTTGATTGCGTCGCTGTATTGACAGCTCATGATTCATACAACTGGCACCTGATCGCCCAGCGGGCGAATTTAATCGTTGACATGCGCAATGTGATCCCGAGGGACGAAACCATAAAGCACAAGGTCTTTAGGCTGTAGGCATAGGAGCGTGACTTTGATGAGAATGATACGGGTTAAGTCGCTATCCACTCTCATTCGCCTTGCTTGTTGGATTTTGTGCGCTCTTGCGCTCAAGCTCAATTCATCCCATGCCATCATCGGCATTGAGGATTTGAAGCCGGGGATGAAGGGCGTCGGAAAAACAGTGTTTGAGGGGGTCAAGGTGGAGTCATTCTCGGTTGAGATAATTGATGTCCTGAAGGGCTCAATTCCATACACCGATGTAGTCCTGGTGCGAGTTGGCGGCAAGAACATCGAACAAATTGGTGGGGTATGCGCAGGGATGAGTGGCAGTCCGGTAATTATCAACGGAGAACTTGCTGGTGCCATCGCACACGCAGAACCACTATCAGATACAACATTCGCCTATATGACGCCAGCAAAAGATATGTTGGCTCTTTTTAAATATGAGGAGGGTGGTGGGCAAAGGGTCAACGCAGAACTTGATCAAGGGAATCACGATGAGAGCATATTGCCGCTTTACCGAGGTTACAGCATTTTGCCGGCGTCGCCTTTAAACTGGGATTATGTCGTTCTCAAGATGCGCATGCCGATTATCAAATCACACCTTGTAGCTGTATCTCGTTCGCACGCGAAAATTATGACGCCACTTATGTTGCATGGGCTTTCCGGAAGGGCAGCAAAGCATCTACAAAGAGCCATGAACCGTTACGGCATGCTCTCAATTTCATCGCCATCTTCTGCCAAACCCTCAAACAGCCAGAAGCTTGAAATGGGTTCTGCTATTGCCGTTCAATTCGCTCACGGCGACATTTCGCTATCAGCTCTCGGAACTCTGACCTATGCTGGCGGCGGAAAATTCGTTGCCATTGGGCATCCGCTGTTGCAGCGCGGCTCAACTCAGTTTGGCTTAGCAGGCGCATACATACACAAGGTTGTGAAAAGTTTGGTCATGCCGTTCAAGATTGGCTCACCGCTTGGAGGGACAGTCGGTGTGGTGACCCAGGATAGGGAGAGAGGAATCGCCGGCTACTTTGAACGCTCACCTGATTGGGTGCAACTACAGATCGTTGCCGAGGGCAGCAGCCAGAGGCAGATCAAGGTGTCAGTGGCACCGGATAAAGAGTTGCTCCCAGCAATATGCGGTGTCGTCCTGCTTGATGCAGTTGATAAGGCATTTGATAGAGTTGGTCTTGGGACCGCCGAACTGAATTGGAGTGTGAAATGCAATGATGACATACGCCTTGAGCGCCATGAAAAACTCTACAGCGAAACCGATGTAGCGGCTGAATGCGCTTCCAAGTTTGCGAGGTGGCTTGAGGCTTTGATGGAGAACGAGTTTAAGGATGTGCAAGTCAAGCAGATTGAGGTGAACGCCCGTGTGACACAAAGACGAGTGACAGCGCGAGTTTGCAAGCTCTCCATAAATGGGGTCGGACTGCGCAGAGGAGAGGAAGTTGAGTTAGCAGTGCACATACAACCTTTCGGGGAGAGCATCAAAGTTGAACGGCTAAAATTGCGTATCCCCAAAGATGCGCCAAGTGAAGTAGTGCTTGTGGCTCGCGGGAAGCGAGCAACGGATGAAGTCGCATCAAGGCTGTTAAACAAGCACTTTACAGCCATTGACTTCCCAAGCTCATTTGATGAACTTGTCGGGATGTTAAAGAGTGAACCTTCTGGCACAGAGGTGTTGGTTGAAATCTGGGATGCCAGTGGGTGGCGAATGCTTAAGCTGATTGAAAGGTCTGAGGCGACGGAGCGCTTCACGAAGCACGAGGGAATTGATCCGCAAGAGTTGCTTCAACAGCCATACGACACTCCTTCAATCATTGCCGGTGTCCCTTTGCGCCCAATAGCAACCGCAAGGGTTCAGACAGCCTTCGCCGTTCATGGGCAAGTTGAGGCTGCCGCGAAGGTTGAGTGAGGATGCTAACCAGTCAGAGCGATTAATATAGCTCAAGTTCAAGAGGACCCTCTTCCTTCTTAGGTGCTGTCTTTGCCCGTTCTTTTTCGGCACATTCAAAGCACATTGACATTCCGAAGATGAACCTTTCGCACTCCCCGCAAACCCAACGGTTGCACGACGGACACTTTAATGTTGGAGTTTTATCCGGATGCCAATGGCACCTAACATGCTCAAAAGTTTCCTCAACTAACTCTAACGGCTCTGTCTCAATGAGCGGGGCTTCCTCAAGCGCCCTCATGCTTATCTCCTGCTGGACTTCCTCAATGGCTTTTAAGGCAGCTACATACTGTGGATTGAGGCGCACTGCTTCACCAAACTCATCCAAAGCCTCCTTCAACTTGCCCTGCTTCTGGTAAACTCTACCCATGTTGAAATGGACTTGTGGCGACTTAGGGTTCATATGGACTGCTTGACGAAGGTGTATTAGAGCTTCTTCCAATTTGCCGCACTGTGCCAATGCCACACCAAGTGCGTGATGTGCTACGAAGCTGTTCGGGTTGCTATGAACAGCCCTTTGGAGCAATTCGGCAGCCTCACTTGCCCTGCCAGACTTGAGCAATTGTGTGGCTTGCAAGATGAGCTGTTTAAGCTGTGATTGAGCACCTGTCATTGCATCTTACACCTCAATGGGTGTTGGGTTTAATGCCACACTATCACCCATTCTGTTAGATGCTACCAACTCAAAAGTGTAGCAATGCAGAGCAGCAAATGGCATGGCAACATAAGTCTTGGGTTCTTTGAACAAGCTTGACTGACACCAGATACAACTCAACACAGGCAAAGAGGGTATAATGGGGGCGAGAGCAATGGCTGCTATGCCACTATGCGAGCGGATTGGTATAGTATTGGAGCCAACAAGCGGCAGTTGGGATGCAAAGGGGACGGCAGCGCCTATTGTATGGCATGAGGACGGTTGCTATTTCATGCTCTATCAAGGTTGGGAAAAGGGCAGCGGATGGCGAGGTGATGGGTCGCCGAGGATGTTTGGGCTGGCAATGAGCGAGGATGGCATACATTGGGAAAAGCATAATGGCAACCCAGTTTTGACGCCCACGGAGGGCAGCTTTGACGAACTCGGCTTTGAAGCCGGTTGTCTGCTCAAGTTAGGCGATGAGTATTGGCTTTACTACTCCGGCTTTGCGGCAGATGGGAAGCTGCGCATAGGGTTGGCATTTTCAAACGACCTTGTAAATTGGCGCAAGTTTGATTCCAACCCAATTGTTGACCCTGGAACTCACGAATCATGGGACTGCGATGGAGTTGCATTTCCATCCGTAATAAGGATGAGGCATGAGTGGTTAATGCTTTATAGCGGCTATGGACCACATTCAATGCAAATTGGTGGGGCTATTTCCGGGGATGGCAAGAACTGGATAAAGCATGGGGATAACCCACTCTTCCTACAACGCGGTTGGCATGAGGAACCGGAATGCCCGTTTTGGGATGCTGGTATTGAAGTCCATCACGCTTTCATCCACGGAGACCACATCACCATGTTTTACGAAGGGATTGGCAGGCAGGGACGCTACGGCATAGGGATAGCATACTCGCCAGACGGAATTGCATGGGCACGCTCATCCCGCAACCCTATTATGGGTCTGACTGATGCGACTGTGAAACAGGACATGAGCGTTGTTCATCCATGGGTGCTGCAAGGCATGGGATTGCTCTACTACTCTGAGGTGCTTGGTGCATCTGCAGGTGCCGTCCACAGAATCTGTGCGGCAAAGCTAAACATGGCTGCAATTGAACCAGAGCACGAGCATGCACTTGTATATTCGCTCTGGCAAAGACATCAGGTTGACATCAATGGCGCTGTCACATCGGAAATATCCTGTGCATCATTCCCTCAGAAGACGGTTTGGCTGTGGAGCAGCACACGCGGTTCCGTGACGATTGAGGTTGATATTTTGGGCGATGGGAATTGGAACGAGCTTGAGGAGGTGAATGTTGATGCCAACCAACTATGGCATCATCATATACCGGAGCTCATGGCGAGGGTTAGATTGCGCTTCTTACCGAGAAGCAGCGCTTTCGTTTCAGCATGGCTTGCCATGAGCAAATGAAAGTGAAGGCAATAGGCAAATCGAAAGGCAGCGTGGGCACATGAAATAAACCGAAACTATACGGGCTGCCGTTCCCTTTCCTCTTAGCGCAACTCACATTGTCCATACTGTAGGGTGTGAAATAAATGGCAACTGTGTTGCATCCTTAAAAGATGGGCAAACAAAGGTTAATCACATATCGGATGGAGTGAGCCACATGAAGGATCCCGGAATTTTCGCCGAATTTGGCGATGATGGTGTTGTTTACTCCTCACGGAAAACCATTATAGATGTTAAACCGATAGAAGTTCGCTGGCACGGTCGCGCCGGACAGGGAATCAGGACTGTTGCCCTATTGCTCGGGCATGTCGCATTAGCCGAGGGAAAATGGACACAAGCGTTCCCTCAATTTGGGCCAGAAAGGCGCGGTGCCGCAGTTGAGGGCTTTACGAGAATTGCCGATGTCCCCTTAACAATACATGGCGGGATAGTATCACCTGATGTTGTCGTCGTTATTGATGACTCACTCCTTACCAGCGCAAGCGTGCTTAATGGACTGAGGCAAGATACCACGCTCATCGCCAATGTCCCATACTCAGCAAAGGAACTTCGAAATGTCCATCCAGTATTTGGTGCTTTAAACCGTGTTGCTGCAGTTGATGCAACTGCTATCTCACTTGATACGATAAAGCGCAATATGCCTAACACACCCATGCTTGGCGCAGTCGCAAGAGTTACAGGCACTGCAAAGCTTGAGACATTGAAATCTGTTTTAACCGAACACCTGCCTGAGAGAGTCAGGCGGCGTGCGGAATTGCTTGAAGCTAACTTGAATGCTGTTGAGAGGGGATACAACGAAGTTCAGGTTGACGAAGAACCAACAAGCCCACCCGAGGTCATAGGAGAATACATCAAGGGGGCAACATTGCCGTCGTGGGAAGAGCTCAGCCTCGGCGGAATAATACCACAACCTGCAACATCGCTCTCCTACAAAACGGGTAGTTGGCGAAGCGAGCTACGCCCCGTCTGGGATGCGGAAAAATGCACAAACTGCTATATGTGCTTCATACATTGCCCAGATAACGCCATCCTCATAAAAGATGGGAAGGTAATCGGGATAGATTACGAGTATTGTAAGGGTTGCGGCATATGCGCCGCTGTATGCCCACCTAAGGTTAAAGCCATAACGATGCACCCAGAGCGCGAAGCAGCCCCAGCCAAGCAATGACGGTAAATGGCAAATCAAACACCAATGGAGGGATCAGCGTGGGAAGCACGAAGGTTGGGGGCAATTTTATTCGCGGGCAGATAAAGGGCTTAATAGGCGATGATGCTGTTGCTGAGGCTATGCGCCAGATAAATCCGGATGTGGTTGCAGCATACCCAATAACGCCGCAAACGCTCATCGTTGAGAAATTTGCTGAGTTTGTTTCGGACGGCCTGGTTGACACCGAAATGATACATGTTGAGAGCGAACATAGCGCTATGAGCGCATGTATAGGTGCTGCAGCTGCCGGAGCAAGGGCGATGACTTCAACTGCCTCGCAAGGGTTGGCACTCATGTGGGAGATGCTTTACATTGCCTCGTCACTTCGCCTGCCAATCGTAATGGCTGTCACAAACAGGGCACTTAACTCAAATCTGAACATACATTGCGACCACGCGGACACGATGGGCGCAAGAGATTCAGGTTGGATACAACTTTATTCCGAGAACGCTCAGGAAGTATATGACAACACGATACAGGCGGTGCGCATTGCTGAAACCATATATCTTCCGGTCATGGTTTGCTTTGATGGATTCGTGGTCAGCCATTCACTTGAGCCAGTCGAAGTATTGCCCGATGAGGCGGTGAGGGAATTCATCGGCGAATTCAAGCCACTATATTCGTTGCTTGATGTTGACAACCCAATAACAGTTGGACCCGTTGATTTGCCACCGTTTTACATGGAGCACAAGCGTTCCCAGTGGGAGGCAGTAAACAGGGCACCCGCAGTGGTGATTGATGTTGGGATGGAGTTTTACAGGCGCTTCGGAAGAGCATATGGGCTTGTTGAGTCATACGAACTTAAAGATGCTGAACTTGCGCTTGTGGCGATAGGCTCGGCAGCTGGGACAGTTAAAGCCGCCATTGATGTGGCTCGTTCAAAGGGCATCAAAGCTGGCTTGCTAAAGATTAGGATGTATAGACCGTTTCCATGGGCTACGATCAGGAAACTCCTTGAGGGAATGAAGGCTATTGGTGTCATGGACAGAGCATTAAGCTCAAATGGCGAGGGCGGCCCTTTGTTTACAGACATAAAAGCCGCTCTTTACGAATCCGAAAAGCGCCCCAAGGTCATCAACTACATCTACGGGCTTGGTGGAAGAGACATAACCATAACGCAAATCTTGAACATACTTAAGCAGCTTGAGGCAGTTGCAAGTGGAGAAGCTGTTGAGCCAGTCCAATGGGTCGGATTGAGAACTAAGGCTGGTGTGACATTCTCGTAAGCCTTAGCTGCATTCACTCCGAAGATAAGGGGGCAAGATGAAATGCCAACCGCAAGGGAATTGGTAAGGAGAAAGCCGGTGCTTGTTAGCGGGCACAGGATGTGCTCTGGATGTGGTGCCGCAATGACCCTGCGGCAAGTGCTGCTTTCCTCACCTTATCCAGTGGTTATTGCCTGTGCAACAGGATGTGTTGAGGTCTCAACATCTATCTTTCCTGAGACAGCGTGGAATGCCTCATGGATACACAGCGCATTTGAGAACACAGCGGCAACTATCTCCGGTGTTGAAGCTGCATACAGGGCACTGAAGCGCAAGGGGAAAATTGAAAGGGAGATAAAATTCATAGCCATCGCTGGTGATGGCGGAACTTACGACATAGGCTTGCAGGCGCTTTCTGGAGCGCTTGAAAGGTGGCACGACTTTGTCTTCGTGTGCTATGACAATGGTGCTTACATGAACACAGGCATACAGCGTTCAGGCGCAACACCAAGGGGCGCATACACAACCACAACACCAGCAGGTAAGGTTATACCCGGCAAAGTCCATCCGAGAAAGGACTTAACAGCTATAGCGGTTGCCCACAACATCCCGTATGTTGCACAAGCCAATGCAGCGTATTGGCGTGACCTGACGACTAAGGCGGAGAAGGCGATAACTACGGAAGGTCCCGCAGTGCTTGTAATCTACAGCGATTGCAATTTGGGACACGGACACGAGCCTTCCGAAGCAATTGACATATCAAGGCTGGCAACGGAAACATGCTTCTGGCCCTTGTATGAAGTTGTTGAAGGCAAGTATCGCTTAACATACCGCCCGAAGGAAAAATTGCCAGTGAGGCTCTGGCTTGAAAGACAAGCCCGTTTCAGGCACCTGTTTGAGCCACAAAATGAACACATCATTGATGAGATACAGCGTGAGGTTGATAAGGCTTGGGAACGACTGCTATGGCTCTGCGGGGAGTCTAAAGGCGAAAGCAGTGAGGGAGTTGATAAGGGCGCGTAGGCTAACCGAGCTTAGAACAATTTCTCGCTTCGCTAAAGGACTTGCAAAGTGCAAATTAGCGCTACAACACGACGGGGGTGAAGCATTTGATAACTCGTATTCTATGGGCGACGGATTTTTCTCAAGTCGCTGAGAGAGCTCTTGAATGGGCGATGCTTTTTGCAAAGACATTTGATGCAAGCATAATTGCCACACATGTTGCCCCAGATTGGGTGAGATATTACGAGGAGAGGGGCTTCGTTGGATGGACTGAAGGGGAACTATCTCAAGCGCTTGCCACAATACAGAATGTGCACATAAGCGCCCTCACAGAGCAGATGAATGAGCGTGTGGAACAATTGCGCTTGTTAGGCTTCAGGGTTGAGAGCGCTCTGCTGCTTGGCTCGCCAGCCGTCCAGATACTTGAGTATGCGGAACTCGTGCATGCCGATTTAATTGTCCTCGGCTCAAGGGGAATGCGCACACTCAAGGAGCACTTGCTTGGTTCAACAGTTGCCAGGATCATACAGGGTGCGCAAGTCCCAGTCATGGTTGTTCCAGCAGTCGCCCCAGCTGAGTCGGAGATAAGGTTTAAACAAATACTCGTGCCGACTGATTTTTCAGCTGCAACGAGGGCTGCAATAGACTATGCCCTGTGTTTGGCAAAAGCCTTCGGCGCACAGATACACCTTTTGCATGTGATTGAGTTACTTGAATCGGTTGGAGAAAGAGAAGCACTGCAAGAGCTTGAGAGGATGATAAGCAATGGACTTAAGCAATGGGTGAAAGAGTGCATGGGCGACGGATATGAGATACCAATACATGTAGTGCGATGTCACCACGCCGCTGATGGAATAGCACTGTTTGTTGAGCACGAGGGCATTGACTCCATAGTTATGAGCACTCATGGAAGGACAGGTCTTGTTCGTTTCCTATGGGGCAGCGTTGCCGAACGGATTATAGGGCAAGTTGGATGCCCCGTTATAGCTGCTAAGGCTGCTTCATTCCGAAAAGCGCTTAGCCAGCTGAATCATCACCCTACCAATGCTCACTTCAAGTTTGACTGCTACAACTGCACTCGCAGCGCCATCTAATGGGAGTTTGGTTGTGCCACATTGAGGTGGATTGGAATGCCCGACTTAACCTCGCAGTTGAAGTCCTTCGCTGACAAGCATAGGGTTGATCTGATTGGTATTGCGCCCATTGAAAGGTTTAATGATGTGCCACCTGAACATCATCCTGCATCAATCTTCCCTGAGGCTCGCTCTGTGCTCGTTATCGCAAAGAGGATCCCAAGAGGCGCGCTCCGCGGGGTTGAAGAGGGAACTCACTTCACTTCATTTGAGCTGTATGGGCGCTCATGGCTGATAGATAGGGTGCTTGCTATTGCGACCATTTCAGTTGCAACCTTCTTGGAGGATAACGGATGGGAAGCAGTTCCATTGCAGGACCTCCCGCCACAGATACCACCATCTGGCAAACCAGTTAAACATGGGCTGCCTGCACCAAATGTTATTGTTGATGCCAAAGACGCAGCAGTGCGCGCCGGGATAGGTGAAATAGGATATTGCGGTGAACTTCTGACGCCCAAGTTCGGACCGAGACAACGGTTGCAACTGATATTAACTGATGCTGAGCTTGAGCCAACGCCAGTTTGTGAGATGCAAATATGCGACATGTGCATGGAGTGCGCCAAAAGCTGCCCGCTTGGCGCAATGCAAGGCGAGGTCAAAATTGTGATTTGCGGTAAGGAGATGCTCACAGCACAGATTGATTGGGATTTGTGCAGGCACTGCAAGAATGGCGCTTCACCAAATCCATATCACCCCTTAGGTTTGCCCGACCGCCTCGGTGCAATTTGTGTGCGAAGCTGTGTTGACTATCTTGAGCGTGCCGGAAAGATAGCCTCAACATTTACCAGCCCTTTTAGGAGGCGTCCACCGTGGGAGATTGACCACACGGGGCGCACAAAGCTGCAGAAAAGGTGAATTTAGCGGTGAGGAAGCCATTGACCAAAAAACAGCTTGCTGAATTCGCTCGTTCGTTCGGGATTGATCTTCTCGGAGTCGCAAATGTTGAGCGGTTTGTGAATGCACCAAAACATATGCACCCAGCAAGCATCTTTCCGGAAGTTCGTTCTATCATAGTTGTTGCAAGGCGCATTGTCAGGGGTTGCTGGAGGGGAATTGAGGAGGGGACGAATTGGCTCAGCTACACATACTTTGGTTATCACGGTCTCCTTAACACGCTCTTCATACCGCTGGGCGTCTACGAGCTTGCGTGCTTCATTGAGGATCACGGCTACGAAGCGGTGCCATACTATCCGGGCGTTCCGGAGGCACAGCCGCCAAATGAGCCGCTTCGCGATGGAGCTCCACCATATGATGTCCATCTTGCGATCAGGATCGCAGCTGTAGCTTCTGGGCTCGGTGAGATTGGGTGGTCAAAGGTTTTCCTGACGAGGGAATTTGGTCCGCGCCAAAGGCTGGCTGCAGTATTGACCGAGCTTGAGCTTGAGCCAGACGAACTCGTCATGCCGAGCAGCATTTGCGATAGGTGCATGGAGTGCGTCCATGAGTGCCCATGTAACGCCATCCCGCACATCCGTGAAGGAAAAACTGTGCGCGTGGAGATTGACGGATACGTTTACGAATGGGCTGACCTTGATGTCGGCAAATGTGTGCTTTGCTATCACGGCGCAGACCCAAGGGTATCACCATTCATTCATAAGAGCCTCCCCGGATTTGAGTTTGATGTGCGTAAACAACGGGTGGATGAGGAGACAGCATACAGGATTTGTTGGACGCTATCCACTCAGCCATGGCGGCGGACAAGAGAGGATACATCAGGGTTCGTCATTGAAGGGCATGCACAAATTCAGCGTTGGGGCGTTGGCGGAAGCTACGGGATTTGCGGTTCAAGGGGATGCATGAGAAGTTGCTTTGACCATTTAGAGCGCCTCGGAAAGATTGGGCAAAAATTCCACGGTGGATCATTCATCAGGAGGGAGAGATGGCTATTGCCACACAAGGTGCCGCCAAGGAAATAAGGGCAAGCGCTTGGTTGACCCTTTCACACTGCAGAAGGAAACGCAATAGGGGGAGAAGGGAATGTTAACCGCAAAGAAGGTGAAGGAGTTTGCGAGGAAGTGCGGAGCAGACATAGTTGGGATCGGCTCCATGGAAAGATTTGATGGCGCACCGAAGGAAATGGATCCAAGATACATCTTCCCCGAGGCGAAAGCGATAATCGGGTTTGGCTTTCGCATACCGAGAGGATGCTTCCGAGGGATTGAAGAGGGAACTTACTTTGCAGCATACCCATCAATGGGCTATGCACATATTAACCTCATCTTTGCACCAACTGTGCTCAGGCAAGTTGCATGCATGATTGAGGACGAAGGCTACGAGGCAGTGCCAATTCAGAACATGGTGATTGGCTCCTCAGTGGATATACTCTTGGGCAAGCCGACGAGAATAAGTGTGCCAGTCTCGCCGAACAAGCCCGCCCCTGATGTGCTCCTACACTTCAGAATTGCTGCAGTCATATGTGGCATGGGCGAAATCGGTTATAGCAAACTGCTGCTAACACCAGAGTTCGGTCCGAGGGTGCGCCTTGCATTCATGCTCACAGATGCACCACTTGAGCCAGACCCAATTTATGACGGTCCGCCAATTTGCGATAGATGCATGCTGTGTGTTAAGGAATGCACAGGTAAAGCCATAAGCCCCGATAGGACGGTAAAGTTGAAGGTTGCCGGCAAGGAATTTGAGTGGGGCGAGTTGAATGAAGAAAGATGTGCCCTTGCTTACACTGGCGGCGCAATGGAATTTAACCCATTTTACACGGGCGAACTTGAGCCAATAAGGTTTGAGGAAATTGAAAGGGATAGCGGTGGCTATACAAGACCCGAATTTGAGACGGTCTACAGAAAACTCAGATACAATGTCAACTCCGTGGCTGTCTTTCACCACTTGGGGGCAATTGAAGGCGCAAGGGGCTGCATCAGAGCGTGCATGATTCACCTTGAAAGTCAAGGCAAGCTTAAAAACAAATTCAAAGAGCCGTTCAGAAAGAGGCGACCTTGGACAATCGCACAGTAGCTACTGCCATCGCACCAAAGGCGTTGGCTTTAATTCATAGGTGAGAACGCTCGCATCAAAAT
>JANXAS010000110.1 GCA_025062195.1 Armatimonadota bacterium
TTGGCAGTAGCCTCACCCTCTGAGTGACGAGAGTTTGTCGGTTCGTAGTAAGGCACGCAACGAAGTGGAGTGCCGTCAAGAAAGTTTTGGCTCGGCATTAGCTTCGCCCTCACAGTTTTGTGGCTAACTACGAACCTGGCAAAAATTTGTAGCAAAGAACGGGGCTTTTATTCACGACCTACCTTTCCATCCAGTTATCTCCCACTCATTCTCATTTTGCATCTTCAGTTTGTGGATATGACATGGAATGTGATGAGGGAGTGCTTGTTTCCCACACTACTTAATCTATGCCTCATCAGGTGCAGCTACTGTTCATTGTGAACTCGCACTTCATAAATCCTTGCCGATGGATCTCCATATGTGCCGTATACGACTATGCGTAGTTTCGTTGAAGTCACGGGCTCAAACTTGTGGACTCTCTTTCGGCTGTAGTTGTC
This sequence comes from Armatimonadota bacterium, assembly GCA_025062195.1. Classification (GTDB taxonomy): domain Bacteria; phylum Armatimonadota; class Fervidibacteria; order Fervidibacterales; family Thermosaccharophagaceae; genus Thermosaccharophagus. Next base: position 438 of record JANXAS010000110.1, read on the forward strand.
TGTCACTTTTAGGATTGTGCGCCACTGATTCTCAGCACCATCAAACCATTGCAACTCATAATCACGAACGCATTTTGGCACGCGCAAACTACTCCTGTGCCTCACATCCAAGTCGGTGTCAAAAGCGATGTGGACAGTGTTGAATGTGGTTGGCTTTCCAAAGTCAAGCTCAAGCCATTGTGGCATAGGTTGAGTTGGGTCTGAACACCACTGATTCGGCTGCCATCGTCCCTTCACAATTTCCGTTGGGCGCGCATATCCGTTAATTGCGCTGCTTGGATGGAGTGCATCGCCCCAATCAATAGTGACTTGTGGGACAATGTCAATCGCGTAATTTCCCGGCATCCTATTCCAAACTTCGCCATCACCCTTTGACCTGTAGGCACGACACCAACCTATTGGCGGCACCCTGTCAGCCAAGTGCCAGCTTAATCCTTTTGTTGGTGGAAGCCAAATCCAGTAATGCTCATTTGGCTTTACATCAATGCCAAAGTCAAACCTTACCCAATGATCACCTTTGCCCATCACTGTAGTTTTTGCAGTAGCAATGTCAACTTGCGAAGAGAAGTCACCAAACTCCTTCGCTTCACGCAGCCGTGCAATAACTTCAATCGGCTTATCAAGTTCGTTGCGCAACCAAACATATACCGATTCAAGCCTTGTGCTGCTGGTGATGAATTGCTGTGCGCGAGCATGATCAAGCTGATGCAAACCGGCGCTTTTAACTTTCCTGCCATCAAACGTCTCAAAGCGCAAATAGCTTGAGGCGCTTGCCCTTGCCGTTAATGCCAAGTCATTTTTGTCTTCGTTGCGCATGCCGATGATGTATGCGTCATTCTTTAGGAGCAACTGTTGCAGTTCCCTTATGTGGCGCTGCCCAACCTCCCTTGGCGTGGTATTATATTTGAGACACAAGTATGCTGCAGTCCCGACAGCCTGCCCCATAGTCCCGATTGTCGCCATCAACCTCGTTGAGCCGAATGCCACATGTGATGCGCTAATGTGTCTACCAGCGAACATCAAATTTTCAATGTTGCGTGAGTAGAGGCAACGGAAGGGAATGCTGTAAAGTGGCACCCACTTGTGTATTGACGGCGTGCCCCTATCAAAGATTCCAAGTGGCGGATGAAGGTCTATCGTCCAACCACCATAAGCAACTCTATCCTCAAACAGCACTGCGTTTTCAAGGTCACTTTGCTTAAGCACATAATCGCCGATGAAGCGCCTTGACTCACGCTTCCCGGCAACATGCCCAACCCAAACTAAGTCATAGTTCCTTGCCCTTTGACTGTGGATGCAATGATTCTTGATGTGATCCCAAACGCCGAACAGTATGCGCAATAACTCATCCCGTATTTTTTCGGCATCCCGTATCGTGTCCAATGTCCCGCCATACTCAATCCACCAATGACCATACCAAAAGTTGTCATGGTTGCGATGTGCCAACGAAGCTTCGTTCGGAAATTTGTAGATCCAAGGTGGCGGAACAAACTCTGTTGGCTTACCAACATCTCTTGCTGTGTAAAGGAGAGAGCTGCCAAGGGTTAGCTTGTCTGGTTTTTCTGGAGCCATGCTTTCACCGTATTCATCCCTGCCCTCTCTACCCATACGAAATTCGGCGCCAGCACTTGCTGCAAAATCACCGTCGCCACTGCAATCAATGAACAGCTTACCTCTGACTATGAATGGCTGCATCGTCAAAGTATCAACGCATTTTGCTGCTGCAATCTTGCCCTTGCTTTCCATAATAGCCTCAATGGCACGCATGCCGAGAAAGAGGGTTATATTTTGCTCGCGCTTCATCAATGCAAGTATCCCCGAATCAACGCTGCCGTATTGAAGCGCTGCTTCCCTTATCTCCTCAACTATGCCTGACTCACGGGCGTTGCGATGTCCACCACCAGTTGCACCTTCAATCCCAACTCGTATTTCGGAACTCGCATTCCCACCAAGGACTGCTCTGTCTTGTATGAGCGCTACTTTGCAACCGAGCCTTGCAGCTGAAAGCGCTGCACAACTGCCGCCAACACCGCCACCGATTACGACAACATCAAACTCACCCATCTCCTTAGGGATTGGCTCACCAAACAGCTCAGCTTTGAGCCTGCGCACATCCTCAGTTTCGTTTGGCGGCTTGAATGCCAAGTCAGTTGTGAGCAGTATGGCATCGCACCGGCTATACCAGCCTGTCAAGTCATGAATGACTATTTGTGCATCGCCGCGCTCAAGTTCAAATATGCCGCCATCTTGCCATACCCATTCATCAGTTGGCGCAGTGCCAAATTCGGTCTTAGATTTCTTTCCAAAAATGATGACACTGAACCTGCCCGGGGTATGCTCTGGCACCCAATTCTTGCAACGCACCCAAAGGCGATATAACCCCTTCCTCGGTATCTTAATCGTTGTCTTCGCATCAGCTACAGGCTTACCCAAGCCAACGGAGAGCAAGTATGCAGAGCCAACATGCATAATGAATTGAGTATCCACTGTCCAACCACCCTTGTCCTCAAACAGCTCTGCCTCCTGCCAAATAAGCACATTGCCATTGCGCTCTGTTATAAACGCCTTACCAAACGCCACTGAGGCACAGAGAGATGCAGGCACAATGACACTGAGCGGCATAAACACCTTGCTCATCACTATTCACCTCCATCAACCATACCATAGCGAAGATTTACAAATACACTTCAACTCTGCCTCCAAAGACACTAAAGGCACACCGATCACTTCGCTCTAAGCTCAACACCGTTAGCTTGCTCAATCAACTTGGATGCGATAAATTTTCTTGCCTCATCCTTGCCCTTTAGATACGCATCCCAGAATGCGAGCGTCATACTGCGGACAATCTCAAGATGGCGCTCATTTTCACCGCCCATAAACTTTGGCATGAACCACTTCCTTGCCGTCCTTGGTATTCCGCTTATGCCACCGAAGTCATGATACGCTTCCTCAATCCAAAGCAGATACTTGTCGCCTTCGGGTAAGAATTCAAACACCGTCTTGCGCCACTCTGCCGGCAGCAAACCTCTCCCCAAGTCATTGCTCCCAGTGATCAAAAGCATCGGACGATTTACGCCCTCAAAGGAGTGTTTATCAAACAGCCCACCAATGCCGATACCATCAGCGCCAGTTGGAGAGATAGCTATAAAAGCTTTTGGGCGCTCATCCGAAAAAGTGATTCTCCTGCCATCCGCAGTGCGCACCGAAGACCCAGCTACAAGTTGAGTTGTAAAAGCGCCAAATGAGTGCCCACCAACGCCAATGCAACTCTCATCCATACGCACTTTCAATTCGGTCACAAGCTCGCAAAGCTTTGCGAGCGAATCAAGCAAAAATGAAATGTCCCTTACACGCTCACGCCAATTCTTCAAAGTCCAGAAGGGGAACTTGCCTTGTGAGAGCGCTTCTATGACTTTTTGGCGCTCCTCAAATGTCATAAGTGTCAATGAGTCTGAATGCGTCGGTTGAATGACCACATATCCGCTGCTTGCCCAAACATGAACAAGCGGCTCATAGCCATCCTTTGAGCCAAATGCGCCATGCGACCAAACGATAAGCGGATATTTGCCATCAGCTTGTGGCAGCGTTATGCGCAAAGGCACATTTCTCCCTGAGAAATCATCTTTCAGGTTCACACTTACCGATACCGTTGGTAAGACAGCCTTCCCTGCATGATACTTCCACTCCTCACACACTGCATGATAAATCGGGGAAAGCATCGCCGCAATGACAGCACAAACTATTCGCTCGTAAGCACGAGCAAACATTGCTATCACTCCTTACCTTTGCAAGGCGTGGAATTTTATCTTCAGCTTCTAAACATAGGACTAACGCAGTTAGCATTGCTTTGCAATGGCAGATGGCAATCTGCCCAGAAAATCAAATGAGAAGTTTGCGCACTTAGCATTGTTAAGATTTACGCATCTGAATATCTGGGGCAGTTTCTAAGCTGCCCTCACCATTCGCTTTTGAGTGGTTTCTACGGCGCAAATAACCAACTATTTATGAATGGCTTCAGCCAAGAAATTTTTGGATCAAAAAGCTATTTATTCGGGACTAAAGCCCCATTTATCTTTGGATCTGCAACTTGCGCTATTGCGTTATTGATTCCACTGTAAAAAGGTTATCCAAATATGATTTGCCACCATATAGACGGCTTAATAAAAGATTCACCTCTATACGATGGCATTTCTTGAAGGAGAAATTGGCTCATTATTTATCACAAATGTTGTTCGTGGGCACCTTTCGCAAACCATTACAGGCTTTAGGAAATCTTCGTTAACGAATTTTAGGGCAAGATTATGGCTCGGAGGAATTTGTTTTGAATTAGTTCAATTGTTTAACCCGTAAAAGCTACTCAGTTGTTGTCGTCTTGCAGGTATGGACGATAGTATGCCAGATCACAAAAAACGAATAATGCAAAGGGCGTAAACTGTTAACCCACATTTAGGAGGAGCTTTAACCCCGAACAAAAATTTCGTGGCTTTAAAAATTTCTGAATGAAGCTATTCCCACCTAATTTCATCATCCGCTCTTTGCTCAAAAGTTTGTTGCTTCTTTGTTGGTTGGTAGTAAGGCACGGAGTGAAGCGGAGTGCCGTC
>JANXAS010000111.1 GCA_025062195.1 Armatimonadota bacterium
AATAGTAAACTACGGCGAGTTGAAATTGTGCTTCCTCAGCAACTGATGGGTCATCGCGCTGAGAGGCAGCCATTGAGAGGTATTTCTTTGCAAGCCCAACTTGCCCTCGGTATGCGTGCCTTATACCAAGGTGCAGATTGAGCGCCGAAGCATAACTGCCCTTCCCCTTTGTTAACCTCATCACCCTATCAACAAACGGCATAGCCAGCTCAAGCTGGTCGCGCTCAATCAGTGCAACCGCAGCTTGATATGCAGCATCAACATCCCTCACATTGCTTTGGGCACGCTTGAGCACCTCTTTCAGAGTGATGCCCTTCATAACTTGGCTCAGGAGTGCCGTAAGCGATTCTTTCGGCATATAGCCTGTGGCAAAGTCAATCAGCTCGCCATCGCTTGAAAGGAAAAGCAATGCCGGAAGGACATCGGTTCGCTTAGCGATGTGGCGCTCCCATAATGCCTTTCCATCACCCACATTCACATCCAATAGGACACAAACGAACTGGCTCATCAAGCGCTGCACCTCTTCGGGAGAGAACATAAGCTCCCTGTTCTCAATGCACCATTTACAACCGGCATCGTAAATGAACGCCGCAACTGTGCGATTAAGCTTCGCACTGGTTGAGAGCGCTTCCTTAACTGAGCTAATCCACTTAACATCACCAAAAGCCAGATACACAGCAACGAAGAGCATAGCAACAATGGCTGCATGAATACAACACCTCATATTGCGCCACATAGAACGATCACCTCAGCACAAGCAGCTATCCATCCGACGAAACAAGCCCCTTAAATTCATGCTGCTGACTCAAAGGCTAAGCCAAAGGTTACAACATCAATTCATGCTATGCAACCCATCTGCTCAAGTTTCACCTTCTGGCAAAATGAAGCAACATTGAAGGTGACACATATTTAAGTGCCTGTCCATTATAGTGCGCAAGGTTGCATAAGGTATGCTTAACCTCGGATAGCGATGCGATTATAATGGTGGATGTTCCTATCGGCTCTCGCTTCTTTGTGTTCCAACGCCATCATTAGAGGGTTGTGCGGGAGGGGGCACATTATGCCTTATGAGACCTTATACAGGCGTTATCGTCCCAAGACATTTGAGGAAGTCGTCGGGCAACCTCATGTTGTGAGGGCTATAACCAATGCTCTAAGGCTCGGAAGATTCTCACATGCCTACCTGTTTGCCGGGCAGCGCGGAACAGGGAAAACAACTGTTGCAAGGCTGCTTGCAAAGGCACTCAACTGCGTCATCGGTCCGACACCAAAGCCATGCTGTGAATGCGAGGCGTGCTTGGCAATACAATCCGGCAGCTCAATGGATGTGATTGAACTTGACGCGGCATCTCACACAAAGGTAGAGCAAATAAGGGAGCTGATTGTGAGCCGAGTTGCATTCCTGCCTGCTGAGTTGCGCTACCGAGTCTTCATCGTTGACGAGGCGCACATGCTCTCAATCTCATCATTCAATGCCCTTCTTAAGACGCTTGAAGAGCCACCACCACATGTCGTATTCGTGCTCGCCACAACAGACCCTCACAAGATACCGCCAACGATACAATCACGCTGTCAAAGGTTTGACTTCCGCCCAATACCACCCGCACTTATCGCGGAGCGTATGGAACAGATTCTGGAGAACGAGCGCCGCCTGGGCAATGTGAAGGCAACGGTGACACAGGATGCGCTTATGCTGGTTGCGAAGGCTGCAAGCGGTTCGCTCAGGGATGCATTAAGCATGCTTGAGCAGCTGCTGCTCACTGATGAGGATAAAGTTGATTCTGAGACCGTTCGAGGATTGCTCGGGATGGTGAGCGAAGATCTGCTTTATGAGATCATGTTATCAATTGCCGATGGCGATGTGGCTTCATGTTGGAAGTTGGTCCAATCGGCTATAAGCGATGGGAAGGATGTTTTCCAACTCGCAAAAGACCTGATGGCGTTTGGAAGAGAGTTGCTTGCCATACATGTGAGCGGGGCAAAGTTGGACAGCGGCGATGATGAAAGAACAGAGAGCCTGAAAAGGCTTTGCGAAAAACTCTCGCAGGAACAGCTCATCCGCATCGTTGAGTGCCTCTCCGAGACCGAAAGAGAGATGCGAAACAGCGATGATGTTCACCTTGTGCTTGACATCGGCTTACTGAGAGCTGTGACAGAGGCTGGAAAGGCAGCTTATCAGAGCGTTATTGGCGAGGGGCGCATCGCCACAGAGCAGCCCGCTGATGAGGTAAGGATAATTCCAACTCCCGCTGCAGGTGAAAATGAAGCTCACAGGCATGAGAACACCGTTCCTGAGGGTAAAGGCGAAATCAAAGGCGCTGAAGATTCCACAGGTGACAGTGATATGAAGCGCCTTTGGAGGGATGTGCTGAATGTGCTGCGCGCCCGGAAGTTAACAACATTCGCTTTACTTCAGGACAGTGAGCTTGTCCAAGTGAAGGGCGATACGCTTATAGTTGCCCTCTCACATCCGTTCCAGAAAGAGTATATGGAGGACCCGGAGAGACGCAGGGCAGTTGAAGAAGCAGCATCAAAGATGCTTTTAAGGACATGCTCAATAAGGTTCGTGCTCTCAGACCACGCAGAACAAATGAAGCGCTTGACCGAGAGCGCATTAAAATCCCTCGGCACAGCGGGCTTCGTTGAACCAAGAGGTGAAAGCCAATTGGTTCAGTCGAGTCTGCTGGAACTGGACGAGCAATTGCAAGCAAACGCTGATGAAGAGCGCACACAGCCTTCCAAAGGTAATGATGAAAGCAAAGCAGGCAACGTAGAGGGAACAAATGGGGAGAGCAAAATAGATAGCACCATGATGATACTTCTAAGGCTCTTTCCCGGCTCGGAAGTCATAAACGAGTAATGGGGGTTAAATAAAGGCGGCGGATAGTCAAGGGGGATTTAAAAACCATGCGCAACTTACTTCAGCAACTCCTGATGAGAAAGGCAATGCATCTTCAGGAACGAATTGCATCATTGCAAAGGGAGCTTGATGAGATGAGGGTTGAGGGCATCTCAGGGGGCGGTGTTGTTAAAGCCATTGCATCTGGTTCCGGTGAATTGCTCGAGATCAAAATTTCGCCTGAGCTGCTCAAGCCAGATGAAATTGAGCTGCTTGAGGATCTTGTGCTTGTAGCAGTTCGCGATGCTTTAGCGAAGGCTCAAGAGGCTTCAGCGGATAAGTGGCGTTCGTTGCTAACTGAGCTTGGAATACCACCCGAACTGCTAACTGGCAGGTTCCTTGCCTGAGGGGCACGCCCCCAAAACTGCAATTGGCTTTCGCGCTTCATTCGGGTTCGGTGATGTGCGATGGAGTTAACGCCAGCACTGGCAAGGCTCATGCAAGAGTTGGAAAAGCTACCAGGAGTAGGTCCTAAGACGGCGCAAAGGTTAGCCTTCTATATCCTCTCACGCCCAAAGGAGGAGATACTCTCACTTGCAAGGGCAATCATTGATGTCAAAGAACGCATAACGACTTGCAGGCGCTGCTTCAACTTCTCCGAAGAGGAGCTTTGCACAATCTGCAAGGATATGAGCAGGGAGCAATCCACACTCTGCGTCGTTGCAGACCCGCTTGATTTGATGGCTGTTGAAAGCTCTGGGGCATATAAGGGGCTTTATCATGTGCTTCATGGAGTTATATCGCCGCTTGATGGCATCGGACCGGAAGACCTGCGCATAAGAGAGCTGATAGAGCGCCTTAAGTGTGAGCCAATACGAGAGGTCATACTCGCACTCAACCCAACTGTTGAAGGAGATGCAACAGCACACTATATAGCGGAGCTACTAAAACCGTTCAATTTGAAGCTCACGCAGTTAGCAATGGGCATACCAGCCGGTGGTGACCTTAACTACGCCGACAGAATGACAATCGCAAGGGCGCTTATAGGCAGGCGTGAATTCTCCGAAACAGCTGAATGAACAATGAGTGGCTCTGCGGAATCAAATCGCTACACCATGAGGGGTGTTGCAGTAAAGGTATGCACAAGCTTCTCACACTAAATTGCAGTTGCGATGTCCCATGCAGGCATGGCGCAATTAGCGTCGGGATGATAAGGGTCACTATTGCGGGTGTATTTATGCTTATCGCATTTGCCTTAAAGGCATTAAAGCTCAATGAAACGCTCTCAACATGTATGCTTGTGATAGCAGTGCTCACTGTCGGCATGCCAATAGCAATCAGCGCTGCAAGGACTGTCTTAAAGCTGCGATTTAACATCCAAGCATTGATGACCATTGCAATCATCGGCGCAATTGCCATAGGCGAGTTATCGGAAGCAGCAGTTGTGCTACTGCTCTTTGCAATCGCTGAATTGCTTGAGGAAATGAGCGCACAGCGCGCAAGGGACGCATTGAGACAGCTTTTTAAGCTTGCCCCAAACGAAGCAACAGTTAGACGAGACGGCGAGGAAGTTAGGCTGAATGTGGATGATGTGCGCATTGGTGAGATTGTCATTGTGAAGCCGGGCGAACGCATACCAATTGATGGCATCGTTTTAAGCGGGCAAGCACATGTGAATCAAGCACCAATAACCGGCGAGCATATTCCGGTGATGAAAACCCCAGGGAGCGATGTCTTTGCCGGCAGCATAAATGTTGATGGCGCAATTGAGATTAAAGCGACTCGCACTGCTTCCGAGAGCACAATAGCAAGGATAGGTAAACTTGTTGAGCAAGCCGAATTGCACCGTGCACCGATTGAAAGGTTTGTGGATAAGTTTGCAAACTACTACACACCGGCTGTTATTGCAATAGCAGCCTGCATCGCTATCTTCCCAACGGCATTTGGCTATGGAGCGTTTGAGACATGGCTTTATAGGGCGCTTGTATTGCTCGTCATATCATGCCCTTGCGCACTTGTGATATCAACTCCGGTTGCGATGGTATGCTCACTCACTGCAGCTGCAAGGAATGGCGTGCTCATAAAAGGGGGTATACATGTTGAGCAACTGGCAAGCGTTAAAGTT
>JANXAS010000112.1:0-249 GCA_025062195.1 Armatimonadota bacterium
GCATCGGGACTTACATGGTGCAAATTTTCTGTTTGGGTTACGACCATCGCCTGCAAGGGGCAATGCTACATGGCGAGAGTTTTTGTCATTTCGTGATTCAAACGACGGTCATGTTGCTTCAGTTTTAAGATGATATGACCTTGCAGGAGTTAACGGAACGAATTGAAGAGTTGGCATGGAAATGTGACGAAGTTGAAAAACCATGTTTAAGCCACGACCACGCTAAGGGACTCAATGAAATGTATCCGA
>JANXAS010000112.1:259-4908 GCA_025062195.1 Armatimonadota bacterium
TAGTTTGGGCAATTAAGGGATTCTTCCTTCAAACTCGTCTCCGATTCAGCAAATCCTTCAGAGTCACATTTTGATAGCGCTGCATTGCCTTCTCCTTGATAGATTGGACTCGTTCCTCAAAAGTGGGCTTATAGGTTCTGTAAAGGATTCCAAGCCAACGATGCTCCATATCGGTAGCATACTTTAGAGCAAGATGCATGTCGGTTTGGTCATAATCTTGTGGCAGTTCTTTCACCTGTTGCTTGTAAAAGTCATAGGTGTCAAAGAAAGTCACGCATGGGCTAAGAATGTGGACGAGGGAGAAACCTGGATGTTGGATTGCTTGTGCGATTACGTCTGCTAACTTCCTTGCGCGAGCGGAAAATTCGCGAGCAACGAAAGTTGCACCATACAGTATGGCTAAAGCGCAAGGCTCAACATAATTCTCGTAACTGCCGTAAGGCGTTGAGTCAGTAGTCTGGGAGGGTAAAGTTGTAGGCGATGCTTGCCCCTTCGTCAAGGCGTAAAGGTTATTGTCAAGTAGAAGGTATGTCAAGTTAATGTTTCTCCTACAAGCATGCATGAAGTGATTGCCCCCGATTGCCAAAGTATCTCCGTCACCCCCAACTGCAATAACTGTTAAGTTTGGATTGGCTGCCTTAACACCCAAAGCGACTGGCATTGTTCGTCCATGTAGACTATGGAAACCGTAAGCGGTGGTGAAAGCAGGGAATCGGCCTGAACAGCCAATGCCTGAAATGATCACTACTTCTTCGGGTTTGAGCCCCAAGTTACCGAAAGCCATGAAAGTAGCAGTGAGAACTCCATAATCTCCGCACCCAGGACACCAAATCGGCTTCAGGTCAGACTTATAACGCTCTCTGACTTCCGTTCCGACAGCCATCGCTTTATCACCTCACATAAATAACTTCATGCGCCAATTCTCTTATAGCTTCAAGGATTTCACGAACTTTGAAAGGAACCCCAGTGACCTTAGCGTAAGAGACAACATCAAGACCGGTTTCGCCTCTTACGAGGTGGGCAAATTGACCAGTGTAGTTAAGTTCGGGTAAGAGGACACGCTTCATTGATATGATGAACCTGCGCACAATTTCCTTGTGAAGTGGGTAGAGCATTGAAACATGCAAGATAGCAACGGAGATACCTTCCAACTCTGCCAACTTACTTGCCTCTCGGACGGCTCCTGCTGTTGAACCCCAAGTTATTACACCCACATCGGCTTGACGAGGGCCATACCAGCGAAAGCCTTCAAACCCAGGGTAGTATTCACCATACCTGAGGGCGAGTTCTAACTTGCGGAATCTCTTTTCGGTCATGGTCATGTGATTTTCTGGATCCCAGTTTGGATGACCAAATTCATCGTGCTCTAATCCTTCAGCAGTGTAAGAGCCTACCTGACCTGGAAGGGACATTGGGGAAATACCCGTCTCATCAAGCCGATAACGCCGATAACCTTTGTCATCGCCACTGTGAATGAAAGAGTCATAAACTTCTCGGTCAATCACAATGAGTTTATCCAAATCAATTGGCGCAATTGTTTCGGTGCGGTGAGCAAGGGATTGGTCGCTCAGGATTATCACGGGCAATTGACAAAGTTCAGCCAAGTTGAAAGCGTGAACGGTAACATAAAAGCAACCTTGAACTGTGCTCGGTGCTAAAACAACTCTCGGCACATCTCCATGACCGCCAAATACTGCTTGATAAAGGTCACTCTGTTCGCTTTTGGTTGGCATTCCCGTGCTTGGACCTGCTCTTTGGATGTCGGCTATGACGCATGGAATTTCAGCCATTGCAGCGTGACTGAGAAATTCCGTCATCAATGACAAACCAGGACCTGAAGTTGCGGTCATAGCCTTCGCCCCTGCAAAAGAAGCTCCTAAGACCGCACCTATTGCAGCAATTTCGTCCTCAACTTGAAGGGGTGTCCCTCCGAAGTGAGGTAAATGCTCCATCATCCATTCCAAGATGTCGCTTGCAGGAGTAATTGGATAACCAGCGAAAACTTTGCAACCCGCAGCGATTGCACCATAGCAGATTGCTTCGTTGCCAGAAAGAATCATTCGGTCGCTCATTGGACGGACTTCAATTCGGTATGGGTCATGCTTTTCAAACTTCCTCGCCTCATCAAAACCTTCGTTTAGGGCTGCTATATTGGCATTGACAACTTTTTCACCTCTTCTTCCCCAATATTCGCGGATGAGTTGTTCAAAGGTTTCTTTTGGCAACCCAAACAAGGCCGAGAAAGCACCTAAGATGACCATGTTTTTGCCTAAAGGATTGCGAAGTCTTGTCTTCGCAATCTCGCTGAAAGGAAGTCCATAAGTGATGGAAGTGCCAGGAACATTTTTGGGTTCAAATTTGCTATCATAGATGAGCACACCATAGGGGTTAAAATCTTGCTTGTGAATTTCCCATGCCTCCTCATCAAAACAAATCAAGATATCAACTTCGTCACCGTGCGTGTAGGTTGGTTGTTCTGCTGTCCTGACTTGGATCATCGCTTGTCCGCCCTTAATTTCTGCAGGGTAAGTTCTAAAGGTGAAAACCTCAAGACCACACCTTGCAAGGGCATGGGCTAAAAATTCACCCGTGCGAATAATTCCGCCCTCTAAAGTGTCGCCTCCTACACGAATAACAAATTCGTTAACAGGCATGAGTTTTTCGCCTCCCACAAACAAATTAGGTTCCGCATAAGCAATTTCACTAAATCCCCTTACCTCCCCCACACAAAAATCCAGCCCTTAACTTTAACACAACCAAGGTGATTGTGGAAACTTTTATGCGCAAGTCCTCAAACTTGATAACTTGCCCTTTAGTAGGTGTTGGCTAAGGCTTTTCCTTGACATTCCCTACCCGCGTTGTTACAAACATCCTTAAGGCAAGTGCAACTCTGGCAACCAGTTGATTTTGATGATTCACTACTCCATCTTCTCAGATTTCGTGAATTGCAAAAAGAAGGAAGAAATTTCAAAGACAGTCGGTGGGACGAAAATATGCAAGATTTTGATGCAGGCAGGAGTGATCTAACGATGGCAAGAAGGATACTTTTGATGGTGGGGTTTGTAATCGGAATGGCAATGACAATGACAGCAAGTGACAATGAGGGTTGGAAGTTGGACGCTAAGAGTGCATCACAATGGCAAGCAATGCCTACTTGGCTCGGTAACCCTTCACTTAATGCAAAGGTTGAAACGACCAAAGAAGGTTTGCGTTTTTCCGTCCCTGAAGCAGGCAAAGGAATGAAGTGGCTTATAAGTGCTAAATGGCTCAACACGAACCGATTCCGTTATCTCGTCGTCCGTTACAAAGCACGAGGGTTGAACACTCGTTCACGAGACTACTTTGTCTGGGTCAACGATAGTAGCCGTCGCCCCGACGAAGCACGATATTTGCTGAGGCTGTCAGATTTGGTCAGTGACGGTCAATGGCATTTCGCTGTCGCCGATTTGCTTGAATTTGATATCCTTCCTTACCTTTCTCACCTTGCCTTGCAAGTTCAAGCGGATGAGTCAAACTGCGAAGTTATCATCAGCGAAATTTCCTTCCGTGACCGATTACCCGAAGGATTACAATTGCCTTCAAAACCGCTTCCACCTTACCGAGAGCGAACTTTTGACTTGACGATTTTGGCAAAGGCTCAAAAGCAGCCAACTTGGCTTTCTAACCCAGCCGAGCATGCTGATGTGCAAGTGAGGGCTGAAGGTGTTCGCTTCTTTGTCAAGGGTTTTGGCAGGGGCATGAAATGGAGCATAAATTTTGAACCGCCACTCGTGCTCACTGAAACGCCGATTTTGCTCATTGAGTATCGTGCTGTCGGCGTCGCAAATTGGCGTGACTATTTCCTTTACACTTCACCACGCCAGCCAAAGTTGCCACAGCATAACTATCACGCTATTTGGCTTGACGAACTCGTTCCCGATGGCAGATGGCATCAAATCCTCGTCATGTTGCCTGAACACGCTCAAAGCGAACTTTTCACGATGGCAATTCAGGTTCAGTCAGAAAGCAAAGAGGCAGAAGTCACAATCCGAAGCATAAAGTTTGTCAACAGAGCACCTGAGCCGACGGGATGGCTTGATGATTTTTTGCCACAAGCACAAAAGCAAAACGGTAAATTCTTGCCCTTAGACATATCTCGTCGCTGCAATGTCAATTTGGGACAAATCGGTTTAGATTTGCCCATTAAGGAATTTCGGTTTCGCAAGAACAGCGTTTACGCTGCTGGCATCCCATTCATTGTCAGCATAGGTGAACTCAACGGCGTTACCGTTGATGGCGAGGTCGGTGAAATTTCGCTCAAATTGCAGCAAAACCCCGAACCTAACCGACCATCGGAAGTTTACTTGCTGCTTGCAGCAAGTTTCCCAAAGCATGATGAGCCGTCTTATGGTGGTGGACGATTATGGCGAATTCGCCATCCCCATCGGTTCGTTGTTGAAGTCGTTTATACTGACGGAAGTAGAGAAACCTATTTCCCGCTGCAAGTGCTATCTCGTTGTCCCGAGATCGTAAGTGGGCTTGATGTCTATGTCGTGCCAATGAGCAAGATGGCGAAAGAAATTCGTTTGCACGACCGAATGAGGTTGGGCGAATTCGCTTTGTGTGGCTTAACGCTCAATCTCAGCAAACCGAAATTTGACTTGAGTTCG
>JANXAS010000113.1 GCA_025062195.1 Armatimonadota bacterium
GGAATTCGTTCCTTTTCTTCTTCACGATATCGGGCTTTGGCTAATGAACTGCTTAGGCTACACAATCCTTGCAATGAAATGATATTGAGGGCTTACAAAGCTATTGTGACCGTTGCGAGATGAACTTCCTAAGCAAGAATGCTGCCTTAATTTGTTAAATTTGCCATTAGATGCGCCCTATAGAAAGCCTAAAGTCTATCGGTGCTAAAAGTCATAGCATAGTTTGGCGAAAGCATCCACCAACACGCTTTGGAGCATAGAACGAATTTTTCGCCAGCAAGGGGCGATAATACGAGCTTCTACGGGGCATGCCATAGGTGTTTTATTCGTGGAATGTAAGGATGGCTGCTATTCTGCCTTCTTTGTAGCAATTTTGGGGCTATCATATGCCGCTGAAAAACAGCATCAACTGCGCCCCCTACAGCTTTGCAGACAGGAGTTTAAGCAGTTAAGCGCAGGACAGCTGCCAAACTACCGGATTAATTCGCTTCTGAACAATTTCTACACCGTATGTGGCACATTATTAGGAGTGGCTTTAGCTACAGATTTTTAAAAGCCAAATGCTCTTTACTACAAACTTTGTTGGTTAGGTTCGTAGTTAGCCACGAAGCGAAAGCGAAGTGGCGTCCTAAACCCATTCCTCGCCTCTCGTTCTGTTTCTCACTGCACTCCGTATTGCTCTGTGCCTTTTTGGCAGATTCTCACCCTCCCAATAAAAGCAGCACTACCTGCGTAACTCATAACGGATTAAAATTCCTGCATGATGACTCAGCTGTTGTGTGTTTGAACAAGTTTTGTGCCCTAAAGTTTACAATGCATTCTTATTGTGTTCGAGTTAAGCCCGCCAAAGTTGAACAGACCTTTATTGCACAAGAAGTTTAGGAAGTTTAGATTTGAACCCTGGGCTGTTTTTGTAATGTTGCAGCAGATGCTCACTAAACTGTGGTGTAAACAAAAAGCTTATGTGTTTACTAATGCCTTCTCTTTTTCTTCCTCCTCCTTTTCTTCTTTGCATGCTGAATGGATGAAAGAGCGCTGAGTGATTGCGAAGGTGCTGGTGCAGTGATTAATGATGGCTCTTCTCTCCTTTCCTCGGATTTAGGCAAAGGCTGCTCCACCTGGACTGGTTGAGGTGGCCCGGCAGGTGGCTTTACAGCTACAGGGCGCCGGACTTTAATCTCTTCTTTCCTGAACAGCTTACGGAGGACAAAAACTATCGGAGTCGCTATGAAAATGGATGAATATGCGCCAGAAGTAATTCCGACAAGCAGCGGTAATGCAAAATCCCTTGCGGCAATTCCGCCAAGGAGCAATATCGCCCAAAGTGGGAATTCAGTTGTTAAACTCGTATTTATGCTGCGAGCCAATGTCTCAACGATACTAATGTTGGCTACATCGTAGAATGACAAATCCCTATAGCGCTTCATATTTTCACGAATTCTGTCAAAAATAACGACAGTGTCGTTAACAGAATAACCGACAACGGTGAGCAAGACTGCAACAAATGGGCTATTTATAGTGATATGTGTGAAGGAAACGAAGGCGAGCACCGCAAGAACATCATGAATCAATGCAATAATGGCAGCAATTGCAAAGAGCGGGTCATAGCGCACCCAAATGTAAATGAGCATCCCGATCAAGCCAAGCATAGTTGCTTTAATTGCGTTAGCTTTCAATTCTCTCCCAATAACAGGTCCGATTAACTCCAAACTTTCCTGTTCTGCACCCTTAAACATGCGTTCCATAATTCTTTTGGTGATTTGTTCGTGCTCCTTTGCTTGCTCCTCATCTCTTGCCTGTGTGCGTATGGAAACAATATCACCTTCTGAGACCTGAATGATGGCGCCACGCAACCCTGCCTTTGTCAGTTCTGAGCGTATTTTTGCAGAAAGTCTTCTTTCGGCAGCAATTCCAATAGCCACTTTCTTGGGCAGCTTGTATGTAAACTCTGCTCCACCTGTGAAATCCAAGCCGAAGTTTATCCTCCCCGGTGTTAGCCCACGAGTTAGGTTTGGTGGTATTATTCCGATGATGCCGAGGAGAATGACCACTCCGCCTATCGCAAGCCATATCTTTGACTTCCCGATAATGTCAATCGTCATCACAATTGCCCCATCTTTGCCCTTCACGGTAAGATTCCCTCCTGTTTTCCTGTCAGGGCACACTGTAAGAGTGCCTAACCAGAAGTTTCCCCAACTTTGAGGATACCGCGCACCCTTGGATTATCAGCAAGGGTCAAAAACCAATTGCGCCTTTGCGCTAACGATGTATATGTAACCCCTTCAAGCATTGCCTTTGTAGCAACGATGGCGCTGAACATGCTTGCAACTACACCTGTTCCAAGCGTTAGAGCAAAGCCTTTTATAGGTCCTGTGCCAAAGTTATAAAGGAAAATACACGCAATCAATGTCGTCACATTTGCATCAAGTATAGCAGTCCATGCCCTATTGAAAGCCACTTCGATAGCAGTGTGCAATGTCCTTGCAGAACGCAATTCTTCTTTGAGGCGCTCAAAGATGATGATGTTGGCGTCAACAGCCATTCCGAGGGAGAGCAAGAAGCCAATCACACCCGGCAATGTAAGTGTAGGTCTCCAGCCCGGAATGGGCGCTGAAAATGCTGCAAGCATTAACAATCCATAAAGTGTAAGCGCAATGCAGGCGAATGTCCCGGGAAGTCTGTAGTAAACCACCATGAAGACCACAATTGCGATCAACCCCAGCACACCAGCAATTGTGCTCTTGTGAATGACATCCCTTCCAAGCGTTGGTGATATAGTTCTGTTCCATACAACTGACACTGGCACCGGTAATGAACCAGCATCAAGGAGCACTTTCAAGTTGCGCGCCTCCTCAAATGTAAATCTGCCGGTGATAATTCCGTGAGTGCTTATTCGGTCTCGTATGACCGGGGCACTAACGCATTCCCTGTCAAACCATATCGCCAAGTGCCTCCCAATATTCCTACCAGTTTCGTAAGCAAACTTCTTTGCGCTTGCCTTTTGGAGGGTGAAAGCTACAGCCGGGCGATTCATCTCATCGTATGTAACCCTGCATGGTGGCTTTAAGTCTTTACCTGTTATCACAGGCTTGGATTCAAGGTAGACCTGCATCGGTGGTATTATCTTTCCCTGTTCATCTCTGAAGACAGTCCTTCCACCTTCCTCGCTAACTCTGTATTTCGTTGGGACAAGTTTCAGTTCAAGGATTGCAGTTTTCCCGATGAGCTTTATCGCCTCGGCAGCATGCCTCAACCCCGGCAACTCAACAACTATCTTGTCCTCACCATGCCTATAAATCTGCGCCTCTGCAACCCCGTAACGGTCTACACGCCTCCTTATGATTTCAATAACTGTGTTAACGACATCGGATGAAAATGGATATAGCTTTGGCTTGGCAGCTTCCTCAACAGTGCCAAGTTGTTGCCTAAATATAGCCTCAATCAGTCTGGCTTGACGGTTAAGCTCATTCTTATTCTTGGCTTGCGTTCGCACAGTTATAAACTGACCAACCGATTCATCAATAAAGAGCTCAAACTCCTCAAGCCCATTTTCTCTAAGCGCCACAATTAGCTTGTGGCGAATCGGTATGCGCTTCTCAGCTTCTTTACCTATGGGTTGAGCAAGCTTGTATTGGAACTCGGCACGCTTGCATTGAAGGACAATCCTTGCGCCACCCTGAAGATCAAGCCCAAGGTTCAATCTCGGCTTTGGTGTAACAATGTTGATGGCACCTAACTTTAGAAGCGGTTTTATTCCAACCTCCCTCTCTCCGCTTTCAATCAAGTGTGCTTTTGGGAACTGCTCCCCCATCAGTTTCAAAATGCGCTCACGCATCCTCAATGCCTCGCCTTTTGTTTTAGCATCGCCTTTAATCACAAGAACATGCTCACCAATAAGCTCAGCATCCGTCATTTCAAGCTTTGCCTTCATAAGTGCGTCCTCAACAGATTGATCAAGTGTCTGCCCCTTCGGAGCGAGCTTTGAGGCTGGCTCCTCAAGCTCAAAGCGCATCGTTAGCTCAATTCTGTATTCCTCGGGATGACCAATTCGTATTGGATTGAATGCGACAAGGAATGCTATGAACATCACACCACCAACAAGCATAAGCCGTTGCTTAATCCTCTTTGGCATAAGATATTTCACCCCCTAAGTAACCGATTGCAAAAAGTTTTTCTTATGGCATAGGCTCCCTGCCTGAAGAGGACTTGGTGGGCAAGATGCCCATGCTAAACTTTGCAGTTTACGGTAACAGAGACACACCAACGAACAATATAACTTTGCAGCTGTTTGCATCATCATAAATCCAACGGTGATGCTGCGCCTAATTAAATTGGCACAGCTTAAAGAAAGCCACATAGAGCCAACTACATTGTAACGCATACTGCACAGCTAAGGTTGCGTCAACCTGAGTAAGGCATGCCTGATGGTGAGGGTTCAAGCTATGAGCCAGAAGAACAATCGCACTCAAGATGAGGATGTTCGTTGGATGCGCTTTGCACTCGCGCTTGCAAAGAGGATGAAAGGGCAAACAAGTCCAAATCCATGTGTTGGTGCGGTGTTGGTTAAGGATGGCAGGCTGATTGCCAGTGGTTATCACAAAGGCGCTGGAACGCCACATGCTGAAGTTGTAGCGCTCAAGAAGGCTGGGGAGAGTGCAAGAGGTTGCACACTCTATGTCACGCTTGAACCATGTTGTCACTATGGGCGCACGCCGCCGTGCACAGATGCGATAATAGCCGGTGGCGTAAAGCGCGTTGTAGCTGCAACTATTGACCCAAACCCGCTGGTTAACGGCAAAGGGATGAGAAAATTGATT
>JANXAS010000114.1 GCA_025062195.1 Armatimonadota bacterium
CTTTGCTCAGTCCGAATTTCAAACTCCCCAAGTCGCCTCGTTAGAGCCTCTATCTGCTCGGCTACAACTTGAAACCTCTGCTCAGTCCGAATTTCAAATTCTTCAAGTCGCCTCGTTAGAGCCTCTATCTGCTCAGCCACAGCTTGAAACCTTTGCTCAGTCCGAATTTCAAACTCCCCAAGTCGCCTCGTTAGAGCCTCTATCTGCTCGGCTACAACTTGAAACCTTTGCTCAGTCTGGGCTCGGAGTTCTTCCAATCTATGTTGTGAGTGAGTTTGCGCTTCAACTAACTCTTTAACGAGGAGTGGTAATTCCAAAAGCTCCTCACTTAAAAGTAACTTTCTAAGTTCAGCACGCCACTGCGGATGTTCTTCCAGCAGCCTCACGAGATCATGGAAATCCTTGACTGTGAATGGCATTTACTTTACACCTCTCCTTCACTCGGCATACGATGCGACCGGTTGAGACGGCGCTTTATAAACCTCGCCGATTAACCTTATCCGAAACATGTTAAATGACGCTTAATATATGATAGCTCTTGCGGCGAAGTTAACTATGATGTTAACGCCGCTATGAGCAACTTTGCCACAATCCAAATGAGCACGACTGCAATGACTGGCGATATGTCAATGCCGTATTTGTATGTGGGAACAAGTTTCCTTAACGGCTTAAGAATCGGCTCAGTCACATTAACAACAAACTGACTGAACGGGTGACACTGCACCCTTGGACTTGGAATCCAAGAAAGCACAGCCCTGACGAAAAGAAGCAGCGTAAGCACATTTGCAATCAGCGCGATGAGATTAGCTATAAACATGTTTCACTCCACCTCTGCCGCTTTTGATATTGTGCGAGCCCTCTCAACTGCGGCGAGAACTGCATCCATTACAATTCCACGAAAGCCGTTTCTTTCAAGCACATGCAATGCCGCTATTGTTGTTCCACCCGGCGATGTGACCATCTCACGCAATTCAGCAAGGTGTCTTTGCATCTTTGCAGCCATCGTTGCTGCCCCGAGAACTGTTTGTATGGCAATGTGAGTTGCTATGTTTCTCGGCAAGCCAACATTTACACCTGCATCCGAGAGCGCTTCAATGAATGTGAACACATAGGCAGGTCCGCTACCGCTAACTGCAGTTATTGCATCCATCCATTCCTCTTGCACATCAATTGTGATTCCCATCGGACGAAACAGAGCGTGAGCAACTTGTCTGTGTGCTTCGGTTGCATGTGTCCCAAGAGCAATCGCACATACACCGGCACCAACAAGGCACGGTGTATTAGGCATGACTCGCACAACTGGAAGATGTGGTGGTGTAGAACGTTCGAGCTGCGAGATGGTTATCCCAGCAACGATGGAGATGAGCAAGTGACGCTCACTCAACAAGTTCGGTGATATTTCCGCAAGCACGAGCGGCACAACCTGCGGTTTAACGGCGAGCAAAACGATGTCGCAACTTTTTACCGCCGAGACATTGCTGCGACTCACCTCAACGCCAATTTCCTCTTTGAGCTGCCTGAGCTTGATCTCGTCAATATCTGTGGCGACAATTTGACTCGCATCAAGCACGCCATGGTTAACCAAAGCCCTCATCAAACCACCGCCCATAGCGCCGCTCCCAATTACAGCGAGCCGATTGCCTCTAACCTCAGAAAGGCTAACACTCATCTGCTCATCACCGCCGCAATTTGATTCTCAATGATTGAAGGAGCAAACCATGTGGACTGCCACTAAAGCTGCCTGATGAGCTTGCAGCGCAAGCAATGTAATTAATGCAACGCGAAGGTGAGCGCCACACCTTCCTCTTGGGCGCGTTCATGTGACCATACTAACTACAGATCCGCTCGCAGCTGAAATGCTTGCCTACGCTCTCGTTTCACCTTTAAGTCCATCGCCATGATGCTCATTGCTCAGCAATCTGCCCTGCATCTGACTGCGCGTCTGGTTTGGTTCAGCGCCGTCGGCGATGCCACCGATAAAAAGCTGATTTATCTCTCTCATGCACCTCTCATCGCCACTCGCTGGGACTGTAGGTGGGGCGAAAAGAAACAGCCTCTCGCCAAAGCGTATGAATGTGCCGTCAAGCGCATAACAAACCCCAGATAGAACATCAACGATGCGCTGCGCCTGTCTTCTGTCTATGTTTTGCAGGTTGGCGACAACTGCCACACCACCCTTGATTAGGTCAGCTGCCTTTTGAGCATCATGCAGCGAGGTGACAATGAGCAAGTAAACGCCACCTCGCTTTGCCCCCGGAAATGAAACTACCTCTCCCCTCCCCCAAAACCTCAGCTTATGCCACCAACTCACCCTTTGGCTATCCGCCTCATCAAACCCTTCTTGCTCTTCATCGTAGTTATCGTCAGGTCTGCTCCTGCGAACATAGTCCGAAAAGTTGCCCATCTCTTCCTACCTCCTTTGCTCCATTCGCGCTGCGATGCTATCCAAAACCTACGACCCTCAAATATACAGCCCCGCCGGAAGCGCACAGTGATTTTTTCATCACCTCCATTTGGCAAGCATGGCGATGCTGCCAATGGCAGCTATGTTACTTCCTCGGACCGAATATAGCCGTCCCGATACGAACCATGTTTGCGCCCTCTTCAATTGCCACCTCATAATCATGGCTCATACCCATTGAGAGATAATCCATGCTCACACCGTAAATTTTGGCTCGCTCAATCCTTTCAAAGAGCTCCATCATCTTGCGGAAATATGGGCGCACATCCTCAGGGTCGGATTTATACGGTGGTATGCACATCAAACCTCGCACCTTTATCCCTTCAAGCTTCGCAACTGCACGGATAAGTTCAATTGCTTCGCTGGGTGGGACTCCAAACTTTGTCTCTTCCCCACCAATATTGACCTGCACAAGAACATCAATGGTGCGCCCAAGCTGAAAAGCCCGTTTGCTCAACTCCTCGGCAAGCGACAGCCTGTCAAGCGATTGAATCAATTTGCAAAAGCGCACCACATACTTTGCTTTATTGCTCTGAAGGTGACCGATGAAATGCCACCTTACAGCATCGCCAATGCTCTCGTATTTCCTTAGCGCCTCTTGGACATAGTTCTCGCCAATGTCAGTCAGCCCAACAGCTATTGCGGCTTTTATCCTCTCCACATCCACTGACTTAGTTGCGCCAACTATGGTGATTTCCTTTGGGTCTCGCCCAACTCTCCTTGCTGTCTCACACACTTTATTGACGACTTTGATGAAGTTAGCAGCAACCTGCTCGGCATGAATTTGTTCAATCATGCCTTTGCAGCCCCTTTAATAGGTTTAAGAGAATCGGCGTCCCTCATGCGGCGCATTATATCGCGAGAATGCACACAGGCATTTACTCAAATGGCATTCATTTAGCTACAATTAAATTCACCATAACCAATCATTGGGCTTTATAGCCCTTGGTGAGAAGCTGTAAATGAAATTTCATCTGGATGTGAAAGGGGCGATGAAGGTGGGATGGATGAGTCAGTTGCAACATTGGTGGTTGTGGCTTGTAGTGGCGCTCACATCTGGCATTGTTGGCATCGTCACCGGTTCTCCAATTCCGATCTGTGTTGCGCTTGGGGCACTCGCTGCAACAATCACATCTATCGTCCTTCCGGGAATAGCTGAGTGGGCGGCTTTCTTCATCATAGCTTGCAGTGCATTGGCATTCTCATCGGCACTTGCAAGGAAACGGAGATATGGAAAGATGATTGCTGCCAACCCTCATTCCAAAGTTAGCGAAGGTGAGAACAACATAGCCTCCAAAGGCACTTTAAATGGTGAACAGCAATCTGAAAGCGAAAACCTGCAGAGCCAAATGTAGATTGCAGCGCGATCAAAAGAACAAGAACACCCTAACTGTTGGATTGACATACATCATGTCGTGGGGGATGTAATGTGGTCCGAACTTGATGCCAAAAAGTTCAAATGGGCGCTCAAAGCGTTTCTCAGAGATGACCCCAAGCTTACTAAGCCTCTCAAGCTCAGCTAACGAGCGCAAAACTTTTTTGTCGCGCAGGCGCACAAACTCTCGGTATTCAAAAGATGTTGCAATGAAGGCTGCGGGATTGGCGCGCTTGATGGCGCTTAAGTCAAACCAAACCGAACGCAACTTGTAATTAACCCTCTTTGCGTCCTCCGAATCTGGGAATGGGCACTTTGAAAAATAACGGGCATATGGTCCAACCATGAGCGGCTTTACCGGGACGGTGTAAAACCAAGGGACGCCAGCTACAGCAATGGTTGAGCCAAACGGTATATTAGCTCTAACCCAATTTGCTGCCTCATCCCTCGTGTCTGGCAGCACCATTGCCTTTACAATGGCGGTTGAGTAAAGCGCTGTGTATGCTACAACGGCTGAGCATAGCGCTGTTACAATGCCTATCTTTAAAGTTCGCATTGCAGCGTTGCACGCTGAGCGCACACAAATTTGAAATACT
>JANXAS010000115.1:0-1784 GCA_025062195.1 Armatimonadota bacterium
ATTCCGCCGTCTAAAGATGGCGTTCAAAGATTTCGTCAACGACTATGGGCTAAAGCCCATAGCATGGTTTTGAAAAAAGTCACCGGTTAGGTTCGTAGTTAGCCACGAAGCATTAGCGTAGTGGCGTAAAAAATCTGTTTAAGTTCGTAGTTAGCCACGAAGCGAAGTGGCGTTAAGTTGGTGCAATGTGAGATGCTATAGTTTTACTTGCACTTTGAACTTAGCACTTGTTTTGACGGCACTTTGCTTTGCTCCGTGCCTTACTACGAACCAATTGTAGGGTGGGGCTGCTGCCGAACCGAAATTTTTCAGCAAAGAAAAAACTCGTAGGGCATGGCTACTGCCCCGCTGAAAAATCAAAACAAAAATTCGGCAAGCCAGTAAGCTTGCCCTACGAGGACAAAACGAAAATTCTTATCACGCCAAAGTTGTGCCATTCAAGATGACGGAAAATTCGGAGGGCGAGGCTACCGCCGACTCGAAAAGCAAATAGACATTGACAACATATTTTATCAATGCTTTGAGCAAAGAACAAATGGGAGAATACGCTGGGAGCTATGTAGCTTTTCTGTATAAGTTAGGTTGAATACTATAAACGCCCCTCTCGGAAGCCATGACGATACATAAGTTAGATGTTATCTTAATTTTTGGAAACGGTATTAGTTGCAACCGATAAAGGCATCTTGGTGGTGAAAAATGTTGCGAGTTGGCGAACTTTTACCTGGCAGTCAGCGTATCATCGTCCTTAACCCAGATATACCATGTGGTCAAATCAAATGTGCCTTCTTTGACTTTGATGGCACACTTTCCCTGCTTCGTGCTGGTTGGCAAGATGTGATGGTTCCGATGATGGTTGAAATTCTACTTGAATTGAAAACGGGCGAAACAAAGGAGCAACTTACAGCTTTAGTCCGTGAATTTGTGGACAGGCTGACAGGCAAACAAACAATTTACCAGATGCTGCGCCTTTGCGAGGAAATCCGCAATCGTGGCGGAACACCCAAAGAACCGTTGGAATACAAGCGTGAGTATCATGAACGGCTTTGGCAAGTGATAAGGGGAAGAATTGAAGGTGTAAAGAGTGGCAAGATACCGAAAGAAAAAATGCTTGTGCCATGTGCAAGGCAATTCCTTGAAGCACTAAAGGAACGAGGCATCACCCTTTACCTTGCCAGTGGCACAGACACCGAGTATGTCCTTGATGAAGCAGAAGCCCTTAACATTGCCAAATATTTTGACGGTGGCATTTATGGCGCAATTGACGAGTGGGAGAAATTTGACAAGGATATCCTGATCAGGCGCATCCTCACTCAGCATAATTTAAAAGGTCCAGAACTCGTTTCTTTTGGTGATGGATTCGTTGAAATTGAGGAAACGAAAAAAGTTGGCGGCATTGCTGTTGGTGTTGCTTCTGACGAATTTAACCCTGGCAACTGGAACGAATGGAAGCGAAAAAGGCTTACCGAAGCTGGAGCAGACTTGCTCATACCAGATTACTGTGAATGGCAAATATTGTTGGCATTCCTGTTTGGAGAGAGGTCTCATTGAGCTCGCCATGCGACCTTGACGGCATTAAAATTTTTGCGCCATGAAGATTGAAAATGACCATAATTAGTAAAATCGTGACAGAAAAAATTGGGAGGGCGAGGCTACTGCCGAGCCGAAAAGAATTTTCTTCGCCGTCTAAAGACGGCGCTCAAAAATTCGTCAGCTACTATGGGCTAAAGCCCATAGCATGGTTTTGAAAAAGTAACCGGTTAGGTTCGTAGTTAGCCACGAAGCGT
>JANXAS010000115.1:1793-4290 GCA_025062195.1 Armatimonadota bacterium
GTCAGCTACTATGGGCTAAAGCCCATAGCATGGTTTTGAAAAAGTAACCGGTTAGGTTCGTAGTTAGCCACGAAGCGATAGCGTAGTGGCGTAAAAAATTGTTTAAGTTCGTAGTTAGCCACGAAGCGATAGCGTAGTGGCGTAAAAAATCTGTTTAAGTTCGTAGTTAGCCACGAAGCGAAGTGGCGTCAAATTGGAGCAAAGTGTGATGCTATAGTTTTACTTACACTTTGAACATAGCACTTAGCACTTGTTTTGACGGCACTTTGCTTCGCTTTGTGCCTTACTACGAGCCGACAAAATTTGGGATAGGGCAAAGCTACTGCCCTGTCGAAAGAAATCGGCAAGCTAATAGGCTTGTCTTCCGAATTGAGTAAAATCGTGACGGAAAAATTGTAGGGCAAGGCTACTGCCAAGGCAAAGATTTGCGTGCCATGTAGGGAGTAGTTTTTCGGATTAAAATTATCCTGATGGTGAACAAAAGGCATAAGTGAAGCGGAGAACTGTAAAGAGGTGTTGGCGAGATGTTATCAAGGCGGGAATTTTTGCAGCAATCGGGAGTGGTAATGGTGGGTGCTTTGGTCGGAACGGAGGGCAAAGGGCAAGTGGAGGAAGTTGAGAGGAAAAGGCTACCAAGTGTGTTGATTTTCTTCACCGATCAACAGCGCTGGGACACTGTCGGAGTTTACGGAAGTCCGATGAACCTAACGCCAAACCTTGATTCTTTGGCACGCAAAGGGATGCTATTTCAAATTGCTGTCACAAATCAACCTGTTTGCGCTCCCGCTCGCGCTTGCCTCTGGACAGGGATGTATCAAACTTGTCACGGAGTTTGGCGCAACGGTATTGGGCTTTCGCCAGAAATCCCGACAATCGCTCATTACTTCAAACGAGTCGGCTATACTGTCGGCTACATCGGCAAATGGCATTTGGCGCCGGGGAAGTTGGGAGCAGGTTTCGTTCCGCCTGAGTATCGTGGCGGATTCGTTGACCTATGGGAAGCAGCGAATGTCCTTGAATTTACTTCGCACCCTTACGAGGGGATAGTTTACGATGCCAAGGGAAAGGAAATTCGCTTTAATGGTATTTACCGCACCGACTTTTTGACTCAACGGGCAATCCAATTTTTGCGAGAAGCTGGCAATGACCCATTCCTGCTTGTCGTCTCTTACCTTGAGCCGCACCAGCAAAATGATTGGAACAGGATTGTCGCTCCAGAAGGCTACGCGGCAAAGTTCGCTAATCCGTTCGTCCCGCACGATTTGCGTCCGTTCCCCGGCGACTGGCAAAAAGAGTTGCCCGACTACTACGGTTGTGTTTCCAGGCTTGACGAAAATTTTGGAGAAATTTTGGAAAAGCTTGGGGAGTTAGGGCGGCTTGAAGACACTATCATAGTTTTCACTACAGATCATGGCTGTCACTTTCGCACTCGTAACGCCGAATATAAGCGCAGTGCACACGAAAGCTCGGTGCGAATTCCGTTGGTCATTGCAGGCTCAAAATTTAATCGCTCGCAAGTTGTTCCCGAGATTGTCAGTCTTGTGGATGTAGCTCCGACCTTGCTTGATGTTGTCGGTTTGCCAATCCCGAAAGAGATGCAAGGAAAAAGTTTGCTGTCTTTAGTTGAGCGCAAGATTGAGGGTTGGCGCAATGAAGCCTTCATCCAAATCAGCGAGTCAATGGTCGGTCGGGCTTTGAGGACCGAACGGTGGAAATATTGCGTCGTCGCACCCGACAAACACGGCAGTCGTGACCCGATGAGTGAGCATTATATTGAGTGGCAACTTTACGACCTTTATGCCGACCCGTTTGAGTTGGTGAACTTGGCAGGGCGAAAGGAGTATCGTGAAATTGCCACACAGTTGCGAGAACGGTTGAAGTCACGCATGGTTGAAGCAGGCGAACCTGAACCGAAAATTGAGGAGGCAAGGTTTTACCCGTGATAGATGGAGCATAATTGCAACATAATTGCAGCATAATTCTGTATGGGGTCTTTGCTGCAAACATTGTTAGTGGGCATCTTTCCAATCACGATATGGACTTTCAATTAATCGCCCGATGGAATTTTGAGTGTTGTCTTTAGGCGGCAATATAGTTTTTTCGCCAAATGAATTTGGTGCTAATTGTCTTCGTCAGCGACCTTTGATTGAAGCCAACGAGATGGATATATGAGGTGTGGAGGGCGAGTAAAATGATGGCATCGCACATTGCACCAGTTTAACACCGCCTTGCTTCATGGCTAACTACGAACATTATCGTCAAGGTAGTTCGTAGTAAGGCACGAAGCGTAGTGCCGTAAAAAATGAAACACGGAACATGGAACATGGGACAAGGAACAGTTTAGGATGCCACTTCGCTAACGCTTCGTGGCTAACTACGAGCATTCCCACCAAGTTTGTAGTAAGGCACGAAGCAAAGCGTAGTGCCGTCAGTAACAGGACAAAAACAAAAGTAAGGTAACAAATTTGACGCCACTTCGCTAACGCTTCGTGGCTAA
>JANXAS010000116.1 GCA_025062195.1 Armatimonadota bacterium
GTTAAGTAGATTGGATCGTTTGATTGCACCATACTGAACTCTCCCCACAGCACGATGATGAAGAATCTACCCGCCAAAATCACCAAATAAATTTGGGGTTTATTTCACCCTGCCATTAACCTCTGAGTGAAGCCAATGACACGGATTATTTTGTGACAAGCATTTGCCCCATAGTGCCTTTCGTATCAGGTCAAAGTGCCTTGCTGTTCTAATTAATCTGCGCAACCTCGCCAAGGAATGTGCCCAAAAACAAACCCCAAATTGC
The DNA here is from genome assembly GCA_025062195.1 of Armatimonadota bacterium. Taxonomy (GTDB): domain Bacteria; phylum Armatimonadota; class Fervidibacteria; order Fervidibacterales; family Thermosaccharophagaceae; genus Thermosaccharophagus. Next base: position 266 of record JANXAS010000116.1, read on the forward strand.
GCCCTAAATTAGAAACGCAAATCTACCAAGCATTGCAATCCAGATTGCGCTCTCAATAGCACCTTAAGTCACTCCCTTGAGTATACCCTTGAACCCACTAAGGAACCCTCCAAATATGCGCTCTCAACTGCGCCCATAAAAGTTGCGGTCATAATAAACCCCCTGATTTCGCCAATTTAGGGTCCTCAGATAAGAACCAATATGTGAATCCAATCATGAACCCAATTGCGAACCCAGTAATGCCTCCGACCATACCTTTAAGCGAGCCTTTGAGTCCACCAACGAATGCTCTCAGAACAGCGCCTACAATTATAAATTGTCCCCACAAGCACACCGGTAATTGTTAAACTTCTTTCTAAAACTTTGTTCAACTTTATTGGGCTTAACTTGAACACAACGGGAACACTTTGTAAAACTTTGGGGCACAAAACTTGTTCAAACATGCAAAGGCTGAGTTACCAACATAAAACCAAGTTACTCCCACATTGTCCACGAAAGGTGGCATCTCTTGAGTTCTTCTTGCCGCACCGTGCACAGCGCATTTTGATTCACTTCAGGAAATTTCGGACTTGGCATGAGCCTTGCCCAAAATTTTTAGGCATATTTCATATGCCGCTATCCCGCTCACCCGCATATTGCCCATAAGTCCTACAAGCCTCAAAGAATGCCAGAACATTTTCAAGCGGTGTTGCTGGGTTGACCTCGCTTGACGAGCCGATGAAGAAGCCACCACCTGGCGCCGCCACTCGTATTGCTTCTTTGACAGCTTCTCTGATTTGTTCTGTCGTTCCAAGTGGCAGAAGCACCGAGCAATCAATCCCACCAACCAAAATCAACCTCTTGCCATACCGCCGCTTCAACTCGCCTAAATCCATTCCCGCTAATGGCTCAATTGGGTTCAAGCCGTCAATGCCAGCGTCCAACAAATCGTCAAGAATTTGCCACAAATTGCCGTCACTGTGGAAGATGACCTTAATGCCAGCATCGTGGAGCGGTTCAATGCACCTTTTTAACATTGGCAAAAAAGTCTCCCGCAAAAATGACGGCGAAAACAACAAGCCATTTTTATAAGCGATGTCATCACCGATGAAGTAAAGTGGACAAAGTTGCTCTTCAGCTGCAACCTTTGCGAACCTGTAGGCAGTTTCGCCAGTGATTTCAAGCAGTGCCCTGACTTCGTTTGGAGCATCGTAAATGGCATATGAAAATCGTTCTTGCCCCATTAAGCCAAAAGCGTCGTGGAAGCCGCAACCATGTCCCGGAACAAATACCGTCTTTGGGGCAAATTTCTGCTGCCTTTCACGCACCCAAAGGACCCAACTTGAACGAATCCATTCCCAAGGGGTTGGCTCGGCGTTACGGATATATTCACGCAACTCATCCAATGTCTCAATTTCGTAGCGTATTTTCCAAGAGGTTTGCCCACTTATTCTCCGTTGTCCTTTGCCATCACCAATTATTGTGCCATCTTGTGATGGTTCAAAAGAACCACCATAGCCACGGCATAGGTCAATTTCCAAGCCATGATAAACACGAACCATAGTGGTTTCGTAGTCATCGTCATTTTTCCGGAAGTAAGCCACAACAGCTGGATTGTCAATGAAATCCCAAATTGGAACTCTATCGCCCTCGCAAAAGTTCATTGATGCCTCAATACGCTGCCAAACTTTTTCATCCAGATCACCGCCATAACCTTTGCATGGGCGCATACAACTTCCTCCTGCATTGGAAACAGCCATCTGAAAAGATTGTGGGATTTTTGTTTTTCATCCCGCCTTTGAGTGTGGAATTAACCACAAAATCTGATAGCATTACCACATTGCAGGCAACGGTAGGGAGTTAGATAACCATCATGGACAACCCCTAACGCTACGTTGTGGGCGCTATTCAATCAAGAGTTACGCAGTTTGCACTGCATTTAGGGGCGGACAGTAGCCCGCCCCATAAACACCGACAAAAACGAACGATGTGAACAGCTTAACAGTTCCATATCAATTCAACTGTCTAACTTCCGGTTTGAAATGATATAAGCCACACCCACATTTTACTTTTCAACACAGGACTACATCGGATCCTCAATTGGTGGCAGGATTTCGGGATGCAAAGCACGCATCCTGATCAGGTAGGCTTCAATCCATCCTCTCGCTTTATCAGGATGATACATTGCCCAAACTATGCGCTCATGATCAAGATTGTTTATGCGGTCATTTGCAGCCCTTAGTGCATCCATGCAGTTCTTCAAAGCCCTCTCAACTGGCATCCTTTCTGGGTTGATGTCTATGCCAAAGTATCCAGTATAGCCATACATTTTGAGCACATACAGTGCAGCTTCGGTTTGCTCAGGCATTACAACGCCGACATTTAGGTCTTGGTCATAGTTTCCAAGTGGTTGGCTATTCCAATGGGTATGTGCAAGCCTACCCTCACGAAGTATCCTCGCAAATGCGTATGGTAAGTCCTCAAAACCCATCAGGACATGACCAACTTCAGGGTTAAGGGCAACAAGGGCATGACCTTCGGCAAGCAACCGTTTATTCTCCTCGTTCTTTAACCGTTGCTCAACATGCTCAGCCATAAGTATGCCGTCTGCAGTGTTGCGATATATGTTATTCCCTCTTGGTTCATACGGTTTTGGCTCAAGGGCAATTCTAACTCCGGGAACTGCATCCATAGCCTCTGCAAGTCCTTCCTCAAACCTATCCCACATACCATAAAAGTCTAATCCGAACGGATTTTCGTAGCCATCAATTCCTGGCCAGACAATGGCAAAATCGCAGTCAAGTTCCTTGTTGATCTCAAGCGTCCGTATAGTGCGCTCTATTGCCTTCTTACGCACTTCAGGTATTGGTGACGATAGCGAGCCAAACTCAAATGTTGACTCGTAAAACAAGTTAGGAACAACTGTGAGCACTCTAATTCCGGTGTCCTTTGAAAACTGCTTCCATAGCTCAATGTTCTCGTCGCTTAATTCGTTAGGATAATGCGCTTCAAGAGCTTTCAAGCCGTAGTCAGCAAGCTTTGCAGCTATCTCTAACCGTCTTGGTATGTCTAACTGTTCACCGTATGGGGCATGAAATCTTGATGCTGCCGGGGAGAGATACCAAATGCCAGCTGAGAACTTCAACTCAAGCTCAAATGTCTTGAGGTGCTGTATGAGTTCATCTGGGCTGCGCCTCGTCTTTTGTGCACGCAGGTCAATCATAGGCATACCTTACCACCTCCACTTTGATGTTCGCTTTCGCCACACTCTGTAGCGCCGTTATTTTTGGCGCCCTTAACAAACCTATGCAGTCGTTCAACGCACACGGCAAATTTTGACGCTGCACTTTAGCCCTGTAAAGTGGCTAACACCATTTTAATGTAGGGATAGCTGCTAAGACACTAACACCATTTACTTCAAGCGATTCCTACACTGCAGTAAATTTTTGGCTCGGCATTAGCCTCGCCTTGCGAATTTCTTCCGCCACGATTTTTCATCAATTTGGAAGGTAAGTCTACTGGCGTGCCGAATTTCGGCAGGGCGATAGCCCTGCCCTCTGAGATTCTTCGGCTTGGCATTAGCCTCACCCTACGATGTTTTTGTCAATTCGGAGGGCAAGCCTACCGGCTTGCCGAATTTTCGGATAGGCTTTTCCTGTCCTTACATGGCATGCAAATTTTTGGCTCGGCATTAGCCTCGCCCTCCCATTGGTTCGTAGTAAGGCACAGAGCAAAGCTTAATGCCGTCAAATGAGTGTATGGTGCCAAGTTCAAAGGGCAAGTAAAACAACAGCACCCCACTTTGCACCAACTTAACGCAACTTCGCTTTCGCTTCGTGATTAAATACGAACTTAAACGGATTTTTGACGCCACTACGCTACCGCTTCGTGGCTAACTACGAACTTAAACAAGATTTTTGATGCCACTTCG
>JANXAS010000117.1 GCA_025062195.1 Armatimonadota bacterium
TGCGATTTGAAATGGGCGAAAGGGCGATTCCCAACGCCACACTGGGAGGGTGAGGCTCCCGCCGAACCGAAAAGGGGAGAGGGTGAGGCTCCTGCCGAACCGAAAAGGAGGGAGGGTGAGGCTCCCGCCGAACCACAAGAGATTGAAATTCGTTGGGAACGAGATGAGCGCAACTTCACCCTTTGGTTCGCTTTGCCCAGTTCAGTCAAAGCCGAAATCGTTTTGCCCAAAATTGTCCCCGAAAGCGCAAGCATAAATGTCAAACTTGTCAAGGGAGAAGCAGCACAGCCGAGGTTTGAAGCAAACCATTGGCGCATCAATGTGAGCGTAGGTTCTCAAGGGAAAGTTGAAGCAATTTGGTAGGCTGGAGTGAGGACATTATCCCTGCCAACTATATGTTATTGAACCAACTCAGCGAGCTAAGGGCAGTGGGGAATAACGAACATGCGACGATACAGTGTGAGCATTGATGGCATGCATTGTGTTGCGTGTGCCGAAGCAGTGAGAAAAGCGATTGAGGGAACTAAAGGTGTGCGTAAGGTGCAGGTCAACTTTGCTACAGGTCACGCAATCGTTGAAGTGGATGACGAATTTGATTTTCGTTCATTGGCAGACGCAATTGAGCGTGTTGGTTATCGGCTCACCACAACTTCAGTTGAATTCGCTTTGAACAAGCCACTGGATGAAAAAGCAGTTGAAGCGCTTAAAGCCACAAGTGGCGTCTTAATGGTTGAGCATGTTGGGGCACATGTTTTCATCCATTACATTGGCAGCGTTGTTAGTCGGCATGAGTTAACGGGAAAGCTGCAGGCACTTGGTTATGAGGTTGAGCAAGTTGAACGGCTCATGGAGAAGCCGTTTGACGAAGTTAGTGCTGCACCTTTGCGGGCGCTTGTAGGGTTGGCAATTTCTTTCACCATCATGGCTGTGTTAATGTCACCGCTTGCAAATTCGCTATGGGCACAGTTGCTAACCTTTATCCTCGCCACATTCGTTATCGTTTGGGTTGGCATGCCATTCTTTCGGCGAGGTATCAATGCTGCACTTCATCGCACAGCCACAATGGACACACTCGTCAGCATAGGCGCTCTCTCATCATATGGCTATAGCGCATTTGAGCTTGTGGCAATGAACTTGGGTTTGCACGCTCATGGTCACCTTTACTTTGACAGTGCCTCATTCATTCTCTCGGCAATTAGTTTGGGTAAATGGCTTGAAGGCAGAGCAAGGTCAATCGCAACAGTATCGCTGCACCAACTTGTTAGCATGCTCCCATCAACTGCTACAGTGCTACGAGATGGCTCAGAAGTTAAGTTGCCACTTGAAACTGTCAAAGCTGGCGATATCGTCGTTGTGCGAGTCGGTGAAAGGGTGCCAGTTGATGGCATCGTGCTTCGCGGCGTTGGTAGCGTTGATGAGAGCCTTCTCACGGGCGAAAGTGAGCCTGCTATTAAGCGAGAGAACGATGAAGTGCTTGGCGGGAGCTTTTGCGTTGATGGCTTCATGCAAGTTGAAGCATTGCGGGTCGGCGAGAGCACATTTATAGCGCAGATGGCAAGGTTGATGGAAGAGGCTCAATCAACGAAGCCACGAATGCAAAGGCTTGCCGACAAGTTAGCTGCTATCTTTGTGCCGGCTGTGTTAGCACTGTCTTTGTTCACGCTCATTTTATGGCTTGTCATTGTCGGCGATTTGGCAAGGGCAATCATTGCAGCCGTCTCGGTTACGATCATCGCATGTCCGTGTGCGATGGGTTTGGCAACACCAACAGCAATCGCAGTCCTGCTCGGAAGGTTAGCGCAGCTTGGCATCTTCATACGCAATGCCGAAGCTATTGAAAGAGCATCTGAAGTCACAACTGCTGTCCTTGATAAGACTGGGACCGTCACAAAGGGGCAAATGCAAGTTGTATCTGTTTGGTCACCAACAGTTAGCGAGGATGAGCTGTTGCGCATTGCAGCATCTGTTGAGAGGGGGACGCATCATCCAATTGCACAGGCATTGATGAGAGCTGCCTCAGAACGCAACTTGGCATTGCTTGAACCGACAAATGTGCACACTGAAGTTGGCGTTGGCGTGACTGCGATGTTTGCAGGTGAGGCGATGTGCTTAGGGCAGGGCAACATCGTCGTTTTCATTGGCAGCATTGATGCCAGCAGTGTGCCAGTGGATGCGCCAATAAAAGATTGGTTGGAGAATGGATGGAGCGTCATTGGGGTGTGGGCGAATTCCGATTTGCTTGGCTGCATTGCGTTGACTGATGAACTTCGCCAAGATGCCATAGAGGCTGTGCACGAACTTAAGGCAATGGGCATAAGCGTCATTCTGGCAACCGGTGACAAGCCAGAAGTTGCGTTTCGTGTGGCAAGCAAACTTGATTGTGATGTATTGCCGTTGGCTACACCGCAGCGTAAGGCGGAGCTTGTTCGTCAGTTGCAGGCGAAGGGTGAATGCGTGCTCATGGTTGGTGATGGAGTTAACGATGCGATTGCGCTTTCTCAGGCTGATGTAGGAGTTGCGGTTGCCTCTGGTGCTGAGTTGTTGGCACAAGCTGCTGATGCATTGCTTGTCAGTGAACATCTAACGACATTAGTTGACTTTGTTTTGTTGGCAAAGAACTGCAAGCGCATCATGTTGCAAAATTTGTTTTGGGCGTTTGCCTACAACATGGCAGCACTGCCGATTGCAGCATTTGGTAAGCTCAATCCGATGATTGCAGCTGTGGCTATGGCATTAAGTTCAATTACTGTTGTTGGGAATGCACTGCGCATGCGCACGATGAAGGTATAAAGAGGTGTGCTGTCATGAGACAATGGGGGCGAGCGACATGGATTTTCGTTTTACTCTTGTTGGCTTTGGCTTCCTACAAGTTATGGCAAGTTTCGTTGACAAGGCAATTGGAGCAAGAGTTGCAAAGGTTACAGAAATTGGGCGAGCCAACAAAAATTGAAGATTTGCTCCCAACTGTCACTCCGAGACGAGATGGCACGCTTTTCTACCAACTCGCCATCGCTCAACTTGATATGGCAAAAAGGCAATTGTCATATCCAGTTTGGGACAGCGTCTATCAGTTTATCGCAAGTGAACCAACCAGACCTTACAAACTTGCTGATGTTCAAAGAACTTTGCAAGCATCCCAACTTGCTTTGCAAACTTTTCGTAAAGCGCTCAGTTTCCCACACATGCGCATGACTGACTGGAGTGTTGAGAACCCAATGAGCGTTATGTTCCCGCATTTTCCCAAGTTCCGAGAGTTTGCACGGCTTTTGGCTGCCGAAGGTAAATGGAGAAAGCAAAAGGGCGACATTGATAGTGCAGTTGAAAGTCACATGACGATTCTGAAGTTAGTGAGGCGCATGGGCGATGAGCCATCGCTTGTCACCGGCTTCCTTGTTCAAGGGACGATTTACAAAATTGCCTACGGTGGATTGCAACAAGTTTTGTCGGATGCTGATGCTTCTCCTCAAACTTACCGTTCACTAATGGCAGAGTTGAATTCGTGGGACATTGACCGCGACCTTGTGCGGGCAATTCAATCGGAGCGAGTTATTGTCATCACAATTTGCAAGTGGATGAGAGAAAAGGTTTCAAGGAAAATGCTCCACAAATTGAGTGTGGGCGAACAACCCTTCAGGGTGAACTTGGCAGTTTCCTTAAAGCCCAAGGATGCTTTGATTATCCAAAATGGATTGAGGACGCTGGAACATCAAAATGCAATCATAGCCATTGCCCGCAAAGGTGCACCTTACGACTGGGAAGCCA
>JANXAS010000118.1 GCA_025062195.1 Armatimonadota bacterium
GCCCTCACAGTTTCGTGGCTAATTACGGACCTAAACAACAAAGCTTGTAGTAAATGTGGTAGGATAGGCATACTGTCCGTGAAAGCTTTTCAGCAAGATGCGATTAGCAACGCTTATGGGGTAGACCATGATGCTTAGACGGTGAGGTGATATGCGATGAAGTTCATCTGTAGCAGTTTTCCGTTCAAACGCATTTTTGCGTTGCTCCCGGAATTCAACCCTGAGGATGGCAAGACGGTTGTTAAGCCATTGAGCAGCGGCGTTGGGTGGTGGGCTGGAGCATGCAGTGTTATATACGATGATGCTACGAGGCGCTTTTACCTTTACTATCGCTTGCGCAAGCCAAGGGAACTCGGCAGAGGCACAACTTGTAGGGTAGCTGAGAGCGATGATGGCATCAACTTTTCAACAATTTGGGAAGCCACAAAGGAGCAGTTCAATTCCGAATCGGTTGAAAAGGCATCGCTGATTAAGATGCCAGATGATAGGTGGCGTCTATACATCAGCTTCGTTGGCGAGGATGGAAAGTGGAGGATTGAGATGATGGAGGCAAGTTCACCAGGCGCATTTGAGCCATCAAAGCGCGTTAAGGTCCTTTCGCCCGATGATGTTGGAGTTGAAGGTGTTAAAGACCCGTATGTGTTTTTCATTGGTGGGTGCATGTTCATGCTGTTAAGTTGTGCGCCGCGACCGAAAGCCATAACTCCGGAGCTTGAAAGGCAAATGCACGCCACTGCCGATGTTTATGCAACAGGTCTGACGAGGTCAACGACAGCGCTCGCCACAAGCTACGATGGCATCAATTTTGAATGGCATGGGATAGTGCTTGAACCCAACCCAGGAAGGTGGGATGGATATGCTGCACGCGTAAGCACGCTTATATATGAGCCACCCGTTTTCATCGCATTCTATGATGGCAGCGCTAATGTTGAAGAAAACTACGAGGAGAAAACCGGGCTTGCACTCACATTTGATTTGCGCAATTACATCAGGGTGAGCGTTGATGCTCCATTGTTAAAGTCGCCACACTCAACAGGCTCGTTGCGCTACATGGATGCAGTTGATATGGGCGATGAGGTGTTGCTCTATTACGAGTATGCCTGTCCCGATGGCTCTCATGAGCTTCGTGTGAGCATAGTAAAGCGCAAACACAAGTTGTGAAGGTCAGCAAATATTGCAAGTTTTAAAGTGGGTTAAGCTTGAGGCGCTTTGCGATCATATGGGCGGTGCATTTGCTATGCCGTTATCAGTCATCCCATTTCAAATTGTTCACGAGGATTCCAAGACGGCAGCTCGCATAGGACGGCTTTCTTTGCCACACGGTGAGGTGCTCACGCCGGTGTTCATGCCGGTGGCAACTCAAGCCTCAGTAAAGGCTATAAGCAACGAGGAACTTGAGGAACTTGGCATTACGATCATACTCGCAAATGCCTACCACCTTTACCTTCGTCCAGGAATCCATGTGATTGAAGAGTTTGGTGGGTTGCACAATTTTATGGGTTGGCATCGCCCCATATTGACCGACAGCGGTGGGTATCAGGTTTTCAGCCTTGCTCAGTTGCGCAGCGTTGATGATGACGGTGTCACATTCAGGTCACACATTGATGGAAGCGAACACAGGCTCACTCCGGAGGCTGCAACGAAGATACAAGAGGCAATTGGTGCTGATATCATCATGTGCTTTGATGATGTCGTCCCATATCCGTGTGAATACAGGCGTGCAAAGGAAGCGATGCTGCGTTCCACCAAGTGGGCTAAAAAGTGCAAACAGACGCACACACGCGTTGACCAAGCGTTGTTTGGCATATTGCATGGCTCAACTTATCATGACCTGCGCCGCCAATCAATTGAGATGATGCTTGATATCGGCTTTGATGGCTATGCCATTGGTGGGTTGAGCGTTGGCGAGCCAAAGGAGCTCACATTTGAACTTGTTGAGTTGAGCATGGAATTGCTCCCCAAAGGTTTCCCAAGATACCTTATGGGCGTTGGCACTCCATACGATATTGCGAGGGCTGTAAGCCTCGGTGTTGATATGTTTGATTGCGTTCTTCCCACAAGGCTTGGAAGGACCGGTGTTGCATTCACGAGCTTAGGGAAGCTCAACCTAAGGAATGCCCGCTACTCAATTGACCATCTACCAATTGACCATCAATGTTCCTGTTTTGTTTGCAAGCGCTATTCAAGAGCATACATAAGGCATCTGATGCGTTCTGGAGAGATACTCGGCGCAAGGCTTTTAACATATCACAACTTGCACTTTTATGCAAGCTTGATGGAGATGCTGCGTGAGGCTGTCAAGAACGGCACACTCGCAGAGCTGGTGAGGCAATTGAAAGAAATTGAGGGGGTGGAAGATTCATAGGACGGATGCTGCACATCCATCACAAATTCCATTTGCCATATCAGTTGCCCGATAGTTTTGTGCCAAAACGATGGTATCGGTTTTTCGGTCGCAGCACCTTAGGCTATGTGCGGTTACACGATGGGACTTAACATGGGGCAATGGAAGGCGAAAAGCCTGACATAGCGCCAAATTGTCTTCTTTGCACCGCTGCTGAGGGAACATGTCAAGCAAGGCTACAACAGTAGCCAAGATGCCTGCGCTGTTTGTCCTGTCCGAAAGCCTTGCCAGAGATCAGGATACTTGGCTCAAATCTCCAGAGCCTATCGCTATCGTTACCTGCTTGGTTCGTGGTGGCTCTTAACCGACCAAAGCGCCCAAGGTGCTACAGTCGCTATGGATGGGGGTTTTGCGATTGCCCTTACCGTGCGATGCTTCATTTAGCGCCACTGATATTGGAAAGATATCAAAAGCTATTTTATTTGCCGACTTATCAGGTGAATTTATCACTCGCATTGCTGAAGTATTAAAGCACATCGCAAAAGCCATAAAAAGCGGTCAAATGCTGAAAAGGGGACAACTTGCCACTTTTTGAAAAAGACATTCAAGTCCTTGCCACCTTGCCAAAAGACCCGCAGAAAAGGTAATGGATAGTCAAGGGCATGATGGACAGTTATCGCCACTCAAAGCATAACATATACCGACAATACCCACTGTTTGGCTTAAAATGGTGGCGGAAATCTTGATGGGTGAATGGCGAGTGGTGAATGGTGAGGGGGGCAGAGGAAGCCATCTGGGAGGTTCGGGGTCTGCGCCGCCAGTTTTGGTTCTCCTCTCACTGCTTCTGCCTCTCCGAAAATTAAACTTCTTGTGCCATAAAACCTTTTTAAACTTTATTTGGCTTAACTTGAAAACACGGGAACGCTTTCTAAAACTTTGGGGCGCAAAACTTGCTCAAACACGCAATGGCTGAGTTATCGCGCAAGAGGTTTATTATCGCATCACCCCCCTAATTCACGATTACTTACTGGAGGCGCTCCCAAGCCTCCAACACCAACCGGCGCATGCGGTATTCGCCGAATTGGCGAATTTCCTTCTCCTTTAGAACTCGGAAAGTTTCGCCAGGGAAGGTGCTTTTTGCGCAGCGCTGGGCATAGCCCTGAGGGTCAAGTGGGTCGGTCACCTCTTCGTAAGGGTCAAGGATGTCGGAAAGTTCTTTTTCGGTCAAATCCGCTGGGTCAAGAATGTAACGAAGTTGTTTGCGGTTAAGCCCATAAAGTTTGGCAAAATATGCGTCAAGTTCAGCCCGAAGGATGGAACGGCGTCTTTCGTCCCATTTGAAGGGCGGAAGTGGGCATTGCGATTGGTTGGTGGCGAATG
>JANXAS010000119.1 GCA_025062195.1 Armatimonadota bacterium
AAGAGGGCGCTTAAAAAATTCGTCAGCGACTATGGGCTAAAGCCCATAGCATAGCCGGAGAAAATGGTCACAAACAACATTTGCAGTAAAGAGAACTTTCAAAGCCCTCTGAAGAGGGCGCTAATAGGTTTCGTAAAGGGCTATGGGCTATGGGCTATAGCCAATAGCATGTTTGCAAAAAAGCATTCACAAACAAAATTTGAAGTAAAGAGCATTCGCAAAGCTCAGTAGTTCAGGCGGCTTTCATCCGCCCCCACATTCAACTGCGTAACTCTTAAACTCCACAAGACAACCATCGTTGCTGCATATGTTGGGTGTTACGATGCCACATTGATTTTTTGAAATTGGTATCGCTCTTCACTCAAAAGTTCATTGGGTTGTAGTAAGGACAAAGCAAAGCGCACTAAAAGCGAGCGAGAAGTCCAAAGCGCAAGTAAAATGATAACATTTCACCTCGCACAAATTTAACGCATTTAACACGACCGCCCTTTCGCTTCATGGCTAAATACAACCCTAACCAACAAAGTTTGTGCAAAGAGCAAATGGTGTAATTTCGCACCAACAACTCTTGAGTAAGAAGCATTGCCTTCCGCAAACCGCCATAAAATTTTGTGGTGAATCAGCATAGCTGTAAACCGTCAGTGAGAGCATCTAAGCACAGCCTGATTGAAGTGTGCATCAAACTTTAAAGCAGAGGGAGTGCACAGGTTGAAAGTGTGCCCAAAAGTTCGCGGCAAGATCAGAACGAAGTGAAGTGCTATCCAATAGTGTTTTTTCAACGCCACCTTGCTAATTGCTTTACAGTCCACCACACTATGCGTTGTTTACAATGCTCTCGTTACCTAAGGAGAGAACGCCATTTAATGTAAACGCTGTTGTGGGCGCTTTTCAAACAATGCTATTGGCTTTAGCTGATATTCGCTTGCGAGTTTTTTGTGCATGGGCGGATGAAACCTGCCCGCAAATTTACAGGCGGGCTTCTCCTGCACACAGAAATTTTTCGCCGAATAAATTAGGCGCCCGTCTGTTCCCACCATAAATGCTGGATGAAGCCTGACAGCATGAGCAGTTGAGCACCAACTGTAAAGCTCAATCACTTTAACTGTGAGGTGAATTGGTCACGATGGCTCTCAACGAACTTTTGAGGAATCTGCCATCCGTCAATGAAGTGCTAAATAACGAAGCCTGTGTGCAACTTCTATCACATGCTCCAAGGAAGATTGTGGTTGAAGCGGTGAGGCGCTCGCTTGACTTCTTCAGGGCGAAGATACGAAATGGCGAGTTGAATCGTGCACCATCGTTGAATGAGATAGTTGAAAGCGCAAGGCACATATTGCGTTTTGAGCTAATGCCAACTATGCCGAGGGTGATAAATGCAACTGGCATAATCGTGCACACTGGCTTGGGTAGGTCAATGCTATGTGAGGACGCAATAAGACGAGTTGTTGAAGTCGCAAGACATGCATGCGCTCTTGAGGTTGACGAAGTTACTGGTGAAAGGAGCTTTCGTGACCTACGAGTTGAGAGGCTGCTTTGCGCACTGACTGGCGCTGAGGCTGCCACTGTCGTGAACAATAATGCAGCTGCCGTCCTGCTCATCTTGAACACGCTCGCCGAAGGTAAGGAGGTGCTCGTCTCTCGCGGTGAGCTTGTTGAAATTGGTGGTGGCTTTCGCATCCCAGAGATATTGCGGAAGAGTGGCGCAAGGTTAATTGAAGTTGGAACGACAAACAAGACTCGCATCAGCGACTACGAGGCTGCAATAACTGAGCACACGGCAATGCTCTTAAAAGTCCATCAGAGCAACTTTCGCATTATCGGATTTGCAGAGCAAGTGCCATTAAGCGAGCTTGCCAAGCTCGCAAGAAAATACAATCTGCTCATCGTTGAGGACTTAGGCAGTGGCGCACTCGTTGACTTATCAACGGTTGGGATTGAAAAAGAGCCAATGGCACAGGATAGCATAAGTGATGGCGCAGACTTGGTTAGCTTTAGCGGTGATAAACTGCTTGGCGGTCCGCAAGCTGGAATAGTGGTTGGCAGAAGAGAACTCATTGAGCGCCTTAGAAAGAACCCGCTATATCGTGCGTTCAGGTGTGACAAGCTCACATTTGCAGCGCTTGAAGCAACGCTGCTTTGCTACTTTGACGAACAAAGTGTTTGGACAAAGATCCCAACGCTTCGCCAGATAGCACAGGATGAAGCACAGATCAGACGAAGAGCAAATTCGTTGATGCGAAAGCTAAAGAGGCTTGGTCTGCCAGCAAGCGCAATCTCAATTGAACGCTCATACTCACAGGTTGGTGGCGGTGCACTCCCAGGACAGCAACTTCCAAGCTTTAGCATTGTTATCAAGCCAAGCGAGGGCGATAGCGCCGACGAGCTTTCAAAGCGCCTTAGGATTAGCACTCCATCAGTATTCTCACGAATTCAATATGATGCTGTCTGGTTGGATATGAGGACAGTAGCAAATGACGAAGTTGATGAGCTGGCAAGATGTGTAGCTAATGCTTGGCATGCCACCAAAAAGAAGAGCTGCAATGAAAAAAATTGAAACATTTGGCATTAGTGGAGGAATCAAAAGCTACCTTAAAGGCATCGCTATCTGCGATTTGCTCTAGCGATTGCTATAGAACTGGCAAATCGTGCTTTTGATGGGGGAATTTTTAAGAGCCTTCATAATTAACCACTACCGAATGGAGTAATTACCGGAGCAAAGTGGCAATAGCGAAAATATCTGGAATATTCAAATTCACGGCAAAAATCTTGCAATTTTTCATCTATGACAATGCTGTGTTCAACCTCCTTAGCTTGCTCTATGCGCTCAACATTTTTAGGAAGGCTCGCTCCCATACAGCAATTTTTCATGTGTTGCCTCGTGGCTCGCTACGAACAAGTTCTGTTTGTAGCAAGGCAAGAAAAGAAGTGGAGTGCAATAAAAACTGAGGGATAGGATACTACCCCGTTACACTTACTTCCTTCCGAATTCCCAATACGATTGCAGCAAGCGCTTGAAGGCGGCGAATTGGGTCTTCAATCGCCTTTGCTATCTCAAATGCTTGCTCAAATAACCCTGTTTCTGTCATTTCCTCAGCAACGCAACGAAGTGCCAGTGAGCGATAATCAACATGCTTGACACTTTTAGCAATTCTAATGGCTTGTTCATAAAGACCTGCCTTGCTCGCCTCTTCCGCAATCCAACGAATTGCCAAACTATGCATAGATGGGTCTTCAATTTTCTGGGCAACTTTAACGGCTTGGTCAAAAAGTTTTGCCCTTGCCATCTCTCGGACAATTTCATAAAATGCCCGCGAACGCTCCGGTGTATGCACGATACTGCTTGCAATTTGGATAG
>JANXAS010000011.1 GCA_025062195.1 Armatimonadota bacterium
GGAGTTGAAGTCAAGATTGGAATACTTGAATGCGAGGCAAAGAGCTTAATTGAGGACTTCACAAAATACATTAGGTTGAGAATGCCTTTCGTCACACTCAAGCTTGCATCAAGCCTTGACGGAAAGATCGCCACGAAGTTCGGCGAGTCTCGCTGGATAACATCTGAGCATTTAAGGCACATCGCAAATAAGCTGCGAAAGGAACACGCTGCAATATTGGTTGGGATTAACACTGTGCTTAACGACGACCCCATGCTTTTGGTCAGGTCAGGGAGGGTTCATCGTCAACCGATACGCATCGTTGTGGACAGCAAAGCGAGGCTGCCAAAATCAAGCGCGCTATGCAGGACATTAAACAAAGCCCCTCTGTGGCTCGCCACAACAAAGCATGCCAATAAGGAACACCTAACTGAGCTTGAGAGCTTGGGCACGCGAGTAATCATTGTAGATGACATTGATGGGAGAGTTGATTTGCTGAGCCTGATGAGGAAGCTTGGCGAGCTTGAGGTCATGAGCGTGTTGATAGAGGGCGGTGGCGAAATTGCGTGGTCGGCATTGAAGGCTGGCATAGTTGATAGGGTTGTATGGTTCATAGCGCCAATCATAATTGGCGGCAGAGATGCAAAAGATGCAGTTGCTGGCGAGGGTGTTGAAAGGCTCTCGGAAGCTTTCAGGCTACACGAAGTTAAGGTGAAGCGCATGGGCAGCGAGTTGATTATTGAGGGCAGGCTGCACAACCGCTGAGTGAACAAACTTGGGCAATGAATTGTCGGTGGAGCAGCTTCCGATAAGCCAACACCTTTTGGGAGGTAGTTGGACATGTTCACAGGCATAATTGAAGAGGTTGGGCAGGTCGCAGCCGTTGAACGTATAGGCGGTGGTGCAAGGCTCACAATCGCAGCTTCGGTTGTGATGGATGATTTAAAAGTCGGTGATAGCATATGCGTTAATGGAGCTTGCCTGACCGTCATACGGAGGTCTGCTTCGCAATTCCAAGTTGACGTGATGGAAGAGACGATGCTTCGCACAAATCTCGGCTTCCTTAGGGTTGGCGATAAAGTCAATTTAGAGAGAGCACTCAAAGTCGCTGATAGGTTGGGCGGGCATTTTGTTCAAGGGCATGTTGACGACACCGGCGTCATAGCGAGCATACAGCGAATGCATCGTTCGTGGCTGATGAAGATAAACTGCAACGATAGGTTGACGCAATTCATGGTTCCGAAGGGTTCGGTAGCTGTGGATGGAGTCAGCTTGACAACGGTGGATTGTGGCAAGGGGTGGTTTACAGTCGCGTTGATACCGCACACGCTGAGCGCAACGACGCTTGGAATGAAGCGTGTTGGAGATGTGATCAATATTGAGGTTGACTTGCTCGCAAAGTATTTGCACAAGCTGTTGCAATCTTATTTAGCCATGCAAACCAATGGGAGCAATGAAAGGCTAATTGAATTGCTCAGCGATATATCATTTCAGGGGCTTTCATAAGCCACAAATGGGTAGTGAAACGGCAATCTAACACCGTCAGCAACTTGTGAGGGCAAGTTCCCGTTGAGCCGAAAAGGATGAATGGTATAACTTTGCAGCTTTGACACGGTCCCACAAATCACCAGTGAAGGTGATGATGTATGCCGAGGGCTACAATTGAGGAGGCAGTTGAAGCATTCAAGCGAGGTGAGTTCCTGATTATTGTTGATGACGAGGACAGAGAGAATGAGGGCGACTTGGTCATCGCTGCCGAAAAGGTTACACCCGAAGCAATTAACTTTATGCTCAAGCATGGGCGAGGGCTTGTGTGCCTCGCAATAAATGGGCAAAGGTTGGACGAACTCGGCATACCACCTATGGTTTCAAACAACACAGACCCGTTCGGGTCGGCATTTGCAGTCTCGGTTGATGCCCACCCAAAGTTTGGTGTCACAACAGGCATATCCGCACATGACCGAGCCACAACAATAAAAGTCATCCTTGACCCAAATACAAAGCCGTCCGATTTAACGCGCCCTGGGCACATCTTCCCATTGCGCTACAGGGAAGGAGGGGTGCTTAGGAGAGCTGGTCACACCGAAGCGGCTGTAGACATGGCAAAGCTTGCGGGGTTGTATCCTGCGGCGGTAATATGCGAGATATTGCGCGACGATGGCACTATGGCGAGGATGCCGGACTTGGAACGCCTTTCTGATGAGCATGGCATAAAGCTGATAACGATCGCTGACTTGATCGCCTACAGGCGAAGGACGGAAAAGCTCGTCCGCAAGGTTGCAACAGCGCGTTTCCCGACCATCTTTGGCGAGTTTACAATGCATGCTTATGAAAGTCTTATTGACGGAACTCCATATATTGCGCTTGTGATGGGCGAAATAAAACCACATGAGCCAGTCCTTGTGAGGGTGCACTCAGCTTGCGTTACAGGAGACACATTGTTCTCGTTGCGATGTGATTGCGGAATGCAGCTCAGCATGGCTTTTGAAATGATAGCACAGGAGGGCAAGGGTGTGCTCCTCTATATCTCACAGCACGAGGGGCGTGGCATCGGTTTGCTCAATAAGCTCAAGGCATACGAGCTTCAAGATAATGGGCTTGATACTGTTGATGCAAACTTGCATCTTGGCTATCCACCGGATTCACGCGATTACGGGCTTGGCGCCCAAGTGCTATACGACCTTGGAGTCCGAAAAATGAGGCTGATGACGAACAACCCAGCTAAGAGAGCAGGTCTATCAGGCTATGGGCTTGAGATAATTGAGCGTGTGCCATTGGAAGTTAAACCAAACGATGCAAACAGAAACTACCTTCGCGCAAAGCGTGAGAGGCTCGGTCACATGATTGAGATTGAATAAGGGAATATGAGATGCGCCCGATATAAAGCTTGCTTTAAAGAGCAGTTTGAGAATAGTTATCGTGCCCATTTCACCTTCGTTAACAGGATGAATGCAGCGAGCATTGAGAGTGCTGCACAAATCATGAATGCCACCTTAGCCCCGAACGCCTCCCATAGTGCGCCAAATAGCAGGCTTGCGGGCAACATGCCCATGCCAACGACAAAATGAAATGCACCATAACCACTACCGCGAATGTGCTCTGGGACTAAATCGGCTACAAGTGCCCTCTCAGCGCCCTCAGTCATGGCAAAGTAAAATCCATAAGCGGTGAACAGAAGCCATATTTGAGCTGGCGATGAGGCAAAGCCGAACCCAGCATAAACCAATGCGTAGACAAACCAACCGAACACAATCGCATTCACTCGCCCAATCCTGTCGGAGAGGGCACCACCGTATATGCCCAATGCGCTTTTGATAATGTGTAACCAAGTCCAAAGAGCTGGAATTGCATACTCGGGCACATGACATTGGCTTGCGCGAAGTAACAAGAACGCATCGCTTGAGTTACTCAGGGTAAATGCGAATACTGAGAGCAGCAGCCAGCGAAAGCGCGCTTCAAATTGAGCCAGGTTAAAACCAAAAGGTCTTTGACTTATAGCAGACGGTTGAGTTTTTGTTTCCCACTTGGAATCGTTCACCCCAAACCATAACGCAATCAAAGATAACAAAGCTGGAATTGAAGCGCATAGGAAGACCAACCTATATCGTCCCGGTGCAACGGCGAGCAGAGCTGATGCCAATAGCGGTCCTATTAGTGCCCCAAAATGGTCAAGTGACCTGTGGAAGCCAAATGCAGTCCCACGAATGCCCTCATGGCATACATTAGCGATTAGCGCGTCTCGCGGCGATGTGCGTATGCCTTTTCCGATCCTGTCAATGAAGCGCAAGAGCAGCACTTGCCATGCGGCACTGACAAAAGCCATTACTGGGCGAGTTGCACCGGCAAGAGCGTAGCCGATGAATGTCATAAGCTTATGCTGCCTTATGATATCAGCGAGCCAACCGGAAATGAGCTTGAGCAGGCTCGCCGTTGTTTCGGCGACACCTTCAAGCAATCCGATGAAGACCAAGGAAGCTCTAAGTTCATGCCTGAGGAATAGTGGAAGAAGCGGGTATAGCATTTCGCTGCTGGCATCGTTTAGCAGGCTGACAAATGCAAGCACCTTAACAGTTCGTGGCAGTTCCCTTACAGTTCTGAAAAGGGTGGTTAAGTGCATGAGTTGTGCACTCCTTATTTCAACTCGTTCAATTGCGTTGCCGAAAACCCAGCACCTGAGGGGCTAAAAACAAAAGTCTGCCTACAAAACCATAATATTAACACTACTCAGTGAATGTCCACCTGAGTTGGATGACACATCTTCGCGACCAATCAGAGGGGCGTTGCGCATAATCTTTCCTTCGGTTCAATCTGCCATAGCGCCGTTAACACGAGCACCCCTTTAATGCCACGATGTGTCATGCAAGGGTATCAACCCACTGTAGACCTTATAGCTCCCGTATGCGTATATTGCGCCAGTGTATTTCCGCACCCTCAGATTGGAAGATAAGATAGCCCTTTCTTGGTTCAGCATTCGCGCCTATAGCGATGACATGCCCATTGACGCATGTTGCCACAAAGCCATTGTAGTGGATGATGTGGTATGAGTTCCACTCACGCAACTTAGCCGGGCGTTGCAAAACTGGTGTGGCATCCACTTTGCCACCACTCACTCCGAATATCCTTCCAACCTCCGTATGAAGCAACTGAAATTCAACCCCATGTGGCCAAATCCTGTCGGGCAAAACCATCAAGAAGACACCGCTGTTGCCCGGCTCCATCATGCGATACTCAAACCGAAGAACGAAGTTTGCAAACTCCTTTTCGGTGCGCAGGTAGCCATTTGGTCTTCCAGTGCAAATGATGATGCCATCCTCAACTCGCCATGTCTTTTGTGGGTCACCACCGGGAAGGAACGGTATAAAGCCACTCAAATCTTTGCCGTTGAACAGAGGTGTGAAACCCTCCTCAACTCCTTGAGAGAAAGTAAGGTCGGTAAGCGCTGCAGCACCGATGCATGCCAACGCTGTTAACAGCTCCCTTCGGTTCATGACCTTCACCCCCTCAACTCACAATGGAATTGAGTCGCACTCACTATGCTATTATGCTTAGGAGTTACGCAGTTGAACATAGGGGGCGGCTTTTAAGCTGCCAGGATATTTGATTTTGAATGACGACTATACTGCAAAAGGTCATCCAAGCACGGTTTGCCGCCGGATGCATGGCTTCATAAAACGGTTCGCCCTTTACCCAAAAGTTTGTTGGTTCGCAGTAAGGCGCGGAGCAAAGTGTAGTGCCGTCAAAGTGAGTGTAGGGGGCGAAGCACGAGTAGAACGATAACATCGCACTTTGCACCAACTTAACGCCACTCCGCTTTCGCTTCGTGGCTAACTATGGACCTAACCAACAAAGCTTGTAGTAAAGAGCGAAACGAGTAATACCAAACGATGGCGGTTCTTGCGAGGGGAAGTTGCTCACCCTTCATTGCAAATGTCGTTTGTGGGCGCACTTCGCCAACCATCATGGCTTTGTGACATGGAGCGTTAACGGATTTGAAAGCAAGCCTATGGCTTAGCGGAATTGTTCTGGATTCATTCGGCAGGACAGCAATCTCGTCCTCCGGTTTCTTTCTGGTTTGGCGGGAAGCAAACCTTTCAAAGCGCAAACAAAGTTTTGAGCAATAGCGGGCGGTTTTTGTGGCGGACTCAATTATGTTCCCACTGTAAATTACGCATTGAGTGGAAGTGGCTTCAGCCAAGAAATTTTTAAAGCCACAAAATTTGTTCGGTGCTAAAGCCTACCCTACTTGTGGATATGTGATTCGTGCCGCTTGCATCGTTTGTTTTCGTGGTGACTTTCTGGTGGACGCCCCCTGCTGCAAACGCTGTTAGCAGTTCCCACTCCCAATCATGCTGTGGGCTTTAGCTCACAGTTGCTGACAGAGTTTTGAGTGCTGTCTTTAGATGGCGGAAAAACTTCAACTGAGTAACACCACCTCAAAAATTATGGTGGCATCTAATCAATTTGCGTCGTGGCTTGTTCATGAAGGTCGTTTAAATTTCGTCGCCAAAAGGGCGACGCCGCAGTGTGAGAGTTTTTATTTCCTCGTGGCTCAAAGGACGGTCATGTTACTTTAATTTCTCGAGATTGATAAATCCAGCGCTCATCAGTTCCGTCATCAACGGCTGGCTTATGCCAGCAGTATGGCGACTTAGCGCCAATAAACTTTTGGGTATGCAACCTTTGCGGGCTATCACGCGCAAATTTTGCGTGCGCCTCATCATCAGCTTTATTGGCACAGTGCAACTTAACTTTAGCGTGCTCGCTCAATTTGGATAGAGTTGCGCATGTGGCATTGTTTTGCAGTAGCTGATGACGGTCAATTAAAAACAAACCGAAAGATGCGGGCAGATTGACAGCTGCGCTGCATTCAACTGCGCAATTCACAGCATCAAGGACAATGCTGCACATTAATCTTGTATTCGGTGGTGAAGGTGTGTGGCTAAGAGAATATGGCTTGCTTGGAGCAGCGGAAAAGACTCGGCGCTCGCATTTTATACTCTTCGGCAAGGTGGAAGGTGGGACGGTTTTGAAGTTTGTGCTCTCATTTGCACCGTCACAGAAGATTATGGGCGAGTCAGCATGCATGGTGTGCGCAGAGAATTGGTGCTCGCACAAGCTGAATCAATCGGAATGCCACTGATTGAAGTTCCCATACCGGCAAAATGCACGAATGAGCAATATGAGGAAGCCATGCGCTTAGCACTTGAAAGAGCTATTAACGATGGTGTTGTTGGGGTGGCATTTGGTGACATTCATCTTGCGGATGTGCGTGAATATCGTGAGCGGCAAATGGCTCAGCTTGGAATGCTGCCGATATTTCCGCTATGGGGCGAGGAGACCGGAGAAGTCGCTATAAAGTTTTTGTCGCTCGGATTTAAAGCCATCGTCATATGTGTTGATTCGGAGCAGCTTAATCCTAACCTGTGCGGGCGTGAGTATGACGAATCGTTCTTGGGTGAGTTGCCAAGCTCGGTTGATCCATGCGGTGAGAATGGCGAATTCCACACATTCGTTTACGACGGACCGATATTTGTAGAGCCGATTGAAGTTCGGCGTGGGGAAATAGTTATGCGAGATGGACGGTTTGCATTCTGCGATTTAACCATGAGCGGGTGAGAAAGATGAAAACCGATGGGCAAGTGGTGACTCTCAAGGAAGCAATGCATTATGAGGTGCTCCCCGATGGTTCTATTAAATGCACCCTTGAGCCACGCCAGTGCATCATTCACGATGGTGAAAGAGGCTTCTGCGGTGTTAGACAGAACTTGAAGAGGAAGCTTTGGGCTTTGACATATTCAAAGGTTGCAGTTGTTGACATTGAAACACTTTACCGGCATCACTTTTATCATGTCCTTCCGGGCGCATACTTTCTCACTGTGGGCACTGCCGGATGCAACATGAACTGCCAATACTGTGAGACGGCTTCAATATCGCAGGCAACGCTTGAGGCTGTGGAGAGCGAATATGCTACACCGCAGATGCTCCTTTGGATGGCACTTGAGCGCGGCGCTGTCGGAATATTGTTTGCGCACAATGAGCCAGTGGTGGATTACGAGTTCATGATTGACACATTTAAGCTTGCAAAGGATTTTAAGCTGCGCACCGCATGCCATACTGCAGCGAAGATATTCGCAAAGCCATTGGCTGAGCTTTGTCGGCATTTGGATGCCATAAACATTGACTTGAAAGCCTTTGACGAAGACGTTTACGAAAGGCTTTGTCAAGGCAGTCTCAAGACAACAAAGGAAGCAATCGCTACCATTTCAAAGCTCGCCAATGTGTTCATGGAAGTGACATATCTGCTTGTGCCGGGGTTCAACGATGACTTAGAGCAAATTAAGCGGATGTGCGAATGGCTGCTTAAGACCGCCGGAGATGAAGTGCCATTGCACTTTATCAGATTCTTCCCAGCACATAAGATGAAGGACGCCGACCCGACACCAATTGAGCTCATCTACGAGCGCCGTGAGCTCGCTATGAATATGGGTTTTAAGTATGTCTACGGTGGCAATCTGTTTGGCGACAAATCCGAGTTCACATACTGTGCCAAATGCAAAGCCGTAGTCATTGAGCGAAGCGAAGATGGCATCCCGACTTTGCGCATGCGCTCTGGAAGATGTGAGGCATGCGGCAATGCCATCCCCGGAATATGGAAGCTGTGAGGGCTCATATTTCAAGGCGACATCTGAACTCTTAGCTATGTAGCGCCGTGGCTTGTCCACTGCGGTCGCTCAGCTTCCGCCACCCAAAATGATGGCGCCGCATGATGGTTTTTGTCGCCTCGCAATTCAAATGCCGGTATGGAAGGCATGTTTTGAAAGTTTTCAAATGTGCCTGCTAAGGCTATTTGCTGCAAAGCTTACCGGGTGCTTGTTTAGGTTAAAGGCTCTTCAATGAGCCAAAAAGGCGGGCAGAGATTGAGAGGAATCTTTGAGGCATTGTGAGGATGGGGTTCTCGCCGAACAAAATTCGAGCAAGCTGGCGATGGGAAGTAGACAGATAGGTAGCATTGTAGCCCACTTGCAAGTCCGCCATCTTCAAAACTCTTCTCCAACAACATTTTGAGCAAATAGCACCTGTCAAATTGTAGCCTCAGCGTCCATGACAAACCGCACAAGTCTCCTCGCGCTTGTGACACTTGAAGCAAACTGACTTTGGATCAAAGCTCGCCACATCCTTGTGCTTGAGCGCAAACCCCTCAGGGTGTGGCAACGGAACACCGTGACAAGCATCGCAAGCATTCTTCCCGTGACAGCGCTCACAAATCTTTTGCTCTTCCTTTTTCACCTTAGCATGCGCTCTTCGGTAATCTTTTGGGTGCGGCATCGGCAAGCCATGACATGCATCACACCAAGATTGTGCATGACAGCGCATGCAAAGACTTGCGTTAATCTTTGCCTCGTTGTGCTTGCGCTCATAGCCCTTTGGATGGGGCATCCTGATGCCATGACATGAATCGCAGAAGGAACTTGAATGGCACATAAGGCAATTCTGCCCAGCAAGGAAGAGCTTGCCGTGGCGCTTCATGAAATCGGGCTTGATGTGGGATGATGGTTTTCTGACGATGTGACATGAATCACAAAACGAGCGCTCATGGCATTGCAAGCATTGAGTCTCTTTTTTGCGGGCGTGTTCACCATGCTTTGCGGCAAAGCCCTTCACATGGCTGGATGGTTTGCGCGGCTTGTGGCACAGGTCGCAAAATGCTTCACTATGGCAATCCAGGCACTGCTGTCTATCTTTTGTTTCCTTTGGATGGCGCTCAAGCCAATCTTGCCCGTGAGTATTCGGCAATGCTGTCTGCGGGCGAGCATGACATAACGAGCATTTCTTTGGCGCACGCTTATCATCGTGGCATTCCAAGCACACATCCATTGGCACAGCGCCATGCTTCGGATATGGCTTGCCCGGCTCTCGCTGCTTGATGTCTCTATGACAATCGCTGCAATGGTCACCCCTCTCAATATGCTTCATGTGCGAGAATGTAATTCGGTAGGCGCTTTCTCCGAGCGTGATGACGCTGTGGCATTCAAAGCATTCCAAATTAGCGATGTGGCGTAGGCGTTCGCTTAGAGAGTGTGAGGCTGAAATTCGCTTTGCATTGGTGTAGCGCGCCTCAGCCTCGTAGAGGCGCTTAACATCTCGCTTCACATAGTGCATATGAATCATTAGCAGCGCCGATAACAAACTCACTATGACAATCGGAGAAAACATCAGCGCGAGTTTGAAGGACATTATTATAGCCCGCCTCAGCTTCACCGCTTTAACCCCCGACACAGCTCAGATATGCACATGGGCAGTTTTTGACCAAGCAGTTTGCAAGCCAATTTCAACTGCCTCACCGCCTCTAACTGTTAGTGCTGCGGTGCTCATATTCAAGTGCGTGTCTTTCCTTTAACTCCCTCAGGCTAATCTTACCGGTTAGCCAAACCGTGCTCATCGGAAATACATCGGGACGAAGATGCGCAAAGTATATGTGGAAGCAAAGGAGGGCGAATGTTGCAAGCACAGCTTCATGGCTGTGTAACGCATGAGCGATTTCAACGAGCTGTGGCGATGTGCGTTCGGCGACAAGAGGCGCTTGCCAAAGCATTATGCCCGTTACGCCCATCATCAATATGCCCCAGCCTGCCGCCCAATAAAGGAACTTCTCAACGAAGTTGTATCGCCCCATCTTGGGTGGTTCACGGCGTATTCGTAGCAGGAAAAGTATGGAGTGATAGAAGTCAACGAAGTCCTTAAAGGTCGGAAGCATCTCTGTGCGCCTATTGCCGAGAGCAAACTGGACGAGAAGATAGAGCAGGTGATAAACAACTGCAATGAGCATAACTATTCCTGCAACTCTATGTATGATGGCAGCGTTATCAACCCCGCCGAGAAGCTCAAGAAGGAACAGCGAGATTGGTGACCAAAAGCCCTTTAGTGGCAAGCCAGTTAGCATTAGTGCCATAACGCTGCCCATGAAAAGAAAGTGTTGAAGGATTTGGTGGACATTCCAACGCTGCACATACCCTTTTAGCTCTTCGCCCTCCTTATGAATAGCTCTGGCGCACCAGAGCGCCCCCATCACAACTGCGTCAAGCAACGTGTATGCGAACATTGAAATGAGCACGATGATGACGAACAGCTCAAAGAGCAAGTTGACCCAGTAGACTGCTGGACGCTCTGAGGGCGAAGCCAGCTTGTGCGTGAATGTGAGGGCAAATTTTTCGCCGCCGCCTTCGTGGCAGTTTGCGCACAACAAAGAGCGCTTTGAAGGGTGCATCATAGAGGCAGGGTCACTTGGCGAAAGTATGCTGTGGTAGCCATGACATGTGACGCAGTTGGCGCTGCGCTTGCTCCCAAGGTGCAGCTTCTTGCCGTGAAAGCTGCCCAAGTAAGTTGTGACAGTGTGTGTGTTAACTTTGTGCCGTAGCATCATTTCTTTGTTGGCGTGACACTTGGCGCATACCCATATGACATTGCTCGGATATATTAACGAGCGTGGATCTTCATTGCTGAGTATATAATGGCTGCCATGACAATCGGTGCACATCGGTGGGTCATCACTGCCACTTAGTATGCTCATTGCATGCTCGCTTTTGCTGTATAGCTTGAAATGCTCCTTGTGGCATTCAATGCATGCAGCCAGTGCCGGCTGAGAGAGCCTATAAGCGCGCCTAACAAAAGGCTTAATCTCATTCGGTATATCTCTACGGTAGCCGCTCAAGGGGGAGTTCATTGTAATCTGGTGCGATTTTTTCATGGGACGCATGTTCGTGTGGCAATCGGTGCATTTGAATTTCCCATGCACTGAGGATGCAAACCTATCCGGGTTAACATAGAGGCTGCGTATCAATCCGTTTGGCAACCTTATGTGTAGCTTTTCGTTTGCGTGGCACGAAATGCAATGTTCCTGAGATGAGGCATATTCGTGCTGCAACCAAAGCAGAAAAACGATTATGCATGCTGCTATAGAGCGCCGAATCATCCGACCTCACTCGCCCACCTCTATGTGCTCGTTGCGATCGCCACTCAAGTTGCTCATAGCGCTGAGAAGCTCAACGCACGCCTCAATCGCTTTTATCTTGCCCTCATCGGCAGCTGTTGCTCTCAGGCGTTCAATCAGGGGGTGAAGAAGGCGCTTCATCAGGCGCTTTGTGAGCATGTCAACCACTTTGATTTCATCATCGCCGCGTGGCGAAAGCCTGCCCATAAACTCGCTCAGAGTTTTCAAGCGCACTTGCTCTGCAGCTTTGAACATATTCACCACAATCGGCTCAACTCGCTTTGCGAGCCACCAACGCCAAAAGGCTTCAACCTCTCTCTGGACAATCGCCTCAGCCGCTTGCGCCTCATGTTGGCGCAGCTTGCGATACTCCTCGGCTATATCGGTTAGGTCATCAATATTTAAAAGCTTCAGTCCGTTCAATTGAGCAGCACTCGGTTCAACATCCCTTGGCACTGCAAGGTCAATGACCAACATCTGCTTTGAGTTTTGCGTGCGCCTTGAAAGTGCTTCGGCAAGCATGTTCTGGCTCAACACGAAATTCGGCGAACCGGTGCAAGAGACAATTATGTCGGCACCCGGCAGCCAACTTGGAAGTTCATCCAGTGATATGGCTACAGCGCCGGATTGACCGGCTAAATCCAAAGCCCGTTCAATTGTCCTGTTTGCGACCACGACTTTCCCTATGCCGTTCTTTTTGAACAGGCGCAGCGTGAGCAAGCCCATTTCTCCCACACCGATGAGCAGCAATGTTGCGCCGCCAAAATTGCCATATATACGCTTTGCCACATGAACTGCAGCATGTGGTATTGATGTTGCCCCCTCAGAGATGCGCGTCTCGGTGCGCACACGCTTACCAACATTAATGGCTCGCATGAACAGCCGCGATAGTATGGAGCCGCAGCATTTCAAGCGCATTGCCAGTTCATACGCATCCTTGATTTGCCTGAGTATTTGCGGTTCACCGATGACCATTGAATCCAACCCAGCTGCCACACGGAACAGGTGGGCGCAAGCACCCTTATCATCGGCTACATAGAGACCGGATATCAGCCTTTCCCTGGGCATGCGATGTTGGCAGCATAAGAATTCAATTAGCGCCATAGCGTCTGTTCCGTTAAGGACGGCATATATCTCCACACGGTTGCATGTTGATAGGAACACAACCTCATTAACGCCATCAATTGAGCGCAGCGAACGAAGCGCATAGGGCACATCAACCTTGCACAGCGAGAGCCGTTCACGGACATCAATATTCATCGTGCGGTAATTGCCGCCAACGAGCACCAGCTTAGGCGCTTCGCTATTTCGGTGAGCTTGCAATTGCCTCTCTCTTTCCATGTAACTTTCACCCTTAAATCCACCTGGGACAGATGAGCACACATTCACTTTATCTACCGAGCCAGTAGACATTTTAGCACAGGTATCACTGCCAAACTTAAAAAGCGTTGCTATCGCTGCGACTCGCATAGCGCTTTGAGAAGACGAGTGCCATCAACCCACCGATCAGAATGAGCACGCTGCCAAAACGGAGCAAGTTCATGAATGGCTTAATGCTCAGCTCAACGATAGCATGCAACGACTTTGCAGAGGTTTTCGGGCGCTCAACCGATAGCCGTATTAATCCCTCATCAGCATTCATTGCGAGTATGGAAAATGTGGCGCTTTCATCCGGCAGGCTCTCGTCAACCCCTTCACCGGATGCCGTTAATCCGGGTGAAACTAAGTGCCGCACACCGGTCGTCATCTGGTGCACCTCAAGTATTGCTCTTGCAATGAACTCATCTGTCCGACCGAAAACATGTTCGCCAACCTCAAATTTGATGAACCGTATGTTCATGTCAAAAGCTCGTTTCTCCTCGCCCTTACGCAGCACCAAAGTGATGCGTTCGCTCTCACTTAAAAGCTCAATTGGCGATGCATAGATATCGCTCAACAAAAGCATCTTTATGCTCGGCTGGCGCACAACGCCATATGGGCTGTCATAAACCCTCATCTGCATGCTGCGCTTAGTCCCATCGCCTTCAATTACCAATGTAATGTGAGCATCCTTTTGAACCATGCGTGGGCTTTTGGGCTCAATCTTACATGCGACTTTGTATCCAAGGGCTGTCTTGCTCTGACCAATTGCGAGCCTCAGTGTTTGAGAGCGTTCAAAAGAGGCTGAAAGTGATATTCCGAGCATGAGCGCAGCCACGCCGATATGCGCGATGCAGCTTCCGAGGCGATGCTGAGAACGGCTAATAGCATTCCGAAGAAGATTGAAGTTAATCAAGAGTGCTGCGACGGATAACAGCGTGGCTGCAATGTGGTATGGGTTTCGCATGCCGAAGAGGAATGCAGTGCCGGCTGCTATACACCCGATGAGGAACGATGCCATGATTAAGCGCACACCATATCGTGTTTGGATACCTAAGCTAAGAGCGATGAGAAGCGCCAACGCAAATGGAGCCAAAGCACGGTTGTAAAAACTCGGCGATGCGCTCATGCTCACTCCAAATGGAGCTGTGAAGAGCGGCAGCGATGTCCCAAGCTCAATAATGCATGCCATTAGGATAAGAAGCACTGTTGCGCACCATGAGGCGAAGTTGACCGAATGAACCGATGTCCATGCCGGCTGGGCTTTAAGGTTGTGCCAGTAGCGAGCTGACACCGCTATTCCAACGACACTGTAAGCTATTAGCGATGCAAGGAGGGTTATATTGACCGAGCCGTGAGCTTCCCCGAAGACATGCACAGAGACCTCACGCAATATGCCGCTCCTCGTGATGAATGTCGCATAGATGACGCTAACATAGGCAAACATGCAAAGCAGCGAGCAAGTTCTACAAACGGTCCCGCTACGCCTCTGAATCGCAAGGGTGTGTAAAAGTGCTGTCAGCAGCAGCCATGGCACAAGGGATGCATTCTCAACCGGGTCCCAACCCCAATAGCCACCCCACCCGAGAACTTCGTAGCTCCAATAAGCGCCGATGATTATGCCTGCTCCCAGCACAAGCCACGCAAGCAACACCCACTGGCGCACTATCTTAATCACTCGCTCATTGTTCGGCTCTCTAAGAAGCATGGGTGAAAGAGCATATGGTGCGGAGGTGAGTGCATATCCGCACAACATCAATGGTGGATGAACCACCATCCAAAAGTTACGCAGCAACGGGTTAAGCCCATGACCATCATCTGGCTTATGCGGGAGCACTTCAAAAGGGCTTTTGCAAGCCAACGCCACAAGCGCAAAGAGCTGCGCAAACGCAAACAGCGAAATGACGCTGAGAGCGCCATTGCCTAATGAATTGGTCGTCCTCGCAAGAGCGATGCCGATAAGCAATCCGAACCACGCCCAGAGGAGCATTGAACCCTCTTGACCAGCCCAAAAGGCGCTTATACGATACCACAACGGCAACTCATTTGAGGTATGCGCAGCCACATAGGCTACATCGTATCTTCGTGCGCAGAGCAAAAACACCAAGATAGCCGATGAAAGGGTCACGCAAAAAAACGCAAAAGCGATGCTCAAGTGCGCTAACCGGCGTGCGTTAGCTGCCTTGAGATGCTGAAGCATGCTTGCAGCTACGGCAATAGACAGCGAAACTGCAGACACCCAAATTAACGCCTCCCCAAGCACCGGAATAGCGATGGAAGCGTGCACATTCAATCACCCTTTAAACCGTGGTTTGCAGCTGGATACGAAAAAAACCACCAAGGGACTTACAGCGCACCAACAGACACTTCGTTTGGCTCGCCAATAGCTTCGCCAACGAATACTATGGCGCATTTGAGCTATGCCTTATGACATGCGAAAATATGGGCGGTGTTGTGGTGCAAGGTGGCGCTCAACATATTCACCCCATGGCTTCCTATAAGTGCGGCAAAGGTGTTGATTGGCTTCCTCGTCCCCGATTACCAACTCTTTCTCTGCATCCCATCGTATGACCCTGCCAACCTTGAATGCTATATTCACGAGATGTAAGGCATTGGTTGAAAGGTGCCCCCATTCAATCGGCGCAACAGTTTGCTCACGGCTTTTTACACAATCAAGGAAGTTGCGCACATGGGGCGGGTGCTGCGGAGAGCCGCCGCGTTTCATTGGTTCCCCTCTTCCGGGCTCCGGTATCACCTCAAAACCTTCTCGAGTCAACACGAGCGTCCCATTTGTGCCATAGAAGGCTATGCCGTAGCCTTTTCCTTCAATTGGGCGCGCATTTGTATGATAGACGGAAGCTTGCACATAGAAATCGCCATAGTCAAGGAAGCCATCTTGAGTGTCCGGCGTCTCCCTATTGTCCTGAAGAGCGTATTTGCCACCAACTGACATGGCTGTCTTTGGAGCAGTCACGCCGAGTATCCAGTGGACTGTGTCAATGTGGTGTATTGCCCATGCAAGCATGAATCCACCCGAGTAATCCCAAAAGAACCAGTAGCCCGGCGCATTGCACCTATTGCGGTTGAACTTCCGGTATGGAGCAGGTCCAAGCCACATATCCCAATCAACGCCTGCTGGCGGATTTTCATCCGGAGGGCTGCCTATACCGAATGGCGTTTCGTTCCACGCGTTCCAGAAGCGCACCCTTACAATTTTACCGATGACACCCTTTCGTATCAAATCCCTTGCTTCGGCATAGTGAGCACCGCTAAGCTGCTGTGTGCCATGCTGCGTGACTCTCTTAAATCTCTTTGCAGCATTAACTGCAGCTCTGCCCTCGGCTATGTTGTGGCTGAGCGGCTTTTCAACATAGACATCCTTTCCAGCTTCACACGCTGCTATAGTTTGGATGCAATGCCAATGGTCTGGTGTAGCTATGAATACGGCGTCAATATCCTTTCGGTCAAGCAGCTGCCTGAAGTCCCTGTATGGTGTAGCCTTCCCGTCGGTCAGCTTGACAGCTGCTGCGAGCCTGTCGTCCTTCACATCACAAACTGCTGCTACAGCAACATCTTTATTTGCCATCGCCATACTCATGAGACCCTGCCCCATACCACCAACACCTATGAAGCCGAGGGTTATTTTTTCGTTAGCACCAAATGGTGAAGCGGAGCGAAAAGTTAAGAAAAGAGCGCCGGCTCCAACAAATTGCCGTCTTGAGAGCTTTGATATTTTGCCCCCCATGAAACATCACCTCACATTGCGCTTGCGGCTTTGCCGAGCGCTATTTTATGAGCATCGCTATATTTTGGCTTTCCATCCAAAACAAAGGTTGCCAAACTTAAGCCATCCATGCTGCTTAGTGTGGGTGCAAACGAGTTAAAATTCTGTGCAGCTATAAGGAGGGGGTGAGAAGGCTATGATTACACGGCAACAGGCATGGCAATGGGTTTGTGAGTGGGTGAGCAATGAGAATTTAAGAAAGCATCTGCTCGCCGTTGAGGCTGCGATGCGCCACTACGCGCGCATTTATGGTCAGGACGAAGATGTTTGGGGGCTCGCTGGATTACTCCACGACATCGATTATGAGCGTCATCCCGAACCACCGGAGCACCCACAAGTTGGCGCTCAGTTCTTGCGCGAGAATGGTGTCCCGCAAGAAATCGTTGAGGCGATACTTGGGCACGCCAACTGGACTGGTGTGCCGCGCAATTCACTCATGGCTAAGGCACTCTATGCCTGTGACGAACTTACAGGCTTGCTTGTCGCTACGGCGCTTGTCATGCCGAGTAAAAAGCTATCGGAGGTCAAGGTTGATTCTGTAGTGCGCAAAATGAAGGACAAATCTTTTGCGAGGAAGGTTGACAGGCAAGCAATCGTTGATGGCGCAAACGAACTTGGCATGCCACTTGAAGAGCACATCGCTAATGTGTTAGCAGCAATGCAGGGCATAGCCGAGCAACTTGGGTTGTAACTGACATTCGAGGGGGTGATGGCGTATGATGGATAGACGGAATTTCCTTATAAGCGTGGCTGCATTTCTTGGCGGGAGGGCGTTTGGCGTTATTGAAGGGGGTGAGGAGAAATTGAAATCGCCAACACAGCTTGTGTCGCTCGGTAAAACAGGGATAAAAGCAACACTTGTCGGAATAGGCACTGGTATGCGTGGTTGGATGCGCCAATCAAACCACACGCGGATGGGAAAAGAGGCGTTTATCAGGCTAATCAGGCATGCATATGATAGGGGCATAAGATTTTTTGATGTAGCAGACCTGTATGGGACGCACACATTCTTGAGAGATGCAATTAAGGGAATACCGAGAGAGGACATTGTCATCCAATCAAAGATTTGGTTCCGCAAGGAGGGCTTGCCGGAACAAGTCACAGATGCAATGGAAGCAGTTGAGCGTTTTCGCCGTGAACTTGGCACCGATTACATTGACATTGTGCTCTTGCATTGCACCACTGATGGTGGATGGCTTGACCAGCTTAAACGAATGCGTGAGCAGCTCTCGGAAGCCAAAGAGAAAGGCATCATCAAAGCACATGGGACTTCCTCGCATAGCATTGATGCACTGAAAGCTTCTCTTGCTTCGGATTGGGTTGATGTGCAGCTTGCCCGCATAAATCACGCTGGAAGTCATATGGATGGCAAGCCCGACGAAGTAGCCGAGTTGCTGCGCAAGATGCGTTCCGCCAATAAGGGTGTAATCGGGATGAAGATATTTGGTGAGGGCACCTTTAGGGCAAAGGAGCAGCGCTGGGCAAGCTTGCATTTTGTATTGACGCAGCGTTGCGTGGATACATTCATTATCGGCTTTGAGCGCCCAAGTGAGATTGATGAGACCATAAAGATGGTTGAGGAAATACTTGTCTCACTCTAAGTTTTGGTGCGAGATTTGTCTCTTATCATGCTCCCAAAGGCAAATGGAGCGCTGTTCAAAAGGGCTCTAAGGATTTGAAGGCAGGGACAGATTCAAGAACGGTGGGAACAGTTCTGGCACGGTAAACTGCGTCTTCGGGGTGATGAGAGTGTTTCCTAATGGCATCAAGGTGAGTGCGATATACATGCTCACTTTTCTCTGGTGGCTTGCTATTGCAACGGCACGGGGAGAAGGTGAAAGCGTCGTGTCAGCTGATGTTGAGAAAGTTTTGGCTGAGTGGAACTTTGAGAGGGTAGGCGACCTTGAGGGATGGCAACCAAACTCGCACATGAAGGATGTAAGTGTGAAGGACAGCATACTCAGCTTCGCCACATCTGGCAGTGACCCAATACTTGAGCTTCGCCCGTTGATTGACATTCCAACATCACCATGGCAGGCGATTGAAATACGGATGCTCGCCACAAAGGATGGCATAGCTGAATTCTTTTGGAGCAACACGACGCAGACCAAGTATGGTGGCTTTGCCCCGGAGAAAAGCACGCGCTTCTATGTCTATGGCGATGGCAAGTGGCGCACATATCGTGTGACACCGTTTTGGCATCCTGAGGGAAAGATCATCAGGCTGCGATTTGACCCATATGATGGTGCATCGTTTTCCATTGACTTTATTCGCGTCGTGCAGCTTAAAGTCCCACATCAGATTGAGGGTGCTGAATTTGAATTCATTGGCACAGACTGCGCTTGGAGAGCAATTGGCGGGATAAACCTGTCTGCTGGGAAAAGTGGACTGCAAATTAACATTCAGGATGTGCATGGATACCTTATAAGCCCGCCAATTTCAATCAATGCCGAAAAGGAAAGCTATATCTCGCTTTGCATGTCTGCAGACAAAGGTGAGGTCGCCACAATTGCATTCGTCTCAGAGAAGTCGCACCACCTTCAAATCTTCACCTTCCCAATAGTCGCCGATGGGAAGGAGCGCACATACACATTGGACATGCTCTCATCGCCGCGCTGGCAAGGAAGGATTATAGCTGTTGGGCTTCGTCCGAGTGACAAAATTGGCGCAAAATGCATTTTGAGATGGGTGCGCGTTACGGACAAGCCCGTCGGGGAGCCACACATCGCAATAACATCTTTTGCTCCGGAAGATGCGCCTCTCAGGGTCGGCAAACCAGCTACGCTTACGGCGATCATTGCTAACAGGGGTGGAGAGCCTGCGGTAAATGTGCAGACATCGCTTGAGCTGCCAAAGGGTGCACGCACAATCGAGGTTGATGTAAGCGCTGCGGGCGTGACTAAGAAACCCAATGGCACAATTGCATTGACCAAACTCTCCTTCGGTGATTTAGCTATATGGCGCTGGAGGGTGATTTCAGAGAAACCCATAACAGGTGAGGCGAGGCTTCATGTGAAAGCTCTTAACGCACCACCTGTAACGACAACGCTAAAATTCTCATTCAAGCCCGCACTTAAGCTTCCAAGGGCAAGTTATGTCCCTGAACCGAAGCCTGTCCGTGGCAAGTATGATGTTGGTGTTTACTACTTCCCGGGCTGGAAGACAGCATCGCAATGGATGCCGATAATCAGTTTCCCCGAAAGGAAGCCGTTGCTTGGTTGGTATCGTGAGGGCGATCCCGAAGTCGCCGATTGGCACATCAAGTGGGCTGTTGAGCATGGCATTACCTTCTTCGCCTACGACTGGTATTGGGTGCGTGGAGCAAGGCAGTTGGAACATGCCTTACATGATGGCTACATGAGGGCACGCTATAGACACATGCTCAAGTTTTGCCTGCTTTGGGCAAACCACAACCCGCCAAATACATCATCGCTTGAAGACTGCATAGCTGTAACTCGTTTTTGGATTGAGCATTACTTTCGCCGCCCCGAATATTTGACCATAGATGGAAAGCCAGTCGTTATCATCTTCAGCACACACCGATTGAGCGAAGACTTGGGCACTTATGAAAATGTGCGCAAGGCATTTGATGCCATGAGGGGTGAATGCATCAAAGCCGGCTTACAAGGGCTTTACATCATTGCGTGCGTCGGCAACGCTGCACACGCAGAGATGGCAGCCAAAGAGGGATATGACGCTGTGACGGCTTACAATTGGCCAACACTTGGCATGCCGCCAAGTTTGAGGCGAGCCTCGTTTGACAGCCTAATAGAAGCATACCGCAGGAATTGGGAGGACATAGCAGTTAGGAGTCCGATACCGCTCATGCTCCCAATAAGCGGCGGTTGGGATAGCCGACCTTGGCACGGTGAGAATGCATTAGTGCGATATGGACGGACGCCCGAAAACTTTAGACGCCACTTGCAGGATGCAAAACGCATGCTTGAAGACGAGCGCTTTAAAGGCAAGCTATTGCCGATGGTGCTGATTGAAGCATGGAATGAGTGGGGTGAGGGCAGCTACATTGAGCCGCATGCCGAATTCGCTTTCGGTTACCTTGACGCTATACGAGAAGTGTTTACCGACGCCCCAAAGGAGCATGCCGATATAACCCCATCGGATGCTGGGTTAGGTCCATATGAAGTAACTTTTTTGCCGAGCAGGGCTGCATGGGAGTTTGAACAGGATGACGAGGGTTGGGCTAACACAATGGGCATGAGGAACATAACTGTGATTGGCAAAGCTATCTGTGCTATCACAACATCAAACGACCCGGCGTTTTTCGGACCACCAATTCGTGTTGAGGTGGGTCAGTTTAAGTTCGTCCATTTAAGGATGCGTTTAAGAAGGTTAGATGGCGTCCACTTCAAAGACATAGGTCAGGTCTTTTGGCGCACAGCAACGATACCGGAGAGCGAGGTGACAAGTGTCAGGTTTGAAGTAATTGGCGATGGCGAGTGGCATGATTATGTGCTCAATGTCTCTGAGAATGTTCGTTGGCGCGGTATCATAACACGCCTTCGCCTTGACCCATGCACTCAGCCCGATGTGCATGTTGAAGTTGACTTCATCAAGCTTATTGGTGAAAGGTGATATGATATGTCATCCAACCACCTTCAAATTGACTTAAAGCTGCGGTGCACACTCACGGTGGCTCTTTCATTTTTTCTGTTGGGCGCTAATTGCCCAGGCTTGGAGGGCAAAACAAATAGCCGACCTTGGGAGGTTGACTTGAGCGGCGAATGGAAATTCAAAGCTGGTGATGATGAACATTACGCATCGCTGCAGTTTGACGATTCAAGGTGGGAGACGCTGTATGCGCCAGCTTTGTGGGATGGGCAGGGTTATTCCGATTATGATGGCTATGGTTGGTATCGCAAATGGTTTTTCGTCCCAAAGGAACTGAGTGGGAAGGAAATCTTGTTTGAGCATGGTGGCGTAGATGACAACGATTGGGTTTACATTAACGGTGTGAAGGTCGGTGAGGGGAAGGGATGCTACATTCCCCGCAGCTACATCATTCCAGCAAAGCTCATAAAATATGGCGGGCGCAACTTGATAGCAATCCGTATTTACGACGGGGCAATGGGTGGCGGATTGGCAAGAAGCCCTCTGAGGGTGAGAGAGATGAGGCTTAGCGACCGCATAGCGATAAGCGGTGTGAGCATAGTTGGCAATGTGGGTAGTAGAGTGATGACGCTCACCATGACGCTGATGAGCAAGGATGGCAAACCACACAAGCCTAAGTTGAGCGTGAGTGTAGTTGACCATTTTCTCAGGAAGCGCTTTCATAGATCGCTTGAGAGCCCCATCCAACCCAACGAACGGAAAGAGTTGGAATTCCAGTTTGAAGGCGGGGATAGCAAGGACTACCGTGTGAATGTCGAGCTGGCTGAGGGCAACGAGCGCGATCAATTGTTCTGGCATATCTTGAGCGATATAACGAGCGGCATGCGCCCGACAATCGTCCTTTCTGGCGATTGGGAGATGATGCTTCCACCGGATGACAAGCTGTCGTTCCCACCAACTGGTAACTGGCAACCGATCAAGGTGCCGATGCTCAGCTGGGGAGGTTGGAGTGGAAAGAATCATCGGGTATGGTTTAGAAAACAATTTGAGATGCCAGGAGAGTTTTTTGGCAGGCGTATTATCCTTCGTTTTGAAGCGGTGGCTCATCATGCCGTAGTCTATGTGAATGGAAAGATGATAGGAGAGCACCTTGGTGGCTTTGAGCCATTTGAGTTTGACATAACTGAGGCAGCAATGGTGGGTGCTAAGAACGAGCTGCTCGTTGGCGTGACAGATTGGGTTGCCGGATTGGTTGAAGGTATCACACCGCCGGATGACACAGAAAAGATGCCCAAGGATTCAATGCTCATACCTTACGGTAATCGCCCGCAAGCAAGGCGTGGCATATGGGACGATGTGTTTGTGTATGCCAGAAACGCTTTGCACATTGCCGATGGGTTCATCATCACATCGGTTCGCAACAAAACTTTGACGGTCAAAGTCAGGCTGCAAAACGATACTGACAATGCTGCAAGCGTTGATTTAATTGGTGATGTATATGATGGCGATGTTAAAATGCTCTCATTGCCAAAGAAGTCCGTAACGGTGCCGGCGCACGGGAGCGTTGATATTGAACTTAGCAAGCCCGTGTCTTTGGAGGATAATGGCGCTGGCAAGAGAGCAAGCAAAGCCTTCAGGCTGTGGTTCCCACATGAACCATACCTTTATCGGCTGGCACTTCAATTGTTTAAGGATGGGCAGAGGGTTGATGAGCTGAACTTGCGCTTTGGCTTCCGTGAGATTTGGATTGATGGCATTGACTACCGGCTGAACGGGCGCATATTTAAATTGCGCGGTTTAGGTTGCCCACCAACCACTGCAACGCGTGAAGAGATACGGCATTACTACCTTGAGCGTTTGAAAGCCAACTTCACGCTCGTTCGCTTTCACATGCAACCTCGCCAAAGGCACTTTTACGAGATAGCTGATGAAGTTGGCATGTGCCTCAAGGATGAGTCGGCGTTTTACTGTGCTGCAAATGTTTATGCCCTCGGTGAAGAGCGCCTCTGGCGCAACTTGAGTGAACACATAGCTGGCATGGTGATGCGTTCTCGCAATCATCCATCACTGCTAATTTGGAGCGTAGAGAACGAGATACTTCACTGTGGCGGAATGCGCATAAATGGGACTGATGAGCGTATCTACGAACTTGGCAAGCTCATAATGAAGCTTGACCCAACAAGACCAATTGAGTTTGAAGGCGATGGTGATGTAAACGGGCGTGCAGCGACAGTAAACATTCACTACCCAAGGGAGTTCGGCTGCCACGACCACAACCTTTTCCCAAACGATGCCTATTGGCTCGGTAAAGAGGGGAATGATAGATGGCCACGGGAACTCATCTGGAAGCGTGACAAGCCATTAATAATCGGCGAGTTCTGTTATTACCCATACAGCCGTCCACCCGGTGGCGTTTCCATATTCCTCGGGGATGCAGTTTATGTTAACCGTGAGATTGAGAGAGAAGCGCACCGAATTGGTGTTAGGATGTTATGCGATGGCACAAGGCGCATGGGGGTTGCCGGGCTTAATCCTTGGGTGGATGACTTGCGCTACAGCACTGAATGCTTGAAGCCAATAGCTGCCACGCTCAATCAATATGACAAGACCTTCTTATCCGGAGAGACAGTTGAGCGTGAGATAGCTGTTCACAATGACACATTGCACAGGCGCAAGTTGACTTTGACCGCCTCGGTCAAAGTCGGCAATGCTTTGTTGGCAAAGCGAAGCTTCAACTTGGACATGGATTGTGGTGAAATGCGCATTGTTAAGTTTGCTTGGCAGATGCCGAGCGTTAAGGAACGCACCAAGGCGTCGCTCAAGTTGAGCATACAAGATGGCGCAAGAGTCGTGTTTGATGAGGAACATAAGCTTTGGGTCTTCTCAAGGACACGATTGCAGATTCCAAAGGGTTTAAAGGTTGCCCTGTTTGATCCAGCTGGTGAAACTGCAAAAGCGCTCGCTAAGCTTGACTTGCATCCGCAAACACTTGGCGGCTTGAATGGTAAATTTCTTCAACAGGTTAACCTGCTCCTCATCGGTAAAGGCGCCACCGAAACTGAGGCGTTTAAGTCAGGTGTGAATGCGCTGCTCAAATTC
This sequence comes from Armatimonadota bacterium, assembly GCA_025062195.1. Taxonomy (GTDB): domain Bacteria; phylum Armatimonadota; class Fervidibacteria; order Fervidibacterales; family Thermosaccharophagaceae; genus Thermosaccharophagus. The sequence goes on from JANXAS010000011.1 coordinate 24,279, forward strand.
ATCCATGATGGTGGGATGGCATTTTGCTTTGAGCAATTATCGCAGCCTGAATGGCTGCCGATACAGCTTCGTTTGGATACACGCAGGGCTGCAACTATGGCTTATATCAGACATTCATCTCATCCGTTGCTTGATGGAATGCAACCGGATGATTTTAAATGGTGGCGCGGCGACCATTTCGTTGCGCGCTCATCGTTTGTAAAGCCATCCCGAGGGGCATTCCGAATATTGGTTGAATGCGGTGGCAGGGGTGGGCTTCGTTGGACACCACTTGTTGAGCTGCTGTATGGAAGCGGGGCGCTCATAATGTGCCAGCTTGAGCTGACCGACAAACTGCCAGTTGAGCCGATAGCTCAAAAGCTGATGCATAACTTGTTTGCGTATGCCATCTCATTCAAGCCATCCTCAATGAAGCGTATCGCGCTTATCTCTCCAAAGGGTTCACCGATGTTAAAGGCGTTTAAGGACATAGGTATGCCGTTTGACGATGTTGCTCATCGCTTTGATGAGGTCAATTTTGATTCCTATGGGTTGCTCCTAATTGACGGTGATCTGCTTGAGCTATGCAAGGGGCGGCTGGATGAATTGCGCTCATTTATCTCCCGTGGCGGTATTGTATGGATACATCAACCAAAGTCGGTTGAACTTTTGCGCCGGATGACTTTGCGAGTCGTCGGATTGACGAAACAAAAGCTCGGCGGAAGAATCGTGAAGGCAAGCGATGATGAACTGCTTGCCAGCATCAGCAACTCCGACCTGTTTTGGTATCGTGAAGATTGCTGGTATGCTGATTGGGAGGGGCGCGGCAGCGGGTTAATTGATGACCCAGCCATCAGTGTTATTGAGCTTGCTGAAGGCGACGGAGTGAAGGCTCTCACAAAGCCGTGCGCATTGGCAAAGATAGAGATTGGAAATGGCTTTTTGCTCATTGATACACTGCGCTTGACAGACCCACCAAGCGAAGTCCGTGACAAAGCTATGCGAATACTCTCGGCATTGCTGACAAGCCTTTTTTTTGCAACAGCGATAAGCTGAAGGGTTTATACCGTCTCAAAAAATGGTGTGTAACCCGACTTGCTGTAGTAGGGCAACCGAACAAATGAGCAGCGGACAATGAATCCTTCTTGTGTGTAGTTTCTTTCGCCACAAAATTTGTTCAAAAATCTTTTGGATGGATGTGGTCTGCCTGGAAAAAGTCATAATGAAAACAACGATGAAGGTGGCTTAATAGCTGCCCTCGCCTTCAGGTGCACAACTTCTTAATCAATAGAGCAGCGTTAGCAATTTGCTGGCTTTCGGCTCGCAGCAATGGCGCAAGTTATCCGTGGAGAGGTGAGCATGAGCTGGTCAATGGAGGCATATTCAAATAAGCATTCAAGGCGTCAGTTCATTAAATCATCGGCTGCCTCAGCAATTGTTTTGGGGGTGCTTAAAACAAGCGAGGCTGGTGTGAATATTGGTGGAAGTGACATCATACGAGTTGGCGTCATAGGTTGCGGTGGAAGAGGGATTGGCGCTGCAGTTGATGCTATGGCTGCGGACGAAGGTGTGCGTATAGTTGCACTTGCAGACTTGTTTGAGAGCCGAGTGCGTGCTGGGATGAAGCTGCTAAAAGAGCGCTATCCTAAGCAAGCCATCGTTGATGATGCTCATTGCTTTGTCGGTTTGATGCATGCAAGCATGTGATTGAATGCAGCGATGTTGTCCTAATTGCATGCGCTTCAAAGTTTCACCCGCTTCATGTGCGCGCTGCTGTTGAGTCCGGCAAACATGTCTTTGTTGAAAAGCCACCAGCGATAGACCCGGCAGGGATTAAAATGCTTGCCGAAGCTTGCGTTTAGCCAAGAGGAAAGGGCTTTGCATTGTCTCAGGTCTGCAAAGCCGCTATCACACTGGGTATCGTGAAGCTGTTCAGAGAGTGCATGATGGTGCTATTGGTGACATCGTGGCAATTGAGGAAAATTTTCTCCGCTCACCTTACGGAGTTGTGCACCGCCAACCATGGATGAATGAGTTGCAATTCCAGCTGATGAATTGGTATCATTTCAGCTGGCTGTCGGGTGATGATGTCGTTCAATCGCTTGTTCACAACCTTGATAGAGCGACTTGGGTGCTGAGGGAACAAGCGCCAATCAGGGCGCATGGCATGGGAGGGCGTTCTGCATGGTTTGAGGAAGCCGCCGGAAATGTGTTTGACCATCACGCAGTCGTTTATGAATACGCTAATGGGGTGCGAGTTTATGCATTCTGCAGGACACAGGTCGGGTGCCACAATGAAGTCTCAAGCAAGATATTTGGAACGAAGGGCACTTGCTACTTGACGGATATGCGCATTGAGGGCGAGAAGAAATGGCGCTATGCCGGTCCGCCATGCAATCCATACCTTGAAGAGCACAAAGCATTGTTTAGTGCCATACGCTCCGGCAAACCAATCGTCAACGATTACATGGTGCGTTCAACGCTTGTCTCCATAATGGGGCAAATTGCATGTTACACTGGTCAGCGCATCACATGGGAGCAAATTGAGAAGTCGGACTTCTACTATCCGCCGAAGCCTGAGGACTGCAGCTTTGAGATGGAGCCGCCGGTGAAGCCGGGGCGAGATGGTCTTTACTCGGTGCCTATACCCGGTGTTACGAAACTTATTTGAGTGTTAACAGGTTGTTGAGTTACAATTTGAGGCGGTGTGACTGTCACCGAACCAAACAGCGGCATGCTTGCCACATATGGTCTTCCTTCGCCGCTCATGAAAGGCAATCTACAGCCTTGATGGTTCTAAACGGTCGTCGCCTGTAACTGGCGGCGCTAAATGGTGGGACTTTTGTCGCCTCGCTTTTAAAAGAGCAATTTGTGGCATCTTGATAAAAGTTTTTCATGGGCAGGATGTGCATGTTACATTAATTTCTTGAATGGTATAACGAGGTTCTTGCAGCTCAGCCCCTCTATCAAGCAGCCACATAGATCTGATTTTGCGGAGAGGTGAATTAGCCTATGGCTAAGCAGCAAATAGTCTCAAGCAAGGAAAGGGTTGAACCAACAATTCCAGAAGATATTCAGGAGTTGGCAAAGCTGATTGAGAGCGACGGTGGGCAGGTGCTTGCCATATATCAAGAGCCATATGCGAATGCATGGCAGCTCTTTGTCATGCTGCCAATGGAAAGGGTGAAACCAACACCGTATCAGCGTGACTTATCCGACAACCATGTTGAACGCCTCGTTAATGTGATAAGGACTGTCGGGCGCTTCTTAGATCCAATTGTGGCTGTAAGAATGCCGACGGGAGAGTATTGGACACCGAATGGAAATCACAGGCGCGCTGCACTTGAGGCTCTCGGCAAAAAGATGATACCAGCCATCCTCCTGCCCGACCAAACTGTGGCTTTTCAGATACTGGCGCTTAATACCGAGAAAGCACACAACCTAAAAGAGAAGTCACTTGAGGTCATACGCATGTATCGTGGTTTGATTGAAGGGATTGTCTTAGAGGACGCTTCCGGCTTGCGCGAGATTGATATGGCATTCCAGTTTGAGGAAGCATACTATGCCACCCTCGGCTTGATTTATGAGCGCGTAAAATCATTCAGCGGTGGTCCATATACAAGCCTGTTGAGGAAGGTTGACAGATTCCTTGAGTTGCCGTTGCGAGAAGCATATGAGGTGAGAGTGGAGCGCTCACAAAAATTGAGGCAGGCAGATGAGATCGTTGTGGGAATAGTTCGCAAGTTGAAGGAGAGGGGGATAACTCACCCATTCGTCAAGCACTATGTTGTCTCACAGTGCAATCCAATTGGAAGGGCACGGAAGGTCGCAATTGAATATGATGAGGCGATTGATAAGCTGACGCGAAACCTTCAAGAGTTTGATGTTGAGGCAGTCAGGGCAGAGGATATCGCGCATGCTGCAATAGTTGGTGAAAGTGAGTAACCGTGCCATGTAGAGCTTTTGTGATGCGAGCACCATCAAACGCTTGTTCATGGCTCATTGTATAGCAATGATGTTGAGGCGGTTGACGGGTTGGTTAATACTGCAACGGGGTGAGAGTTGAATGCACCTAATGGCAACGCCGGTGAGCAAGCTTGGTTCCCGCTTTACGCTTATCTTTGACCCATGGGCTCATCAGGTTCTTCACTCTTCTCTGGGCAGGTGGCTTGACTTTCCAACAGACCTTGCGATAGGGATTGAAAGCAATGGCATCTGCAAAGCATTGCCCTTCACAAAGCGCTTTGAGCACTTTGAAGTTGTTGAGCAAAGGTTGCGCATGTGCGGGGTGACTTTCATCGCTCGTTCGTTGCAACTTGGGCTCGGATTGAACGCAGAAATTATTTCACCGTTCTACCCACAGGATGAGTGGACATCCCTTGCACCGGTTTTCTTTTTCAGGCTCACCATCTTTCCTGTTGAGCGCCTCTTTTGGTCATCGGCTGAGAGAGCCCAAAAGCATGGCAGGGTGTTTTTGCTTCTGCGCCGTGATGGGTTACACATAAAACCATCTTTTGATAGGCTCAAAATTTCATACGAGGTGCCGATGACAATATGGCGTGGTGAAAGATACCGCCCTAAAAACGGGGATGTTGGACGGGATGTGTGGCGCTGTGAGGAACGAATATTGCCCCTCTCACCCGGAGCAAAGCTCCTTGAAGACGGCGTTGAATTTGAGTTTGACCTAAGTGATGCATCAAGGTCGCAATTTGAGCTGCTATGGTGCACATATGTTGATGAGCCAGTGCTCAGCATATTTGGCGACCCAGCCTCTTTCAAATACATCTGGCTGTTCAGCGATGTTGACTCAGTGGCACACTTTGCCAGCGCCAACCGAAACGAGATGCTTCATAAGACGGCGTTGTTTGAAAGGTTGTTTGATGAGGCATTCTTGAGCAAGTCGCAAGCTGACCTTGTAAAGTTTGCCTTCCAAAACTTTTTGCTAAACACATGGTGGGTTGTGCGTGAGGATGGCAGCGATTGGTTTAGCGTCTGGGAAGGCTCATGCCATTACCACAGCACAGTTGATGTGGAGTATAACTGTGCCCTCGTTTACTTATCGCTGTGGCATGAGTTGCTTGAAATGTTGCTCAATGAATGGTCATGCTTTGAGATGCATGACGAGGTTGGAAATTATATAGCCCATGATATGGGGTATGGGCTTGAGGTTAGCAAGCAAGCATATCCGCACCCAATGCAGGTTGAAGAGAACTCAAACTTCATCCTAATGCTATTTTGCCTGTGGCACTGGACCGCAAATGACGAACTAATTGAGCGCCATCGTGAGTTATGTAAACGCCTGACCGAATACTTTGAACGCAGCGATACAACTGGCAATGGCTTCCCGAATTTGGGTGTGGCTAACACAATTGACGATGCGTCCCCTGCTGTTCAATATGCTCGTGAGCAAACTTACCTTGCTGTCAAAACACTTTGCGCATGCCATGCAGCCTCAATTATGGCCGAAAAGTTGGGCGATGATGAATGGGCATCTCAATGCCGCAGCATAGTTGACCGCATAAAAAGAACACTTGATGAGCGGGCATGGCTTGGTGACCATTACGCAGTTTGCCTTGAAAGGACTGCGGAGGGACTTGTTGATGTATGGACTGGGGAGGAATTGCATGGCGAGTTGCGCGGTTGGGATGCCTATTCAATTTACACTGCCAATGGATTGCTATATCCGCTCCTATGCGGTGAAGTCCCGCCAGTCAATCTTGAGAGAGTGAGAGCGGATTTGGTTAACTCCTATTTAATGGCGCTTAACGAATATGGATGCACTCACACAAGCGCTGACTTGAGCAATGTCTGGGTATCGCAGAACCTGTGGCGAGATTTTGTGGCTTCATACCTTGGCGTTGACTTACCGGACAATTCCAGCCGTTACTTTGCCCTTCAAGAGCTAATGAATACTGGCATGCTCACAAAAGGCTTCATTGACACCTATTTCACGAACAACCTTTGCTTTTACCCTCGCGGCATCACCTCCATCGGCTATCTGCTTTCGCTCTGCGGGTTGCAGATTGATAGGCGTAAGGGATTGGTTAAGCTCAAGCGATGCGCACCATACCCATGCCGCATACCATTGCTGCCGCTCGCCATTTGGAGAGAGGGCATCATACCATTCGTTGTTTACGAACTTAAGGATGGCGAAATTGTGGGGCGTATAATTGGCGAGCAAGCGCTTGTTGATTTGAGAGTTGAATGGACTTAGGCGATACCGTTAAGAAGCTGTGCAGCCGAATGTAGTGCCACTGTTAAGTCACCACCCCTCAAATTTTCAGTTTCGCTCTTAGCTCAAAAATTTGTCGGTGCACACCTGTTCATACCCCTGGGCTTTATCCAACCGTTGATAAAGAAGCAAGTGAGCGCCAAATTCATTCAACAACTTATAGGGCAATGTTCACGCCAAACATGAAAAGGTGAAATTCTGTTGAGCCAAAAGGATATGCAGGGGCGCCTTTGGAAAAGGCATTTTTCTTGCGAGCTATTGTTTCTCTGCAAAACAACACCAGTTGCGCTACTTGCAACCACTCAAAAACTAATGCGGCATAGGCATCCTGACCATGAAGGTTTTTTAGCGAGATACCTTCAAACCTTATGAAGGTTGCTAACTTAAGCGGTGCCACTCGCTTTAGACCATGCCTCGTAAAAGACACGCTTTGTCGCCGCAAGCACTGTTTCCCAATCCTGCCCCTCAAGTGGCTTTATCTCAAATGTGAGCAATGGAAGTTTCGTTGGGACGCTTCTTCTGAGATACCCGCTGTAAATGAGCGCCTCTATAAAGACGCGCAGTTCTTCAACATCGTTCTCGCCGCCGGCTATCCCAAATGGCGGATGCTGGTCACCATAAAGTGGGTGACCAACCTGTTTGACGCAGTTGCCAACATGAACATGTATCAGGTGTTCTCCAAGTGTAGCCATGCAGTCCTCTGGGGTTTCATTCAGTAAAGGCAGGTGGCTTAAGTCAATGCATATTCCAAAGTTGTCCACTTGTTCTCTAACCCTATCTGCAAGCTCAGCTGCGTCTTGACTTGGACCAATGAGGCGTTTCCGATCAACATCTCTGTCAAATGTTTCAAGCGTTATCGTCAGCGGTTTGCCGTTGCTTGGCGCTTTCTCTTGCGCATACTGACATACTGTGACGATTGTATTGGTTAGTTTGTCCAACGCTTCGCCCTTGTTTTCCTCGCCCGGATATGGTCCACTGAGCATAGCCATTATGGCTGCGCCGATTTCATAAGCTTCGTCAACAGCGCTTTTGAGTGCTTCAATTGCCTTTGAGCGTTCAACATCATCAAGCGAGTTTGGATTGAGGTTATTCCAAAGAATGAGCGGTTGAGCCGCATAGCCGATCTCCATGTGTGCATCTTCAAGCAACTCCCTGACCCGCTTTCGTATTTGCTCATCTGGAATATGTGTCAGCTCAACCGCTTGGAAAAACTCATCATTCGCAATTATGCGAAGCGTCTCAATTGCTGCTTTTGGGTCACGAGCTGCGTGTGGGAATGCCATGAAGTGCACTAACCCGATGTGCAAACTGCCATGCCATAGGTGTGCCATTTTCCTCCCCTCCGTTGGAAGTTATGCTCATATCACAAAATCATCCACACCAACATCGGCGGGCTAATCGTTCCACCAACTAAGCTGTGTCATACTAAATGTGACGACACTGCCTCGCTAAGGTAAATTGAGTTTGTGTTGATTGTTGGGAGAACCCGCCTAAGATTGGTTTCAATGCAAACATCTCTGCATGTTGAGGGGGAATACAAATGCGATACCGAGAGCTTGGTCAGACGGGTCTTTCTGTGTCTGTTTTGGGCTTTGGGTGTATGCGTCTGCCTAAGCTTAAGGATGATACCAAGGTAGTTGACAGAGATGCATCAGTGAGGCTCTTTCTAAGGGCTTATGAACTTGGAGTCAATTTCTTTGACACCGCATACATTTACGATGGTGGCGACAGTGAGCGTGCGTTGGGTGAATTCCTAAAGCATGTCGCAAGAGAGAAGGTAGTCATCCAGGACAAGAACCCTGTTGGGCATCAGTGGTGGCAAATTCCGGGTGATGAAGCTCCAGCATCGTTGTGGCGTAGGTGTCTTGAGGAGATGCTTGAAAGACTTGGCACTGACTACATTGATTTGTGCCTCTTCCATGACACGCAAATGGTAACCTTCCGCATACTCGTGAAAGCTCGCAATGGCTTGCTGCAGGAGGCGCTCAAAGCCAAGGAAGAGGGGTTGATAAAGCATATTGGCTTTTCGTCGCACGACACCCCTCATAACATTATCCGCATGATTGAGATGTCAGAGGGCGCTATTGAATCCATCGTCATCCAGTATAACTTGCTTGATAGGCGCAACGAACCTGTGATTGACTATTGCCGAAGGAATGGCATCGGAGTCGCTATTATGGGACCGATTGGTGGCGGCAGGCTTATTCATCCATCCGAGGTTTATGAAAAAGCGCTCGGTGTGCACAGCACACCCGAGTTGGCGCTCAGGTTTGTGCTTTCAAATCCTGGTGTGAGCACAGCTATGTCAGGTATGAACAGCCTTGAGCAACTTGAACAAAATGCAGCCGTTGCATCAAACATGCAACCGCTCTCGCAACAGGAGATTGAGTTGATTGATCGGATGCAGAAAGAGAATGAACGCTTGCTAAATCTGTATTGCACTGGCTGCAACTATTGCATGCCATGCCCAAATGGCGTGAACATACCGGCAAACTTTGCCGCGATGATAACGCTGCGTGTTCACGGTCTTAAAGAGCTTGCTATCAGACAGTATAAGGGGCTCGGCGAATCATCAGCTGAAGCTTGTGTAGGATGCGGTGAGTGCGCTGGTAAGTGCCCACAATTTATTGACATCCCAAATCGCATCAAGGAAGTGGCAGAGACATTTGCAGCCTTATGCAAGTGACGCAAACACCCGTTTGAAATTGAGATTATCACACCTTTCGCGAGAGCAAAGATGGTAATAGCTTGTCCAAAAGAAGGAAGGCTTCCTCCTTAGTTCTAACTCGCCCTTCGAGCTGTGCCTCCCTGACAGCATGTAATGCTTTCCCAACGATGGGACCCTGTGGTATGCCATAGCGCTTCATCACATCATGCCCACTTAGCAACTTCGGGTATGCCTGTAGCTCCTTAAGGCGTTTTTGAACTTTAATCAACTCAAGGAGAACCTTCATTTGCATCGTCATTTCTTCAAGCGTCATATCAACACCGCGTGTTGCAAGCATATCAGCGAGCGAAACAAAGATGATGGCTGTGCCAACCTGCTCGCCAACTTTTATCCAAAAGCGCCTCAAGGTCCTATCGGAAAGTGACTCGCCCCTGGCAAGCCACAGCGGATACATGTGCCATCTAACGGTCTGGACTATAAGATGTGTTTCCCTGTTGCTCAACCTGAGCCGCTTGCATATTTGTTCAGATGTCTCGGCACCCCTCACCTCATGCTTGAAGAAATGCAAATCGCCATCGCTGTTTCGGCTCATCGTAAGAGGTTTTCCAACATCGTGCAGCAGAGCCGCCATTTTTAGCGCGAAGAGACGAGTGCGACGCTCAACAATCGGATTCATCTGATGCTCAATGTATGACTTAAGTTCGCCGTGCAGCGCCACTCCTATGTCTCTCCATTCTTCCTCAATCCAGTCTGTGCCGCTGATGAGCATCTCAATGAACCTGACCGACTCAACTGAGTGCCTGAAACCATCAAGGTGATGATAGCCTCCTGCGGGGATGCACTTCAAACTTTCAAGCTCCGGAAGCACTTTTCCAAGCAAACCAACTTCATCCATCATCCCGAGCATGCGAGAGCCATTATAGCTTTGAAGCATGGATGCAAACTCATCTCGTATCCGTTCCCATGAGCAATTCGCTATGAGGCTGCTATTAGCTTCAATGGCGCTGAGCAGGCTTTCATCTATCTTGAATCCGAGAGTGGCAGCGAAGCGAAAAGCCCGTAACATACGCACCGGGTCATCCAGAATCAACTTGGATTCAATTCCGCTGTGCATCCTGATAACGCCACGAATTAAATCATCGTAGCATGATGAGGCATCTGGGAATTGTAAGGTGGCTTTGGTGGAGTTCTTTGCTCGCCTTATGGTCTCAATCGGTATTGCTAATGAGTTTATAGTGAAGTCTCGGCTTAATAGGTCATCTTCAATGGAGGTCTTGATGCCAGTTATATCAAGCTGCAATTGTTCATTGTTGTATCGCTTTACAATCCTCGCTATCTTTGGCTCTTCATGCAATGATACAAACTTGCCACCAATGGCACTTGCAAGCGCTGTGCCATATTCGTATGGATCGCCGCTCACCGCTATATCCATGTCATCCGAGACAGTGCCCAAGATCATATCCCGGACAAACCCGCCGGCTATATATGCCCTCATATTCAGCTGCTTTGCAACCGAGCCGGCACAAGCTATAGCGTTCCAATGTCTTTCAGGTAGCTTAATGAGTGTGACGCTCATTGTGCGCAATCCCATTCGTTTCATTCACCCCTATGGCGATGTCACCATGCACGAGCCCGAAACCGGCGTTGCAATGACATAGCATGGTTCAAAGCCTCTCGGTTCATAATAGCGCTCGCTCATGACTTCAATGAGCCTTTTCAGGGAATCATCCCTCACCAACGCCATAATACACCCTCCCAAGCCAGCACCGCAAAGCTGTGCACCCAAAACGCCATCCACCCCGTTTGCAACATCAACCATAAAGTCAATTGATGCTGTGCTACACCTGTAGCTACCTGGTTGGCGCCAAACTTCGCTGCCTTCCGATTCACCGGCTGGTGACCTTTTGCACGCCTCAATCAACTTTGCAAGATGCGCATCGCTGCACGGGCTTACATATCTCCTCATGTGACCTCTTCTATCCATCTTTGCAACTCTATCGCCGTCATGAGATATGTTTATGAACAATCCAAATTCTTCGATTCGTTCCTGAGCGAGCAATTCGGCAGCAAGCCTGCTGCGCTCACATTCGGAGACGCCAAACAAACAAACGCCCCTTATTGGATAACCCTCTTTTGGCGGAGCATGCATTGAAGCCACTTTAAGTGCACGCTCATGCCACTTCGGTGAAAGGAGCTTAAGTATTTCCCGAAGCGATGCCCTCAGCGGCAATTCAAGAATCAACCTATAAACATCTGCTGTGCTCCCAACGACCTGAGATCTAATGTCGCTGAATTGCTTAAGGACACTCTGCAACTCTGGGTGACGTTCCAAGATAAGCATAAAGCCAAATTCGTAGCAAGCAACACGCTGATTAAAGACATCACGGGCATTGCCAGCCTTGTGTGCGATTTCAAACGAATGGAGTGCCACCACCTTGTAGCCCTTTGGGAAGGGATTGTAGCTGACCGAAAGCGGATTCATTGTTATGTGCGATACATAACCAGCTTTTGCATACTTTATTGCTGCATGGTCACCTGCGCCACCCCTTGTGCCGACATACCATTCACCGTAACCGCAAAGCCTGACAAATTCCTCACGGTCAAGTTGAAGTCCATTGAGTGATAGCAATGCCTCGCTTGCCAGCATGAACAGCGCTGACGATGATGCAAGCCCAGCTGATGGTGGCACATCACCATAAACCACGATATCCATCCCTTTAAGGCTCGGGCATAAGGAACCGTCATGCAAACGGAAACGCTCCTGCAACATGACTGCGGCACCTTTGATGTAATCGGTCCAATGAATCGGCTCGCCGCTTTTTCGTCTCTCCTCAACTTGCGCCATCGTCCAACTGTCCCATTCAGAAATGTTCATGAGCTTGCGTGGTGGGAGAGATTCCCCGATCTTGAATTGCCTCGGCGTGTATTTGTGAGCTTCAACATTATGTGCGCTTATGACATCATCCTTTCTTGGGGCAGCAACTGCAATGAGTTCGGCACTGAGAGCGATTGGATTAACTGCACCGCCACGATGGTCAATATGCCGCCCCATAAGGTTTAACCTTCCGGGGGCTCTCACAAGTATGATTTTCCTCCTCAGTCCCAGGAGGCTCAAAGCAGCCTCTAAGACGAGCTTGAAGGCGTGTCGTCGCTCGTTCAACAATCCTTCATCAGCACCATAGAACATTTGCATATGGCTTTTGAACCTGTGCCAGTCGGAGACGAAATTAAGCCACTGTTCCACCGTCATGAGCTTCGTCATCCACATCATCACTTCACTCACACCTTTTTAAGCCCTCAATGTCTAAGCCATATTTGCAAGACTTTTGTCTACCGTGTAGCGAGCGAATTAGGTGGCGAGAACACCGTGAATGATTCAAGGCGGGTGGATAAAGCCCACCCGCATTTTCTTCAGGTGCATTCCGTGCACCATGCTGCTCACGATGCCCGCATTTTTACCCATCATAACTGCATCAAACCAAGCTGTTCAACAGAAAGCGCTGGCTTTCGGTAATGCGAACATCCCCAACGGCGCAGAGCAGCATCGGCATCCTCCCAGAGAAGCCCTCCAATGGCAATCCATTAAAGCTGTAAAGTCATCCGGGCAAGCCACTGTGTCGCTCTCAACTGCAATCAGCCGGACACCAATTTATAGCATGCGTCATAATTGCATTTGCTATGAGGGGAAGGGTCAAAACATCGGAATTATACTCGCTGTTGCGCGCTCGCGGGATGCGTGTGACTGCGGTTCGCAAAGCCGTTGTTGAGGAACTTAGCAGCAGACGCCACAGCGATGCCGAGGAGCTTTGCCAAAGGCTCGCTGCAAGAGGGGTTAGTAGGGCATCTGTTTATCGCACCCTTTCATTGTTTGAGCGAATCGGCATAGTCTCAAGGGCACTTTATGGCGAACGACATAGCCACTTTGAACTCGCACTCTTACACCAGCCTCATGATCACCTTGTGTGTATACGCTGTGGACGAGTCGTTGAATTTGAATGCCACGAAGTTGATCGTTTACAGGCTGAGATCCTGAAGGAACACGGCTTTGAGCCTGTCGGGCGCGTTTTTGAAATACGAGGGTTGTGCCAGCAGTGCCGTATGAAGGTGGCAGGGGGCAAGTTAATGCATCGTGCCACCGAGAAGCAAAGATAGGTCATCGCAGCCTGCTCCTTTAGCGCTCATTTAGAGGCTTGAAAACGGTTCAGGTAAGGGGAACCGCATCTCCTCACGCACAAATTCAATTTCCTCAACTTGAGTCTCAGGATGGCTTAACTGAAGCAGTTTCTCAACCACTCCTACGACTATTGACTCTGGTGTTGATGCGCTCGCAGTGATGCCTATGGTTGCCATGTCGCAAAGCTGAACTACATCAATGTCGTCTTTGTCCTCAACAAGGAATGCTGTCACACCGCTCCCGCTCGCAACTTCGCATAACCTCTGCGCATTTGAGCTGTTATGAGAGCCAACGACGAGTATGCCATCACACACTTGAGACAACAGCTTGACCGCTGTTTGTCTATTCTGAGTTGCGTAACAAATATCCTCTGACGGTGGCGCTTCAAGGTGCGGGAAGCGCTTTTTTAGCGCCTCAACTATAACCCTCGCAGCATCAACGCTCAAAGTCGTTTGAGTTAAGTAGACAACCTTATCCGGATTGGGAAGCTCTATACTTTCAACCTCGCTTGGGTCGCTTACAACCACAGTTTGTGTTGGCGCTTCTCCCATCGTCCCCTCAACTTCATCATGCCCCTTATGCCCTATGAGCACGATTGAATATCCCTTTGCTGCATATCTTCTCGCCTCAGCGTGCACCTTGTTCACGAGCGGGCATGTGGCATCAATAACCTTTAACTTCTTTTGCTCTGCCTTCTCACGAACGAGCGGAGAAACACCGTGAGCGTTGAAAACAATGAGAGCACCGTCTGGGACCTCGTCTATTGAACGAACGAAGGAGGCACCGCCCCTGCGCAACTCTTCAACAACATGCCTGTTGTGCACAATCTGCCGATGAACATAAATCGGGTGAGGGAATTGACTGAGCGCCATTTTAACCGTTTCAATTGCTCGCACAACACCTGCACAAAAGCCTCTCGGCTTAGCGAGAATAATGCGGCGAAGCTTTATCATTCCCCGCATGGCTTTCCCATCACCCTGCACAGAAACAGAAAATGCCGCAAAACTGGCTTTTGACTGGCTGCTCAGGAATTAGCCCTCAACTCAGGAGTTGGCATTCAACTTTAAAGTTGCCACAACTTGGGATGCGCCGCCAAAATGCGAATGACAATAATTTGGTAAGCGCTTTTTTCACAACCATGCTATGGGCTTTAGCCCATAGCCACTGACGAAACCTCTAAGCGCCGTCTTTAGACAGCGATGAAAATTCTCGCCGAATCAATTTGGCGAGAATTTGCTTCGTCATCAAACACTGGCTAAAGCCAGTGGCATGGATAGCTAAGCGCTGAATACGAACCAGCAAACTTTTGAGTAAAGAGCGCTCACATTAATGTTTGGCTAAAAGCAGCTGCAATATGATGTCCATCTGCGCCGTGATGGCACTATAACTTGCTCCGTGCATTACTGCAAACCTTTTGGGGTAGTGCTACAATCACGACTGATGCAGTTTTGAGGAGCACAGCGGAAGCAATGGCTTGCACAAATAAGACGCACGAGGACGGCGAGAAAAAATTATGTCTGCCTAACACTCTCTGATGGATACACTGGTTGCAAGGTGAGACTACTTGACAGATGAGGACATCACAGCTGGTGCGGGTAAAGCGAAATCTCTTTAGTCTTCTCCGAGCTTTGGAAGGTGATTAAACTGGCATGCAGATGTGTCCCGAGTGCAGCGCTGATAACTTATCAGGGGCAGTCAATTGCTCAAGGTGCGGTGCACAGCTTAAGGGTCTGCTTGGCTCGGGAACGCTGCTAAATAACCGCTATCGTGTGATTAAGGTTCTCGGATGCGGTGGCATGGGTGCGGTATATCTCGCTGAGGACTTAGCTTTATACGGGCGCAAGGTCGCCATCAAGGAAAACTTTGACACCTCGCAGGAAGGCAGGAAGCAATTTGAGATTGAAGCGAGGATTCTGGCAACACTATCACACCCCAACTTGCCCAAGGTGTTTGATTTCTTCACAGCGGGCGGAAAGCAATATGTTGCTATGGATTACATTGCCGGTGAAGATTTGCTCAACCATGTGGAGCAAAATGGACCACAAGGGCTTGAAGAGGCATTGAAATGGTTCTGGCAGGTGTGCGATGCTGTTGAGTATCTTCACCGTCAGTCACCGCCTGTAATACACCGAGATATCAAGCCGGGCAACATCAAGATACAGCCAGATGGCAGGGCTGTCCTTGTTGACTTTGGCATAGCTAAGTTCTACCGCCCGGGACAGCAAACTACTTCGGGTGCACAGGCAGTCACTCCCGGTTTCTCACCCATTGAGCAATATGGCAAGGGCATCACAGACCAACGCTCCGATGTTTACTCACTCGCAGCAACGCTTTATTTTGCGTTAACTGGTGTGACTCCGCCAGAAGCAGTTGAGAGGTTAACGCACAACAGGCGACTCATTTCCATACGCAGCATCAATCCGGATGTTACAGAGGCAGTTGAGCGCGTGATTGAGAAAGCCCTCAAGTTGCACCCGAGTGAGCGCTACACAAGCGTGCGCGAATTTAGCGAAGCACTTCGTATGGCGATAGCACAACCGGCGCAAAGCGCTTATCGGTGGGGCAGCTATCCACACAGTGGTCATAGGATGCCAACGAGCCAACGGGGCGCACAGAGAAGAGGTGGATGGCAAACACCACAACATCCAATTCCATATCCAACACAGTCTGCAGATCCATCCGGGTGCCTATTTCAACTCTTTGAAGTGCTCTTCTGGCTCATCATTGCGTGGAGCTTCGGATGCTGCGTAACCGCTTTCATTATCTACCTGCTTACCGCTCTGGGGTTGGTGTGGAGTTCTGGGACATTCATTGTGACCGGAAATCCATTGCCGCTGCTATTCTTTGCCCTATGGGTCTTGATACTGTTGCGAATGACACGCATGATGAATGCGGCACGCAGAAGGCAAAGGAAGAGACCTTAGGGGCAAACTCATCAGGCGGCGAGATTTGGTCACAGTTTGTTTTCGGGGGTGTATCTGGCTTGGGCTCAATCAAACTATCCCACAAGTTGAGCTACAGCGTTGTTCCGTCAGGTGGAAGCACGCGACTGATTTACTTGCTCTTGAGGATTGATGCGACTGATGCCTCTTCGGTGCAGGCGCCGATGGCGCTCGTGGCGGTCATTGACAAGAGCGAGTCAATGATGCTCCCTATGGTCACAGAGGAGCAGTTGGAGGAACTGCGCCGGCGCGGCATCGTGAGGAGCACCGAGAGGGATGGCGTGCAAGTTTGGGAATTCCGCGGCTTTATGCTTCCGCCGGAATTGCGCGATGCTCCTCGCCCATTTGATTTCGTCAAACGCTCCCTGCGCTCCGCCGTTGAGCATCTTCAAGACTATGATGAATTTGCACTCATTGCCTTTGCTGCGGAGGCACAGGTTGTCCTGCCGATGCGTTCTGGGAAAATGCGCCACGAGATGATCAAAGCGCTTGATAGTGTTGAGAGGTTGCAGCTCGGTGAGGAGACGAAAATGTCAAAGGCGCTTGAAATGGCGCACGAGCAACTTGCGCTGAGGTTGGGTGAGCCAAAGTTGCTCCGAACCATCGTCATCAGCGATGGATATGCCCTTGATGAGAGCCAGTGCATTGATGCAGGTAGGCGTATGGCAGATGATGGGATCAGGATAAGCACGATGGGTGTTGGGGTGAATTTTAATGAGGAGTTAATGGTCAAGCTTGCAGACATATCCGGTGGCGAAGCGTTTTTTGTGCCAGACCCCTCACATATACCCGATGTGCTTAATAGCGAACTTTCTCATTCAAGGCTGATTGCGCTCAGGCAGGCTAATTTGAAGCTGCGTTTCGCTAAAGGTGTTGAGATACGCAAGGCATACAAGATGCGTCCGGCAATTGCGCCGGTTGAGCGAATTTATGCCAGCGGTGGTCAAGAGATTGAACTTCACATTGGTGACCTACAACTCGGCATTAGTGAGTTCCTGCTTGAATTGCTTGTGCCACCAAGGCGTGACGGGGTTTACCGAATTGTTCAAGTTTGGCTCAGCGGCACCATAGATGGCTGGGAGAGCAATATTGCAAATGCGGATGTGGTGCTGCGATACCAGAGTGGAGTTGCGCCCACCCAACCGGATGGCGAAGTGATGCGTGTTGCTTCCTTAATCAGTGCAACGGAGTTGCAGACAAGGGCTTTGCATGATTTGAGGGTTGGGGACACAGTTTCAGCTACGCTTAAACTTAATGCTGCAAAGACGCGCCTATTGAGCGCCGGTGCAAACACAAAACACATTGATGAATTGCTCTCCGAGATTGAGAGATATGGGAAGGCATCACCCCATGCCACAAAGAGAATGCGATATGAGACGCGCCGCCTATCATAATTGAGCTTGCGAGAGGTGATAAAACTTGGGTGAACACATCAGCGACCAAAAGCAGTGTCCTAAATGTGGCGTCCAAAACAAGCTGAGTGCTAAGTTCTGCAGGGGTTGTGGGGCGCCGTTGGCACAAAAAGCACCAGTGGCAGGAAGAGGCACTGCAATTGAAACCTTAAAGAATGTAGCCACAGTTGGCTTGCGCGCTGCTTATCGCGAGCTGTTTGACCCTCAACCGCAACTTGCTGGCACTGTGAGTGGCGTAAGTGTCAGCGAGAGTGCGGAGGTAAAGTTTGAACCGATGTGGCTGGTAGCAATTTGCGCTTGGTTGGTTGGCTTGTCCCTTGCGTTTGCGCCACGAGTTCTTTCTGGCTTCCTGCTTCTGATAACAGCCTGCATTATCTTGCTTTTTCTCTCGTGGCGTTCTTCGGGTAAGCCATACATATCGTTGCTCTCATGGTTAGCGTTAGCAAGCGCGTTTTCAAAGGGCGGTGCAAAGGTCACGGCTGTGAGTATGAAAGTGAGAGATAGATCCGGGCAGGATGTTGAGGTCACATTCATTGGTGAACTGAGCGGTGTTGCTCCGAGTGTGGGAGAGCAGATTCAAGTTTGGGGAGTGTATGAAGATGGCGCAAGAACGAGGATGAGAGCTTGGAAAGCACAGGTTGTAAGTGCTGGAGAGTCAGAGCGCACAGAACCTTTGCGCACGCAGCGCTTGCTGCCGCTCATCCCATTGCTGCTGTTTCCATATCTCGGGTTTGCACTGCTTGCCCTGCTTCGCCTTTTGACGGGTAGTTAGAATGCCCGACAAACTCTGCCATGATAATCAGCGGGTTAAAAACTGCGGCGAGCTTTACTGGTTTTTTCCAAAAGGACAAGTAACTTGTTGACTGCCTATGCTTGTATCACTTGCTGCATTCGCACCATCATTGCTTTTAAGAGATGTAAAACTTCCGCCGGGTTGTTTCATATAGGGAATCCATGTGAGGTGAAAGCAATTGGCGCATCAAGGCGAGAAGGGTTTGCGTGGCAGGTTAAAGTTCGGGATTAAACTCGGCTTGGAACGCATAAAGAAGATGCTTGAGCTTGCTGGCAATCCGCAGGAACGCTTCAAAGCCATAATCGTTGGCGGAACAAATGGCAAAGGTTCTGTCAGCCATATGTTAGCGAAGGTGCTCTCGGAGAGCGGCTATAAGGTTGGGCTATACACATCACCGCACTTGGTGAGCTATAGGGAGAGGATACGAGTTGATGGCATGCCCATTTCAGAGCACGATTTTGAAAGGTTGGCAAACTGGGCTGAGGAGATTGCAAGGAGAGTTGAGCGGGATGAAGGCTTAGATGCTCCAACCGAGTTTGAGTTGCTCACTCTGATGGCGTGCCAGTATTTCTGCGACGAGTGTGTTGACATCTCGGTAATGGAAGTTGGGCTTGGTGGGAGATACGATGCCACCAATGCACTCTCACCCATGCTCTCAATCTTGACCATTGTATCGCTTGACCACACTGACAGGCTCGGGAGAACTCACTTGGAGATCGCCAATGACAAGATTGGTATAACTCGCCCAGATGTCCCATTGGTCACTGCGGAGCACAAGTTCGGTGTGCTTGAATTCATTCAATCCTATTGCTACCTTCATCGCATACCATTGCGAGTAGTCGGAAAGGATGTGCGTTGGAAAAAGCTGTGGGCTTCCTACGAGGGCATTTGCGGCGATTACAAGACATGGCGCTCTATATACCCCGAGCTGAAGTGTTCGCTTGGGGGAGATTTTCAGTTTTCAAATTTGGGGTGCGTTGTCGCTGCTGTTGAGTTGCTTAGGCAGATGGGTATGGGAATCACAGAAGAGCGTTTTCGAGTAGGTGTTGGGAATGTAAAATGCTACGGCAGACTTGATGTGCTTCATCGCAATCCGTTTGTAGTTGCTGATGGCGCTCATAACCCAGCAGCTGCTTCCTCTCTCAGCAGAGCACTCAGAACGCTATTTCCTTACAAGCGGCTTGGCTTAGTCATCGGCATAATGAGCGACAAAGATGTATACGGCATACTTGGTGCGCTTGCGCCGCTTGCCGATGTTATCTTTGCGACTCAGGCTCAAACTGAGAGGGCTTTTAAAGCGCACGAACTTGCCAGGGCAGCTTCAATGTGGGGCAAGCCGGTTCATGTGCATGATAGTGTCCAGAGAGCATATGAAGCTGCGAGGGAGTGGGCTGAGGATGAAGACATGGTTTGCGTCACCGGTTCCATCTATGTGATTGGTGAGCTGCCGGAGTATCAGCATTTGGCTCTCCAACCAATTTGAGCATCCCAGTGTATGGGAGTGGAGACGATGAAGGTGGGCATAGTCGCATTTCCGAACGAGATTGAAAGCTACATAACGTGGGCTTGCATTAACGGTTTTGAGCACATTGAGATTGACCTTTACAGCGAGCCGCAACGCTTGGAGAGATTCCACGGGTGGCGAATTAGGTGCCTACAAAATCTGCTGTGCCAGACCAATATGAGTGTAAGCCTTCATGCACCTTACACATTGAATTTAGCCGAACCTTTGCCATACCTTCGGACATGCGTCTTCAAATATGTTGAGAGGTTGATGTGGCTTGCCGATTCCATTGGTGCTCTTTGGGTGTGTGTTCACCCGGGGTATGCAATAGGCATCCCATCGCTTGTGCATTTGCGCGCTGAGGCACTTGAGAGGTCATACGATAGCATTGAGCATCTGCTCAAGCTTTGCGAGCGCTACGGTGTAACGCTCGCCCTTGAGAATTTGAATCCAATTCCATTAGATGGCGAGCTTATCTTTCTCTGCGACAACCTCTTGGAGATGCAACGGACACTTGAAAGGTTCAACACGCCAAGGTTGCGCATGGTCCTTGATGCCGGGCATGCGAACACAGCTGAAGGTGTAGTTGAGTATGTTCATAAGCTTCATCAGTTCATCGTCGGGATACATGTGCACGATAATGATGGTGCGCATGATAGCCATAGCTTGCCGGGAGATGGCACTCTGCCATGGGACGAGTTCATCTCGGCTTTAAAGCTGGTTGGTTTTTCCGGCCCTCTAAATGTTGAGCTGTTTGATGACAAACACAAACTTGAGGCTAAAAGCTTCATTGAAAGGCTGCTGCAAAAGCATGGCATAAGGCGGGGTGAGGCAGCCTGAGAGTAGCTGTTGCTTTGTCGGGGAAGCCTTGCGGTTACATTGGCGTGCCTGATATTGAGAGCGTTACAGTCTCCTTTGCGGCAAATGAGCTGTGCCGATACCTTGAAGCCATATGCGGCGGCAAATTTGAGGTCCGCCCGATAGGCAATGCGATACAGCTGCCGGAGAATTGCATTATCTCCCTTCATCTCGCTCACACGCAACGCTCCTTTGATGAGGCTGTAAGATCCAAAGATGCCTACTCGGTGGTTGTCAACGGTAAAGGGATAAAATTGAGCTCGCTCAGCGAGCGCAGCCTGCTCTATGCCGTCTATGAGCTGCTTGAGCTCATCGGATGTAGATGGGTGTTACCATTAAGGCTGCACGAATGCATACCAAGGCATGCTGACATCGTCCTTCCAACGCTTTCTTTGACCCGTGAACCATCCTTTGAGGTGCGCGGCTTCGTTGAAGACCCAAAGCATGTCCCGTTTGGCGACGAACGAATGTTAGAGCTGCACATACAAGAGGTCACATCGTTGATTGATTGGCTTGGGAAGATGCGCCTAAACAGTTTTCTGCCGCACCGTGTTGAACCGGATGATGTGCTTAACATCATCCTGCCGATGATGAAAGTTCGCGCAATTGAGCGCGAGGTTGGAGGGCACATCATTCCAAGCCTTTTACCAAGGGAGTTGTTTCACAGCCGTCCAGAGTTATTTCGGATGAACCCGGATGGTGAACGGACTGCCGACGGCAATCTCTGCCCATCAAATGAGGATGCACTTTCCATCGTTGCATCAAACGCTGAAAGGCTTGTATCATCAACCTGTTCACCATTCCTTCACCTTTGGGGCGAGGATTTGGTCAAAGGCGGATGGTGCAACTGCCCTGCCTGCTCACATATGACACCGCAGGAGCAATACCTGCGAGTTTGCGAGGCTGTCTCATCAAGGTTGCGCCTAAGCGGTTTAAAAGCCGATGTTGGCTACCTTGCATATCATGACACGCTTGAGCCAACATTTTGCGAGGTCGGCGAACCGATTTGGTTCGTTTACGCGCCAAGAGAAAGATGCTATGCCCATGCCATAAATGATAGGCGTTGTGAAATAAACAGGCGTTACTACAACGCCCTATGCATGCTTTGCGAGGCATTTGAAGGGCGCGGCTACATCTTTGAATACTACGGTGATGCTCTCCTATTTGGCTCACTCATGATGCCATTGACAAAGACTCTGAAGATGGATTTGAAGGCTTATTTAGAGCTCGGATTGAAGCGTATAACCTGTCTCTCATTTGGCGGCTATAGTTGGTGGGCATATGGATTGAACCTGAATGCATTTGCCAGAATGGCATGGAGCGTAGACTGGTGTTGGCGTGCTGAGGATTACTTTGAATCGCTATATGGAAGCTATGGTGGAGCTATCGCTTCAATTTATGAGCGTGTTGAGTTGGCGCTATTGCCATTGGCTGAATATCATGATCTCATGCTCGCCCTTGTGAAGGACGCCGAGGACGCTTTAGGGAAGGTAAAGCGAATTGAACATGCCATATCAGTTTTGAACGAGTGCCACAAAGAATCGTTGGCACTGTGGCAACAGATGCACAAGGACGGCGAAAGGTTTCTTGCAATGAGATGGCTATGTGATATTGAGCTTATGCGCATAACGGTTTTACTGCTTATGCTTCTGCTGCACATGCTTGGGAGCAAAAGCAAAGCCGAGCACTCAACGAATGTCCTTGAAGGGGCAGCACAGGCTTCACCGCTGTTAGCCCGACAGCTGAAGCTTCATCCGGGAGCGATTGAGAGACTAACTCGCTCAGTGGCGGCAAAGCTTTCACCCAGTAACCGAAGTGTTCACAATCTCTTGCTCGGCACTTGGGGATGCATCGGCGCACCAAAGTATTTGAAGCGCATAGTTGAACGCATAAAGAGGCTTGAGCACCTGTGAGCGTTTGTGCTCACGAGGCTCATCAAACTCAACTTCTACTTCTGGGTCACCTGTAAAGCTTTTGCTGTTGTCATGCCATTTCAAAAATTCTCTAAGCAACATGACAGCCGTTTGAATCACGACAAAAACTCCCACCATGTAGCATCGCCGCTTGTGGGCGACGGGATTTAAAGAATTTAAACGACCGTTGTGGACAAGCTGCGATGCCGCATGGGCTTGATGTCACCTTAATTTCTGAAAACGGAGTTAATGTGCGAGGACAGATAGGATGCCATTGCGAGTTGACATGGCGATGCAAATGAGGCAAGCTACTTTTTGCGGGTGAATTTTAAACTGTCGCATGTTGTAATTTGGCGAAGGTGATACAGCTGCTATGTGGAACTATGTGGGAAAGTTTAACTTGAATGCTGGCTTAAAAAGGGTAGGCGTTGCAATTGCATTTTTAGTTTTGACCGGCATCTTGAAGCCTCAGGGCGCTGAAGGGGCAACAAAGGTTTATGTGCTTGACTTGAAGGATGTGGTCATAACTCAGGTGACCGTTGATGTCATCCGTGAAGCCCTTGAGAGGGCAAACTCCGAGCATGCCCAATGCCTTATCATTCAACTCTCAACTAACGGTGGCATGGTTGAGGCAACTCAAGATATCATTGAGGAGCTTTTGAACGCCCCATTGCCAGTGGTAGTCTATGTTGCCCCGAGAGGTGCAAGAGCATTCTCTGCCGGGACTTTCGTGCTCATTGCGGGACATGTAGCTGCTATGGCGCCAGCAACTTCAACTGGTGCTGCGCACCCTGTCACAATACCGCTAACTCCGCCACCATCAAGCGAAGAAGAAGCCAAGAGACAAAAGGACGCCGAATCAATAATGCTTGATAAGCTTACCAATGCCTTGATGAGCACAGCGAAAGCAGTTGCTGAAGAGAGGAAACGGAAGTTTGAGTGGGCTGAACGGGTTATAAGAAACAGTGAGGCTCTAACAGCTAATGAGGCGCTAAAGATGGGTTTGATTGACATGATAGCCGAAGACTTGGGCGACCTGCTCTCAAAGCTTGACGGGCGCAAAGTGAAGGTGGGAAGGGGCGAAGTGAAACTCAGGACAAAAGATGCAAGGGTGGTATACATCCAGAGGACAACAAGACAGAAGTTCCTTGAGATATTGAGCCATCCAAACATCGCATACATCTTGCTGCTCGTTGCTACATTCTGTTTCCTGATAGAGATTTACAACCCCGGAGCGATAATTCCTGCGGTGATAGGTTCAATAGCTTTCCTTCTCTTCCTTTACTCGTCAACACTTCTTCCGGTGAACTGGGTTGGTGTGCTGCTCATACTGCTCAGTATAGCCTTCTTTGTGGCTGAGCTGTTTGTTGTGAGCCATGGTGTGCTTACAGCCGGTGGATTGATATCGCTTGCCCTGGGCGGCTATATGCTCATTGATATGCGCAACCCACAGTTTTGGGGCATAGCGCTGAGGGTCTCTGTGCCAGTAATTATGGCTACAGTCACCATGTTCGGCGGTTTTATAACGCTTGTAATCTGGAAAGCCATTAGCGCTCATATGAGGAGGGTTGTTGTTGGTGCTGAGGGGATGGTTGGCAGGATTGCGATAGCCCAGACCGCACTTACACCGAGAGGGACAGTCCTAATGGATGGCTCGTTTTGGAATGCTGAGTCTGTGAATGGTCATGTTAGGGCAGGGGAGAGGGTTGAAGTTGTGGCAGTTGATGGATTGCTGCTTAAGGTCCGTCGTGTGAATGCCACAAACTCTTCAAGCCTTTCCAGCAACACTTGAGCTGTGCATAATTGAATTTGACGCCCTTCTGATTAAAGGCGGAGTTGCGGCGCAAAATTTAATCTCATTGGACTCCTTTGGGGGTGAAGATGATGGAAGCGTTTGAGCGGTTGGTATTTCACATCATATTTGTGGCTGGTGTATTTATCATCGTTCTCCTCTCTCAGGCGATCAAGATCGTGCAAGAATGGGAGAGGGGAGTAATACTCAGGTTGGGCAGATTCCAATCGGTTAAGGGACCTGGGCTGTTCCTCATCATACCGTTCATTGACAGGATGATCAAGATTGACCTTAGAGTTTTCGTTATGGATGTTCCAAAGCAGGATGTAATTACGAGGGACAATGTGCCTGTTAAGGTTAACGCCGTGGTTTACTTTCAAGTGCTTAATCCTGCGTGGGCTGTTACAAGGGTTGAAAACTATGTCGCTGCAACGCAACAGCTTTCACAGACAAGGCTGCGAAGTGTCCTCGGCGAAAGCGAGCTTGACGACTTACTGGCAAGGCGCGTTGAACTTAACAGGCGCTTACAACAAATCATTGATGAGCAAACTGACCCTTGGGGGATTAAGGTCATCGCCGTTGAAATAAAAGATGTTGAATTGCCCGCTGGAATGCAAAGGGCAATGGCAAGACAAGCAGAGGCGGAAAGGGAGAGAAGGGCAAAGGTAATCAATGCTCAAGGCGAATTGCAAGCTGCGGAACAGTTGGCTCAGGCTGCCGAAATAATGGGGCGTCATCCAAATGCACTTCAATTGCGTTACCTTCAGACGCTTTCCGAGATAGCCTCTGAAAAGGCTACAGTTGCAGTTGTGCCAGTCCCCATTGATCTGCTGACACCATTTTTGGCTTCCGCCGGTGAACGAATAATGCAAGCAAGGGGTATAGCCTCTCCATCATCGGACTAACTAATTTGGCTGTGGACAAAGGTTTATGATTGAGAGAAAGGTGATGGCATAATCCATGTGGCGTTCACCCACAAGGAAAGCATTGCTGCGTGATATACGAATTAGGCAATTGAGGGCTGAGTTAAAGCGCCGGTTAAAGTGGTTGGCAGTCTCAAGCTGGAGGGCACTTTTAAATTTCAACAGATGGCTATGGGGCATGGTGGGCATAAAGGCACAGGACATATATGTTGCCACGCTTGTGAGCAAAAGGCATGACGAGCTCTATAAGATCGGGGAAAAGTGCTATGAGCTTTATCGCCGCGGGCATTTAGTGCACGATGAGTTGGTTGCACACTTGAAGCGAGTTGAGATGTTGGATTCCCAAATAGATGCATGGGAGATTGAGCGGAAAATATTGCTTCCAAGTGATGTGCAATTAGACAGCCATAATAGCAAGGGTGAGTGAATTGAAATATTTAACCTTTCCAACTGTGCTTAAACGCCCTAAGGGAGGGAAAGGGAGATGCCCGAAACGCAATCATTTGATTCATCATTCTCATCGTCTCGGGCAAGCTCAGACGAACTTGAGGAATTTCGCAGGCGCTTGATGACGCTGCTATCGCCCTATCGTGGGAAAGTCGGCTTTGGAAACCTGCGTTATGAGGAGAGGGAATGGGGGGGAGATGACGGCAAAGTCACAAGCTTCGCTATAGTCTACGAAACTCCCGGTGGTTCAACCAATCAGATAACTGTAACTCATGGCGAGGACAAAGGGTTTGCGCTTTTAAACGGTGACCCGCCCGAGGAAACTTATTTCTCCTCTGTTGATGAGGTTTTGAAAGCCGTAGAGGAAGCAGTTAGACAGATACCACACCGGCGCATTGAAAAGCTGAAGGCAACAGTTAAGCAATGGGTGGAAAGCGGGAAATCGCTGCACGAGTTGCTGCAAGAGATAAACAGGCTCGTTAGGAGTGAGTTCAAGGGTGGCAGCATCACGCATCAAGAGTTGAAGATGGCAATACAGTATTGCATCCAACTCTCTTCAGAGACGCGTGGATGAAAAAAACTGTGAGCTGTCTCTCATCCATGGCTGTGTAATATTTCCCCATCAGAATGCTCAAACATTTTGGGCGAGGTTCATACGGCAATGGTTAGGTGCATCTTCATGCCCAACGGATGTCGGTGGGATGAGCAAAGGGAAAAGTATTTTGAAAGGTTGCGTGCCCACATGGTCCAGACACAGCTTCGTGCTCGTGGCATCAAAGATGAGCGTGTTTTAAAAGCTTTCATGGAAGTGCCCAGGCACAGATTTGTCCTCCCCGAGAATATAAAAGAAGCCCATGAGGATCATCCGCTGCCCATAGGGTTTGGTCAAACAATTTCACAACCTTTTATGGTCGCAACTATGACGGAGGCGCTAAGCCTTCGCGGCGATGAGAAGGCACTTGAAGTTGGCGCTGGTTCTGGATATCAAGCCGCTATACTTGGAAAGCTTTGCAAGGAGGTCTATGCGATTGAACGCATACCGGAGCTTGCTGAGAGAGCTAAGAGAACAATTGAGGAACTCGGATATACAAATGTGCACATAGTCGTGGGTGATGGAACGCTCGGACTGCCGGAGCACGCGCCGTATGATGCAATTGTCGTTTCTGCAGCAGCTCCAGACATACCGCCCGCCTTAATTGAGCAACTATCCGATGGCGGGCGGCTCGTCATACCAGTTGGGTCACAATATTCACAGGTGCTCATTCGTGTAACGAAGTCCGGCGGAAGGATAAAGCGGGAGGAGATTTGCGCCTGTGTCTTTGTGCCACTTATAGGCAAATATGGATGGCAAGAGGATGTCGCGTGGTGATGGTGAGCATATACCAAAAACGAAAATGAAAGCGGCTTGAAAGTTGCCCTCACATTTGGCTATGTAACTTTTTGAACAGTTGTTGGGCAAGCGGTAATGTTTCGTTGGGGTGGTTGAAAGCCCGCCATAAAATCACCCCAAAAACAAGTGACGCAAAACGGTGCGAATGATAAGAATTGATAAAAATGGCGAATCCGAGCTCTCTTTGCTGCAAGCCTTGCTTGTTAGGTTTGTATTTAGCCATGAAGCATAAGCGGAGGCGCGTTAAGTTGGTGCAAAGTGCAATGTTATCATTTTGCTTGCATTTTGCGCTCGCTTCGCGCTCCGCACTCACTTTGATGGCACTGCGCTTTTCTTCGTGCCTTACTAAGAACCAACAAACTTTTGAGTAAAGAGTGACTCCGAGAGTATAAGGAGCTTTAGCCAAGAACAAAAGTTTTCGTGTCTTTAAACTTTCATGCTGAAGCTGCCGCCCAAATGCGTCGTTTAAATGTGAGTGGTGCTTGCGGCTTAACAGCCGCCGCTATATTCGCTGCGTAAGTTCAGTTTGGAAAACGCTTACCCGAGGGATTGGCGATGATGAACAGGATGACTATCAAAAACGAGGTTGAGTTTTCGGGCATTGGCATACATACTGGAGAGCTCGTCAAAGTGAGGCTTGTTCCGGAGATGGAGCCGGTTAAGGAAGCCCCAACTGGCGTAATCTTCGTGAGGGAAGGTGTTGCCATACCGGCTCATATTACATTTGTATCATCCTCTCGGCGGTGTGTTGTGCTCTCAAACGGTGGTGTGAGCGTTGGCACTGTTGAGCACTTACTGGCAGCCCTATGGGCATTTGGGATCACGGATGTGCGCATTTATGTGGAAGGTCCAGAAATACCCATCGGTGAAGGCAATGCGATGCATTGGGTGAAATTGCTAAGTGAGGCTGGTGTGCGTGAGTTGCCTTACGAGAGGAGCTTAATACGAATTAAAGAGCCAATTGAGGTGGGCGATGAGCAAAAGGGGATATATGCTATGGCTGAGCCGTGCGACAGGCTCTGTGTGCATTACACTTTCAAACACGAGCGCCCATTCATTGGGACACAGAGCTTCTTCGGCTACGACCTAAGGGGGTTGTTTGTAAATGAGATTGCTCCAGCACGCACATTTGGGTTCATTGAGGAGGTTGAAGAACTCCGCAGGGCAGGGTTGGGCAAAGGTGGCTCATTGGATAATTGCTTGATCGTCTTTGCCGACGGTTACTCTGCGCCACTAAAGTTTGAGAACGAACTTGTAAGGCATAAGGTGCTTGACCTGTTGGGTGATACAGTGTTGCTTGGTAGGGAGCTAATAGCGCGAATTGAAGTTTGTATGGGTGGGCATGATTTACATCTGCAACTGATGAAGCGCATATGGAAGAGGGTGATAAGGGATGAAGGGTGAATTCAAAGTTGAGGAGATACTTCCGCATCGCTACCCGTTCCTGTTTATTGACAGAATAATTGAGCTCGAGCCGGGCAAGCGTGCCGTTGCCGAAAAAAATGTCTCAATAAACGAGTCGTATTTTCAGGGGCACTTCCCTGGATACCCTGTTATGCCAGGTGTGCTTATCCTTGAAGCTATGGCTCAGACGAGCGGATTGATAATCCTGAGCATGAAGGAGCATAGAGGCAAGATTGGATTGCTCGCCGGAATGGAGAGAGCAAGGATACGCCGCCCGGTATTCCCGGGAGACAAGTTGGTAACGCATGCCGAATTCGTCAACGCCAAAAGTAACATATGTTTGATAGATGCAAAAGCTTATGTTGATGGCGAGCTTGTGGCTGAGTGCAGATTTATCATGGCGCTTCAAGGCGATCAAATACTTCAGAGCAGCAGAGCAAGAAATTCAGAGGCACCCGATGTCCGTAGGTGTGAGCGCAATGCCTAACTTGCGTCGGCAAAACTTGAAAGCAGTATGGCTGTCTAAGCGTTATGAGATGCACCGGTGAAAATAATCGCGGTGGTAACCACTCCACAGGGTTGAGACAACATAGCGGGAGTGTTAGCGATGAGAGAAGCGAAAAATGATGAGGCACTCGAAGTTGAAGAGAGCGGGCTAATGGAACAAATGTTCGCACACAGAAAGCGGTTTGAAGAGCAATTTAAGTGTATCATTCATCCGACCGCTATAGTTAGCCCGAAGGCTGAGATTGGCGAGGGCGTCATCATAGGTCCATATGCAGTTATTGAGGACGATGTGTTCATAGGTGATGGGACAATAATTGAAGCTTATGTGGTGGTTAAGCGTTGGACAAACATCGGAAGGAACAATCACATTTACCCTGGCACAGTTCTTGGTGGGGAGCCTCAGGATGTCAAATTCTCGGGTGAGAGAAGCTACTTGATCATCGGCGACAATAATGTGATACGGGAGCATGTAACAATACACCGCTCAACCGGTGAGGACAACGCCACCCGCATTGGGAACAATTGCATGATCATGGCTTACTGTCACATAGGACACAACTGCCTTGTGGGTGACTATGTAAATATTGCAAGTTACACAGGCATAAGCGGGCATGCGGTCATTGAAGACCATGCGACTCTTGGCGGGATGGTTGGTGTGCATCAATACACAACAATAGGTCGTTTGGCGATGGTTGGGGGCATGTCAAAAGTTGTTCAGGACATCCCACCGTTCATGCTTGCCGATGGGCGCCCGGCTCAGGTGAAGGGGATTAACAAGGTGGGTTTGGCAAGGGATGGAGTTCCACCTGATGTGCGCATGGATTTGCACCGCGCTTATAAGCTCCTATACCGCTCAAACTTGAACACCACACAGGCAATTGAAGCCATCATAAAGGAATTAAGGCTGAGCCCCGAATTGCTTTACCTTCTGGACTTCATCAAGCGAACTGGTGAAGGTAGGGCAGGGAGACAAAGGGACAGGCGTCCAACAATTTGAACACATGTCCAAAATGTCCATCACAGTAACAGCCCCATCATTATCGGTCGCTATGGCGATGGCGAGCGATAAACATAAAAGTTGCAGGCTCAAATCATACCTTCCGGGAGATGCTACCATGCGTGTCTTCCTTTCAGTCGGAGATGCCTCCGCTGACCTTTATGCATCACTGCTCGTTGAAGAGATGCGCTGCACCGGGATTAAGTTTGAATTTTGGGGCATAGGTGGACCGAGGATGAGAAGTAAAGGCATCCGCTTGCTCGCTGAGACAACAAAGCACAGTGCTATAGGCTTCTTCGCAGCACTGCCGCATCTGCTCCCTATGTGGAGCATATTCAGGCGGACTGTCTTCTGGCTTGAGAAATATCGTCCAAATGTGTTGGTTGCAATTGACTTTGGCGCAGTCAACAGGCGCTTGACAAAGCTTGCAGCCAATATGGGTATCCCGACGGTCTACTACATTCCACCCGGCTTCTGGACAAAGAATGTGAACTCGGTGCGCCGTTATATTCACCCGAAAGTCATCTATGTGCCCATTTACGATTGGCAGAAGGATATACTACTTTCAGCCGGCGCTGATAAAAGACAGGTCGTTTTTCTTGGGCACCCTCTGGTTGATGCCATGCCGGATAATTTGACCCGAAGGGATGCTGAGGAAAGATTGAAATTGCCCCACAAAGCGAAATGGGAAAGACCAATCAGAATTGCACTCTTGCCCGGAAGCAGGATCGGGGAGGTGACAGAAAACATCGGACTCATGACTAAGGCAATTTGTTATGCTGTCCGGAAGACCAAGGTTGCTGATGTTGAATTGCTTTGCGCGATTTCGCCGACAGTGGACTCAGGCAAGTTAATGAGGGCTTTAAATCGGGCTACTAAGCAGCTCAAGGGGATACAAGTTCTTGTCTTTGACGGCATGACTCACGAAGTTTTTATGGCTTCAGATGCTGCTATTGCTGTAACAGGAACTGTCACACTTGAAGCAGCATGGCTTGGCATCCCGACAATCGCTATATTCACAACTAACTGGCTTAACAGAACGAACGCTATCGTTATACACAAGCTGAGCTTACCGTTTTCTGGATGGGGATTTGTAGCGCTGCCGAACAGGTTGCTCGGAAGAAAAGTCATGCCAGAATTTGCATTATGGGCTTGCACACCAGAAACGGTCGGTGAGCAAATTGCAATGTGGCTTATGAACCCAGGCGATGCTGAGGCAGTTGCATGTGAGCTTCTGCAAGTCCGAAAACTTATGGGTGAGAAGGGTGCATCAAAGCGCGTTGCCGAATTGGTCATCCAACATGCCTTGGGTTTGACCGAGGTGCATTGCAACTAATGAGCGCAAATCAAAAGTGGCTGATTACGATAACCAAATTCAAAGGGGCTCTTGAGAGCCTTCACAGAACAGCTTTTGTGCGTTTGCTTAGCGAGTTTAAGCCCTATTGGAAAAGCCTGTTTTTCGCCCTCATCTTTATCGCGCTCGCTGAGGGAATAAGGCTATATCTTGTATGGCTCACACAGGACTTGCTCAAACCCATGATTTACGAGGGGTTCAAAGAGCAACGCTGTGACCCGATAATAGAGTCGCTAAAAAGAGCGCTGTCATCACTCGTATCTTCGCCTCGGTATGCTCAACTTGCTTCAATATGCATTGCTGTCATTGTGTTTGCCTTCCTGAGGGCGCTTTTCACATTCGCGCACACATTCATGACTAACCGCGTTTGCCAGAAGGTTGTGGTCAACCTCCGTCACAAGCTTTATTCCCACATGCAACGCCTCTCACCAGCATTCTATGAGGCACACGGAACCGGTAGGCTGCTTTCTCATCTCACTAACGATTTAAATGTGCTTCAAGTTATCAGCGCCATCGGTATACAGGACATAATCACAACACCGCTCCAAATGCTGGGAGCATTCCTCCTTATGCTCCGCCTGAGCTGGCAATTGACATTGATCGTGATGTTTATAGTCCCGATAACGGCGTGGCTCATCTACATAACTGGCAGGAGAATTAAGGTTGTGACAGGGCGCATACAGGCAGCTCTTGCCGAAATGATGCGCACGCTAACCGAAGCACTTTCATCAATGCAGCTTGTGCAGGTGTTTAATGCCGAGAGGGAGGCGCTTGAGCGCTTTCGGGAAAAGAACATGACCGTTTACAGGGAGATGCTTAGGAGCCTGCGCCTAAAATCGGCTCTCACACCGCTCGTTGAGTTCATAGCCCTTTGTGGTGTTGCTGTTGGCTTGCTCATCGGTGGATATGAGGTCGTCTCGGGAAGGATAACGCCAGAGAGCCTTGTCCCGTTCATGATTTACTTTCACTTGCTTGCCTCCGGCTTCCGCAATTTGAGCCGAATAAACATTGTCAGAGAGGAAGTGAGCGCAGCGAGTGAACGAGTCTATTCAGTGCTTGACATACCGCCACAAGTTATGGATGCACCGGATTCAATTGAGCTTGAAGATGTGAGCGGACACATAAAGTTTGAGGGTGTCACCTTCGTATACCCCAACGGAAAGGTTGTGCTTGGCAATGTTAGCTTTGAGATAAAGCCAGGCGAGAGTGTCGCACTCGTTGGACCAAGCGGTGCCGGGAAGACAACTATAGCCCGCCTGCTATTGCGATTGTATGAGCCAGTCAGCGGGAGAATACTCATTGATGGGCATGACATCAGGCAAATCAAGCTCTCAAGCCTGAGAAGGTTTATTGGCTTTGTCCCTCAGGAGGTATTGCTGCTTGATGGCACCGTCTTTGAGAACATAGCATTTGGGGAGCCAAACGCAACTGAAGAGGATGTGCTGCAAGCTGCAAAACTTGCTAATGCCCACGAGTTCATATGCAGCTTGCCCGAGGGCTATAAAACTGTCATTGGTGAGCGCGGCGCGCGCCTCTCAATGGGACAAAGACAAAGAATAGCGATAGCGAGAGCAATCATACGGGACCCAAAGATACTCATCCTTGATGAGGCAACCTCAAACTTGGATAGCGAATCAGAAGCCGAGGTTCAAAGGGCGCTTGAAAGCATACGCAACGGAAGAACGATGCTCATAATAGCCCACCGACTAACCAGCATAAGGGGTGTTGATAGGATTCTCGTGCTTGTTAATGGCGCAATAGTTGAGGAGGGTTCGCACGAAGAGTTAATTGAAAAGGGCGGTCTTTACCAAAAGTTACATCAGCTTCAGGTTGTTGGTATTAACAGGGGTGATGCAAGTGCCCAAGTTGGGTGAGGAAACACAATCTGGTATGCAAGGCAACGGCTCAAGCCTAATTTATGCCATCTACAACATGGCACTTAATGGTGCAACGCCAGTCATCGCCCTATACATTGTTTACAGGTTGCTGGTAATGCGTAAAGGGTTAGGGGCGGTGAGAAATTGGTTTGGCGATATGCCGAAGCCGGGTTCAAACGGCAAAACAAAGCGCCTATGGGTGCATGCCGTTTCAGTTGGTGAAGTGATGGTGGCACAGGCGTTAATCAAAATGTTGCGCCAACTTATCCAAGACGCATGGATGGTCCTGACTACAGTGACGGACACCGGAAACATTGTCGCCAAAAGACTGGCAAGCGAAGTTGACGCAGTGGCTTACTTACCCATTGATTATCACTGGAGTGCAATGAGAGCAATGAGAATTATCCGCCCTAATGCTCTCGTGCTCATTGAGGGTGAACTCTGGCCAAATATCATAAGGTGTGCTAAGAGGAATTCATCAGCCATCATACTCGCAAATGGTAGGGTGTCGGATGCAACATACCATAGAGCGCTCACTTATGGACAGCCATTTTACAGGACACTGCTAAGGCAGTTTGATGCTCTTCTGATGCGCACAGAGATTGATGCGCAACGAATCATATCAATTGGTGCTGAAGAAAGCAAAGTTCACATAACCGGCGACATAAAGCTTGATGTGCACCAACTCAGCAATGAAGAACTTGAGCTCCTCCGCAAAGAGCTGCTGATGGAATTCGGCATCCCCGAGAGCAGTTTGGTGTGGGTTGCCGGGAGCACCCACCAAGGTGAAGAGGAATTGCTACTTGAGGTCTACAAAAGACTGCTGATTCACTTCCCAACGCTTCGTTTGATCATAGCTCCAAGACATATTGAGCGCTCAAGTGAGGTCGCTGCACTAATAGCAAGGAATCGCTTTTGGTGTGTGCGCCGGAGCTCTCTCCTTCATGGCACAATTGAGCCAAAGGCAATTAGCATGGCGACAGCCACACCCGTATTCTTGCTTGACACGATGGGCGAACTGAAACGCATCTATGCTATGTCTACAGTGGCATTTGTTGGTGGTAGTTTAGTGAAGCGCGGCGGACACAACGTGATTGAGCCATTGGCATATGGATGTCCGGTAGTCTTTGGAAAGCATGTGGATAATTTCAGACCGCATGCTGCTGTGCTGCAATCTGAAGGTGTCGGATTTGTGGTGAGCGATGCAGATGAACTTTTTGGCACTATGCTAAAGCTGCTCTCCTCACAGATGATGCGCACGCAGATAAGATGGCGCTCCAAAAAGCTACTTCAAGCCCACAGTGGCGCTGCATTCAGAACAGCAATGCACATTGCCAAATTGATAGCGGCACAAGAATCACGCCCATGATTTGCGGTATTTTCGCCGCTCAGAAATGGTGTCACTTTTGCGAACACTGCTGAATGATGCGGCGCAATATGCATCTTGCCCGAGATTCTGTTGGCTTGAGGGCATAAGCATTTTTTAACGCCACTATGACAGAAACTGCCACCCTGTAGCGTTGCTCCTTGCAGGCAACGGTCGTTTGTAACTATCAAAATTGCCACATGTCCTTCATGGGCGAGGTGAAACCTAACAGCCATCGGATTTTTAGGGCATGACAGTAGCTCTGCCCTCCGAGGTTATACAATTCCAAGAAATTAGTGTGGCGTGGGCATAACGCACATGAATGCTTTGTAGGATGCTTTCGCTGTTGTTTTGCGCTGTCCCTTGCCTACCGAAGTGAACTACCGTCGGCTGAAGCTAATAGTTCACTGCGCCCATTATTTATGTGGGTGGGATTCAAAGACCATCAGGGATAGACTCTGACGGGTAGGTTAGGGGTATACCATTGGCACTGGTAAGGAATTTATAGTATCCAACCTAACTTATTGCAGAACAAACAAACGGCTGGGCAACATACCATCCGATTCTTAGGCATTTTTAAGCACAATGCTTCAACTGCTTTTTAGCGTTGCCGAACTTTTTGGACTGAAAATGCTTGCCAAAATGAACGAACACAAGCATTGAAAAGCCAACTTTGCTCAAAAAAACTTGTTTTCGCTTTTCACACATGCCGCTGGCTTTAGCCAGCGGTTAGTGACGAATTAGTGAGCGCAGAATTCATTCGGCGAAAAATTTCTGTCGGGGATAAATCCTGACGCTACATAATTTGTATGCTGCCTTGGTCTCTGAAATAGTGTTACCGCGGCTTAACATAGTAACCAAATCTCCTGAGCGCCTGTTCATCCCTGCGCCAATCCTCTGTCACCTTTACCCATAGCTCAAGGAATACGGGCTTTCCAAGGTATTGCTCAATGGAGAGCCTCGCATCTTGCCCTATGCGTTTTATCATTGTGCCACCCTTACCAATCACGATTTTCTTTTGGCTCTCTTTCTCAACATGGATTGTAGCTGCAATGTATGCTTTTCCACCGGGGCGCTCCTCAAATCTCTCCACAAGCACTGCAATACAGTGTGGCACTTCTTGATGGAGATTGTGCAGGACTGACTCGCGAATTAACTCAGCGAGCATGAACTTCTCCGGCATCTCCGTTATAGTCCCCTTTGGGTAATAACGCGGACCTTCGGGGAGCAGCTCAACAATCTTCTCAACAAGTTTTCCAACATTGTCGCCGCGAGTCGCCGATATGTCTATGATGTATTCAAATTCGCCGAGAGAGGCGTATTGCAAACTATGTTCGGCAAGCACATCCGGCTTTACCAGATCTCGCTTATTGAGGGCGAGTATGACCGGTGCCTTTGAGTGCTTTATTTTGTTTGCCGCAAGTTTGTCCTCCGGCGTAGGTGATATAGAGACATCCACGACGAAGACAATAACATCGGCATCGGGCAGCTGTGCCATTGCTTCATCAACCAGGAAGGTTCCCAGCTTATGTTTTGGCTCATGCATTCCGGGGGTGTCCACGAATATGATTTGTGCCGTCTCAAGCTCAACAATCCCGAGAATGCGATTGCGAGTTGTCTGCGGCTTCGGTGAAACAATAGCCACCTTCTCTCCAACGAGCAAATTGAGCAATGCTGACTTACCGACGTTTGGTCGTCCCCATAGTGTCACGAAGCCGGATTTGAAACCGGGCGGCACATCTTGTGATAAGTCAAGTCCATTCAAACTACTCTTGAGACACTCATCCATGCTTGACACCCCAATCATAACCAATTATCCGAGTGTTGTATGGCAACCTATGTTCATCTGGGCTCTGTCGGTTGTAAGGTTTGTCAGGGCAGTTTAGCACATATGCCATCTCATTCCCGATGGCAGTAAAGCCATGCCACACCCTTGGCGGTATCATCACAAGTATGCGATTGTGGTCACCCATCACAAACTCGTTAATTTCGCCGTTCGTTGGTGAGTCGTCCCTAAGGTCGGCAAGCACAAGCTTTATCATGCCCTTGATCGCGCACAGGTAATCAGTTTGATGTTCATGCATGTGCCATGCTTTTATGACACCCGGATAGCATGTCGTAATGTATACCTGACCAAACTCACGGAATATATCATCATCACATCGCAGCACTTCAAACAGAAAGCCGCGCTCATCAGCATGCACAACCAGCTGCTTTACAGCCACACCGCAAATCATGCTCTTCACCTCTTAATGCTTATCGCCAGACTATACGAGGTAGATGTGCCCATCCCGCACACAAATGATGCCATAGAGTCGTCATTTAAAGTGAAAGCCAGCAAGCCATAGACCACCCCCTCCCGCACACCAAAACCCTTCACACTGCCACACCCATGGCTTGCTGGCATTTTGATAGCTTCCTTGAAACCGAGCCCAGCTTATGCGAACGATTTATAACCCAACAATATACCCATAACGCGCCCTGAACTCTTCTGGCGTCATCTTGGCTTTTGAGGCGAGCTTGTTCAGCATTTCCTCATCTTCAAAGTCCTCGCGCTTAAGCCTTATCATGTAGTCATAGGCGCATCTATAAAGGTCGGAGTTAAGGTCAACCTTCCTTGTTCTCGCCCTGCCTGTCTGCGGATCTATGAATTCATCAAAAGCAAGCACTTTTCTCTCCCCCCGTATGATGCAAACCATGCCACCATCACGCAACTTCGGGTCAGTCGGCTCCTCCCTCAGAAATTCAATCGCACCATGCCCAAGTTGGCGTGTGTAAATCATGTCAAATACATTTGGCGGGGCACAGCGCAACTCATACCCGAGTGTCAAATCAACAATCGTTATCTTATCACCGCGCTCCTTAAACCGCTGCTGTATGCGTCTCTTAATGACATCTCCAAGCGGGACCTCAGCCAAGCGCAGGTGCCCGTGTTCGTCACGCTCAATGACAACGCCAGGCATCGCTTCTAACTCCTCGGGGTCAAGTTTCTCACCGATACCCTCGGCTATTACAGCAACGCCATCTTCTCTTCCGAGGACTTTACTCTTCAGTATTGCCCCCTCAATTACATCGCAGACCTCGTCAAGCTTTATCTTATCTTTCGGGAACTCCTCGGGGATCACTGTGACTGTTGCACCCGCTGCACTGCCAATGCCAAGTGCAAGGTGACCAGCTGCTCTGCCCATTGCGACAATGAAATACCATCGGACTGCAGTGCGTGCATCATCTATCACATTTCGCACCAAACTCGCGCCTACCTCACACGCGGTCGTAAAACCGAATGTGGGGGTATTGTCCGGCAGTGGAAGGTCATTGTCTATCGTCTTTGGAACATGTGCGACGCGCAGTTGACCGCCGGACTCCCTGGCTATGCGATGCGCTACAGTAGCTGTGTCATCACCGCCGATGGTAACAAGGCATGTTATGCCAAGTTCACGCAGGGCGTTGAGCGTGTTGGGAACACCATCGGGACGCTTGAGCGGGTTAGCACGAGATGTCCTAAGTATTGAACCGCCGAGAAAATGAATCTGTGAAACATCCTCAATTGAGAGCGGCTTGACCTTTGTAGTATCACCCCTCATGAGATGCTCAAAGCCATCATAGATTCCGATCACATTCCAGCCCAAGTTGCGTGCCCTTATAGTAGCAGCCTCTATAACTCCATTTATGCCCGGTGCCGGACCTCCGCCAACAAGTATCCCTACTTGTTGCTTTACTTCCGCCATAGTTACTTCACCCCCTGTTAAGACCTCTGGATTGGATTAATGCCCCACTTGCGCATTCGGCGATACAATGCCGAGCGGCTTGTGTTTAACGCCTGTGCACACTTGTCTAAATCCCAATCGTAGACCTCAAGCAACGCAAGCAACTCGTTGCGCTTCGTTGTATCGTTTGAGTTTGATTCATCCGCTTCCTCCACTTCAAGCTGTGCGGGGAATCTTAAACCTGCCTCCATTACTGCCTGCCTTATGTGCACTGGCAGATGATGCGGTTGTATGTATCCACCCTTGCACACGACAAAAGCATACTCAAGGGCATTCTCAAGCTCCCTTATGTTGCCCGGCCAATTGTAATTGAGGAAGATATGCATTGTATTTGGGCTTACACCCTCTATAGGGCGTCCGGTATCTCGCCTGAACTTCTCAACGAAGTGATCAACAAGGAGGGGTATGTCATCGCGGCGCTCTCGCAGAGGCGGGATGTGAATTGGGATGACATTGAGCCGATAGAACAGATCCTCCCGAAAGTGCCCCCGCTTAACAGCCTCCCTAAGGTCCCTGTTGGTTGCGGCTATGATTCTCACATCCACTTTTATCGTTTTCGTTCCACCGAGCCGCTCAAATTCCCTTTCCTGAAGCACTCGTAGGAGTTTAACCTGCACTGCTGGGCTTATCTCGCCAATCTCGTCAAGGAAGATAGTGCCCCCGTGCGCAAGCTCAAACCTGCCTGGTTTGTCCGTCACTGCGTCCGTGAACGCACCACGAACATAGCCGAAAAGTTCAGCTTCAAGTAGCGTCTCAGGTATAGCGCCACAGTTGACTTTCACAAACGGTCCGTTAGCACGAAGGCTCGTTTGATGAATAGCTTGAGCCACAAGTTCTTTACCTGTGCCTGTCTCGCCATAAATCAGCACTGTGGCAAGTGAATCACTTATGTCCTCAATGAGTTGATAGATTTGCTGCATCGCCTTACTTCGCCCAATCAGCGGACCAAACCTATCCCTGTGCTTTGGTGGGGTTTCCCTGTGCTTGTCAGCTGACACATCCCGCAGGAACTCAATGCCGCCAATTATTTGGTTATGCTCGTCCCTTAGTAGGCGGACGCGCACCCTAACAGTGGAAATGCCGTTCTTGTTGTTGAGGAGTTGCATCTCCGTTTCCGGAGGTTCGTTGCCAGTCTGCATTGCTATTGCCAATGGACAACCAATGCCACATCTGCTGCTGTGGTAAACCTTGAAACATGAAACACCAATCACATCCTCTTCGGTTGCTCCGATAAGCTGTCTTGCTGCCGTGTTAATAGCCAAAACTTTTAGGTCACGATTGACTACAATTGCAGCTTCGTTCATTGACTCCACAAGTGCAAGAAACATTTTGTGGTAGCCATCGCTGTCAATGTAATGCTTCACACTGGCATCGTGTGTGTGGATGAGGCTTCTTCTCTTTGCACTGCTGCTTGGGGAGCGCCTTTTACCTTTGCGAGAAACAACGGTGGTGTCAGAGGATGTGGCAGCGCGTTTGGGCTTGCTTGCGTCTCTTCGCCTTGAAGTGGTCATACTCAACTCCTCCCAACAAACCCGCTTGTGTGAAGCAGTTGCCACAGCTGTTTTATGAGCCAACTTCCATACGCTACATTATGCCAACACAACGTGCATATGGGAACCAAACGGCACTGTCACCTACTACATTGACTGACTGCGCCATATCGTCCCTAATAGCTTGATAGCATAGTGAAGTATTATTGCGATGGCGAAGCAGGAAACATTGCCGATGACCGTCCACAGCAGGAAGTTAAGCTTTGTCATCAGCATCACATACGCAAGGATTCCATACGAACTCAAAAAACCAAAAAGCACCGCCAACCAATTTATGCGCACCGGCAGGAGAGCAAACACCATTAATGCGAGTATGCCGTTCGTTAATATTCCCATAGCTTTGTTCCAAGCTACCTGTGCATACCCTAAACCGATAAAACACAAAGCCATGACTATTGAGAGAGCGCCCCAAAAGAGCGTTAACAGGCGAGCCACAAGTAGGTAATGCCTATCGCTGGCATTGCGGCAAATAAAGCGCTTATAGAAATCCTCAACACAAACTGTGGATGCCGAGTTCATGCTTGAGTCAATACTTGACATTGCTGCTGCAATTATGGCAGCGATAATTAGCCCTGAGATGCCCTCGGGAAGGACGCTCACAACAAAATATGGGTAAACGGCATCGCGCATTTCCTTCCTTGAAAATATTTCCACCATCGGATCAGGGTGTAGCTTGTAGTAGACGAAAAGAAGGACACCGAGGAAGTAAAAGAAGTAACCCAAAGGTATGTAACCCAAGATGGCTATCCAAACGCTCGCGTTTGCCTTGGCTGTTGACTCTGTAGTCATGTAGCGTTGAACCATGTCCTGTTGGGTTGAGTAGATGCGCATTGTCTGAAAGAGGGTTTCGAGTATGAGCCAAGGGGTTACAACCTCCGCAAAATCTATCCGCCAGTCAAACATGCGCAGTTTGCCATGCTCAATAGCAATCGCTATCGGGTTATCCGCATATACAAAGATAGTAGCATAAAGCATGGATAGCACTGCCCCAATTACAAGCACGACGACTTGAACCACATCCGTCCATATCACAGCCTCAATTCCGCCAGCTACTGTGTATGCGGTGGCTACACCGCCCATCAGGAAAATCAGCGAGCGCAAATCCATTCCGGTAGCCGTATGAAGGGTCAATGCTGTTAGGTATGTGATAAGACCCATTCGGACTATTGATAGGGAAATGAACGAGACTGAGGCGAGCAAGCGAAGCAAAACATGAATCCTCATCTCAAAGAGCTCGTAGACACTTATAACACCTGCTTCCCTATATTTCGGCAACACGAATTTGGTTACAAGGAATGCCGTCACAATAAGGAATGGCAGTTGAACTGAGAAAAGCATGTCAAACTTGCCGAAGGATATCGCCGGCAAAGCGAGCATTGTGAGGGCTGAAAGATAGGTTCCAAGCAGCGATAAGCCAACTGCTATGTGATTCATCTTGCCATTTGCTATGAAGAAGCTGCGAGCTCCTTTCACCTTCGGGGTCAAAATAAAGCCGATAAGGAGCATGCCAACGAAGTATAGTGAGAGAGTCAACCAGTCAATTAAACCAAAGTGTGATTGAGCAACATTAATCCCAAAATCATTCGCCATAGGTTATCACTCCAATCAAATCCAGAATATGACATTGCCCTGCTTGCCAGTGATGGCATCTATAATTAGCCACACGGCATTACATACGAATTGACCGAGCACAAGCCCAAGGAAAAATGGGCGTGCACGAACATATGCGCTCATCCCTCCATAGCGCAATAGCACCCCTTTAATCATCCACGCAAGAAAACATGTGAACCAGATTTGATCCATCAGCCAAATTGTTGAGACGCAAAAGCCGATTGGATGAAACGGCCACCACATCCACTGTCGTCTGGCTATGGCAAGCAAAAGCGTTATTAGTGCGCCAGCCAACCTCACCCAATA
Organism: Armatimonadota bacterium; assembly: GCA_025062195.1. GTDB lineage: Bacteria > Armatimonadota > Fervidibacteria > Fervidibacterales > Thermosaccharophagaceae > Thermosaccharophagus. The sequence goes on from JANXAS010000011.1 coordinate 66,045, forward strand.
TCCAGGAATAAATACGCCCGGCATCGTGGTGAGCTTGCCATGGATGTAGTCATATGGCACTCTCGGACCTCCCACAAGATACCATTGATTCAAATTGACGCCGCCATATATGTAGCCAAGATGTAACATTGTTAAGCAGGATACAATGAGGGTTGAGACAGCTGACGCATACATGCAGAAGAACAGCGGTGGACGGTTGATTCGCATTTGCGTGGCTATCTTTAGCCCATGGGCAGCTGATGCCATAACATTAGTCCTTATGTCAGCACACCAAACATAAGTTAAGGCGAGCGATGCAAGCCCCTTTGATCCAATCGGGGAGACACCAAGAGTTGACACTGTCATTGGCGGCGCAATTGCTGGAGCAACAGCTTCTCCCAAACCGGACTCAACAACTATGCGAACAAGCCCGATGAAGAAGATGAAAGCATATCCAAGAAAAACCGGTATGACAAGCCAAGGCAATCCACTGTAGGCAAGCCAAATTGACATGACGACAAAGCCAATAAGCATGCCGATGAAGGCAACATGATATGGCATTATCTCGTCCTCGTATTCCTTTGCGCTGGGGGAGCTTATGCGCAAAGAACGCTTTGCAACATCAATCAGGTAGCCGCGTGCATTCCAAAATGCCAATGCAACGAGCGTCAGCAGCGCACCAGTTCCAAGATGCTTATACGGCACATATGGGGCGCCATATGTCCCTTGATCTTCGCGCATCTCAATTCCATAGACGGTTAGGAGACCTCGCACGAGAAGACCGATAAGGTTGAAGAACCAAAGGCTGAATGCCACATCAAGGTTGACGAGATAAAAGAAACCGAGCATGGGAAAGCTGAGGCGGAATGTTATACTAACGAGCTGCCTGAACCATTCAAGCGGGAATGAGCGAGCAAGCACAATCTTTGGAACCTGCGGAAAATAGAAGTTCAATCCGATGAGCGAACTCACAGAGAACGGCATCGCAAAGCCGAGCCATAGCATCCTGTTTTGAAAAAATGGGGCGATAGTATGATGGCTCTCCCTTTGACACATTTCAAGCGGCAGGTGAACAAGGGGGTAAACCAAGCGCTCATGCTCAACCCACTGGCGGCGGAACAACACACTTATGCAAATCATCGTGAAGTAGAGTGCGAGCAGGAATGGAAGCCATGCAATTAGCACCGGAAGCCAAACTTCAGCGAATGGTATCTGCCACCACTTCATTCGTGATGCGCCTGCATAACCCTCAAAGAAGTCACGCACAGCTTGAAAATCATTTGGGATAAGCCATTTGGGCAAGTTGGGCAAGACCGTTGTATCCCAACCAAGTTCTGGGTTAACCTTGGCTTTGTATAGCGGCGTTGCAACAACTGGGACTAACTGTGCGCCTAAGCCCATAGTGCTTATGGCGCATGCAATTATGCTCATGATGTAAATTAGTGAAAGCTCCTGAGGGCTTAATGTTAGCCTCGGAGAGATGAGGCGCAAAACAGCGTTTACCGGTAGAGAAAAAAAGAAGAGCACAACTATGGCAGCTGGTGTTGTGAAGTCAAGCGCCATGTAAGAGCCTCTTATAACATGTGTGCCATATTGGTCACCGATGGCAATGCCGATTGCACTCATCAACCCAAGTAAGATTGCCCGCCCGGTAAATGCCTCCCGTGTAACTTCAGCTGTTGATTCCTCAAGGCGCATTGTCGGTTGGCTTTCCTTTGTGCGCCTTTGCATTTATCTTCGCCCCCAAAGCACTGCTGATGTAGCTTTTCCGGCACCAAACGATGTAACTTCACTCTGTTCCGCCGACATCCCATCCAAGCCATCTGTGAACGGCATTGCCCAAATTACTTCTTTTGACCTGTTTTAAGTTGGCGATGCGCATAAGGACTTGAGCGGCAACCCCCAATGATTGTTGGATGCCCCTTGTCACATTCAGGCGGCATGCCGGATGGATTTGAACAACTGTTTCACCAACTCGGCTTAATGCCCTCACAATAAATCTCTGCTGCATCTTCCCCTCAACACAAAGCATGGAGAGAAGCAAGCCATTGCCATCGCGCTCAATAAAAACCTCTTCACATTTGATCACCAGCATTGGTTGCTGAACCCACACACCAACCTCTATACTGCTGGCTATGATGTTCCAATCATTTATCTGACCGCCAATGATGACATGCGGCATGGGCAAAGATTCCTCCAAATGAGCTAATGGGTAGTGCTGCGAGACCCACTCTGGCAGTTCGTAATAGCCTGTCTTTGCGAACCGCAGCATGTATATTTGCCGTCCATGTGCTGTCCACTTGCGGTAATACTTTGTGGCAAAGCCATCTGGAACGCCAACGCAAAATCCATTGCTACCAACCGCTGGAGATAATGCGTTGATAGAGCTTGCAAGTTCCAATGCGCTCATAGCGTAAGAGTGTGAATCGGTGACCATCATGAATGTGCCATTGATGCAGAGTCTTGATGCAACGAGGCAGACAAAGGGTTCGTCAACCAGGCGCCTTTTGTAGTGCCTCGGCTTCTCCCAAGGGTCTGGAAAGTTCAGATATATTGAACTCAGTGAAGAGGGCGAGAAAAGCTTTGAGAGGCATGTCCCGCCTTCTCCGTGGATCAAAAGGACATTGGTTAACCCGCAAGCAACAACCCTATTCCTTGCCTTGCGCAGGTAGTGCAAAGCGTATTCAACACCGATGAAATTGTGTTCCGGACGCATTGAAGCCATAGCGGCTATGAACTCCCCATTGCCGATACCTATCTCAAGTTCAATTGGTGCGTCTCGGCGAAACAGCATACGCCATTTTGGACGCACTGGCAATTCAAGTTCTGCGAGAAGAATGTCATTTGATGAGGGCATGTCGCATGCCTCAAGTGCCATATCATTCACCTATCCCGACCCTCACATAACCTCCCATTGCTTTATACTCGTCAACCGAGATAAGCTCTCGCTTTACGCTTTTCCCATCAAGGACAAGGACACGGTATGTGCGCACGGTGCACCCCTGTATACCTTCGGAGACGCGCACAACCCTTCCGTGTTTCAACTCACGCTCATATATCACAGTTGGGGTTGGCGGGTCATGCCACTTAATCTCACTCTCAATGATGCACTTTGCCCTGTAACGAAAGCTGCTCAATAGGCGGCATTGAAGCACCTCGTCATTCACTCGAAACTCAATCCGCACTGGCTCGTCATACGGATTGCGAAGCTTTAAATCAGCAATTCCGTATGCCACGGCTGCATCCCTTCCCGGGGAGACATAAGTTGGAAGCCATTGGTGCGGATGTCGCTCAATGATCTCAAGTCCTGCAAGCAACGCCGCATTGTAAAGTGCTGAGGATGTCTGGCACACTCCGCCACCGAAGGCGAGAACTATCTCGCCACCATAGCTTACCGGTGCTCTCTTGTAACCGCGGTCTCGTGTCCAAGGACCCACGGCTTCGTTGAATGAAAATGTGCTACGGGGCGGTATGACTTTCCCGTTAAGAGCTTGTGCAGCAAGCTTTGCATTATGCTTTTGAGCCTTTGTCCTCCCGACAAGGCTCGTTGAGAAGTTGCTGAGTTCTCTCTCTCTCGGCTGGCTCACAATGAAGACGATTATACAGGCAGCGCTTGTGCAGACTGCAAGCATTGCGCAAGATAAAATAAAGCGATCCACAAATTGGCACCTCCGTCGTCCAGAAAACGCATCGGGAGCAAAAGCGTGAGCCATCATAAAGATTAACACAGCGCTAATAGCAATCCGTTGGCGATTGGCAATATGAGTGCCTCGTTGGTGCAGGTTGCCCATCTTATGTTGCTATGGCGGGCATCTATGATAAACTATGCTAAGAAATTTTAGGCAGGTTGCGACATCAAAAGTAGCGAGGTGATTGAGATGTTCGTTTCAGTGCGTGACTCAGTTGTTATGCATGCTGGTTACGAGAAGCTGATTGACGGCTTAAGGGACATAGATGTATGGGCAGTTGAGCTTAACATTGACAGGCAATTGAGGGTGGCATCGCTAACCGAACCGGGCAAGCTCGTAAGCATTGTAGCAGATGAGGAGGTTGAAGCTTACAAAGAGGAGCTTGAAAGGAACGGAGTTAGAGTGAGCGCTCTGCTCCTCTCAAACAACTTTGGTGTTGAGGATATTGAGGCTGAGTTGAATTGGATTGTTGAGGCAATTAGGCGTGCTCATAAGCTTGGGTGCATAGCTGTGCGAATTGATTCGGCGATGAGTGGCGAGCGCGAAATGCCGTTTGAAGAGCGCGTCAAACGGTTTTGCTACTGCTTAAAGAGAGTGATTGGTGAGACTGAGGATACAAACATCCCGCTCGGAATTGAGAATCATGGCTACCAAGGAAACACCCCTGAGTTTCTTCAAGCCGTCATTGAGGGCGTTGGCTCTGAAAGGCTGGGATTGACGCTTGACACCGGCAATTTCTATTGGTATGGTCATCCGCTCTCAACCGTATACGAAATTGAGCGCATGTTTGCACCGTTGACTAAGCACACGCATTTGAAGAATATCCGCTATCCAGAAGAGATGCGAGAGATACAACGGGAAGTGGGATGGCGATATGGCGAGTTTGTATGCCCGTTGCCCGATGGGGATATTAACCATGCCATAATTGTGCGTTACTTAAGGGACGCAAATTACGATGGCGACTTGTGCATTGAAGATGAATCGCTCGGCAAATTTGATTTACAGGAACGAAAGGCAGTCCTTAAGCGTGACGCAGATTATGTTAAGTCGCTGCTCTCAAAGTGAGCTGCATACCGCTCAAATAGAAGTGCCAAGTGAGGCAGTGTCGTCAGGAAGCACATGCTTACCCTCCCCAACATGAGATGACTTTGAGTTGCTCGCAAATGGAATGGAGCAACCGAGGCAGCCTAATTGAGGGGCGATTTAATTTACTACCCTGGGTGGTAGGTGTATTTAGCAATAGAAGTCATACAGTTGAACTTGGTGGCAGCTGTTAGGCTGCTCGCATCTTTCGCTTCAGCTTTTGTTGGTATCGTCTGCCTTGTAAGATAACGCTGGCTGTGCAAGCCCTATGTGTGATTAGCCTTGCCTAACAGCTCTTGCGGGAACTGAAACATTTGGCATCGTGTCCAAGTTGATGGAGCTTGGAAGAATCGCCTTCAGATTGCTCATACGAAGGTGAGTTGGTGCGCACATGTCTCCGAAGTATTCAATCATAATCCTAAATCACGATAAGGCTGCGTATACAAGGGCATGCCTTGCAAGCCTTCTCATAAGCACCGATACCGGTTTTGAAGTTATACTCGTTGACAATGGCTCAAGGGATTCAACACCGCAAGTGCTATCTTGGTTCAAAGCAGTTGCAAGCATGCGTGGGATTGACTGCACAATTATTCGGCATGAGGAAAATGTTGGAGCAATCATTGGAAGAAATGAAGCTATGGAAATCTGCAGGGGCGAATTTTTTGTCTTTATGGACAACGATGTGATGGTCAAGGATAGGCTATGGCTATCAAAGCTTGAGGCTGCATTAAACGCCGATGAGAAGCGCGGAATAGTCAGCGGAAAGCTGCTCTTCCCATGGGAACCGTATGCAATTGAATTTGCTGGCGGGGCAGTTAGCCCTCAAGGCAGAGTTGGATACTTAGGGCGCGGCAAGGACAGATATGCAGCAGAGCATAACATTGAGCGTGAGTGCCAGTGCGTCATAAGTGCATGCATCATGCTCAAGCGAAAGCTCATTGAAGATGTGGGGATGCTTGATGAAGCATATAGTCCAGTTCAATATGAGGACATTGACCTGTGCTATAGGGCGAGACAAAGAGGGTGGAAGGTATGGTATACGCCACATGTTGAGATGTGGCACTTTGAGAACATAACGACGGCTGGCTCTGCTGACCTGAAGTTTCGCTACCTGACGATACGCAATGGTCTCATCTTCAAGAGCCGTTGGAGACATATGTTTGAGAATGAATGCGGTCCATCAGACGAAGAGCTAAGGTGGCGCGAGCTGCCGAAGGTAGGCGTTGAGGAAATATTTGGAGAGGCGTTGTGGGACGATGAAAAAATGATATGCAAGTTGATTGAGCTGTCACAGGTCTGATTAATACACTAAAGCTTATGAGGGAGGTGTGTCCATGACTCAGGATGAGATCAAGGCAAGGTTAAAAGGGATGCTAATTGAGCGCCTCTTCCTCAATGTCACGCCAGATGAAATACCGGATGATCAACCGCTAATGGAAGCGCTCGGAATTGACTCTGTGGCACTGTTTGAGGTAGTCGTTGGACTTGAGGATGAGTTTGGGATAACCCTTGAGGAGTCGGAGTTTGACATATCACTCTTCCGAGACATAAACACAATGGCTCACTTCGTTGAAACAAAGCTCGCTGCAGCATAAAGGCTGCTGGTTAAGGTAGAGCATCTAAACCATCAGAATAACTTCACGATGCGAGGGGCGATACCAAAGACAACTCGCCTTAACCTGAAAGCCTTAACGGGTGGAATGCAAACACCGCATCAAAAGGTGACTTAGCTTTCTCATCTTTCAACCTGCACCGGCATTGCGGGCTTGAACATGCTAATCTGTCCCCAACCAAACCTCTTGCCATCAATCGCTTTAATATCAATCGGCAGCAGGTCATCTTTTGCACCGACTGGCAATGGCTCACCATAACCGATTGAGCGCTTACCAATTGAACGGATATCAACTGGCAGCGGTTCGCCATATGAAACTGAGCGCCCACCGATGCTGTGAATGTTAACATCAACTACCGTGCGCTGTGCCTGTGCGCTGCTAATGCTCGTATAGAGAACGCACGCTCCAAGCCAAAACAATGCAGCCACAAGCATGACAGCCCATATCCGCCAAAAGAGACAATCCATCTGCATCACCCCCAATATTGGATGCACTTATGAGGATAACCTCAGGTGGGCTGTTTGTCTTGTTCATCACAAGGTGTGATGATTTAGATAATGTTCACATCATGAGCGATAAAGCTGATAGCTTTTGCGTTTTGATGAGGAAACAATTGAAAGCCAATGTCACTCAGCAATTTGGAAGGGCGAAGTGTCTCACTGAGACAAAAGAACGAAAGAGTTTCTGAGGGTATAGCTGTTGACCTGCCAAAACAATTTTGGCAAGCCATAAGTATGTCCCGAGAAAGTATGTCCCGAGAAAGAAAGACCTTTGCCATCTGAAGGTGGCGCTAACAAAACTCATAGGCGACTATAGGCTAAAGTCCATAGCATGGATTGGAAAGCGAATTCACCAATAGCATTTTCAGTAAAGAGTATCGCTCCTTTCTTCCTGTTCATCATGTTATAGCGAAAGACAGCTTTGATTTGCAAGTTGCTTGTTGTGAGTCACATCGTAAGATAAACAAGACGAAAGCTGAGGGGAGTGTCTTAGTTGGTTTCGGTGATGGTAAGAGTTGGTATAATTTTGTTTGCTTTGTGCTATTTCACCCGCTAACAAGCTTTTGAGTGTAGAGCGCCATGCTTAATTCTATCACCACTCTCCCTCAAACTATCATTGCTATCATGCTCCAAGCAATCAATTCACTCACATCTCGTCCCTTCACAAAATCCAAATCAGGGTCATAAAGCCATACCTCCCCTCTGCTCGCATTAGACCCTCTCTGCCCATCAATACATACCAACGACTGAAGTAAAGGTGCCATTCCACCTTTTCTCATCTCTAACTCAGGTTTGATTTAATGTTCCTTGAGCAAATTTGAATGGTTATCCCATGAAAAAATGACAAGCTGATACTCCATACCCTTTGCATCAAAGAAACGGGAACAGTAACTGAAACGCCATTCCTTAACTCATACTCCATTCACCGTTACTGCTTCTGACGCCACGCAGGGATGTCTATAACATAAACGCCATCCAAACAAGCAGCAAACAATTTGTCACCCATAACTACCACCGAAGTGCAGGCTGTCTGGCTCAACTCTAACGTCCGCACCAGTTTCTTTTGGGCAATGTCTATCGCTGCCACTCTCCCTTTCTCCCAGCCGTCACGAAGCGCTACATAAACTTCCTTCTCATCCGAAGCCAACGCTATACTCCCAGAAAAATCTGTCGGAAAACCAAAATTGACT
>JANXAS010000120.1 GCA_025062195.1 Armatimonadota bacterium
AGGCATAGGCGAGCGTAAAGGCAATGAGAGCCCGTTCACTTTGACCACCTCCACAATGTTTTACAAACTACGATGATTTAGAGACCGACACAACTGCTGCAGAGCCAGCTGCTGAGCAAACCGCATCTAATGGCAACCGAGGCTTTATCACAATCGGCGTGCATATCAAATTGCACGCTGCAAAAATTATGCATGCATTATCGCGCAACACATAACGAGCGCCATCGGGATGAACAGGTATAGTTAAAACTCTCGTATCGGCTGCTCATCGTTAAAATGGATGAATGGCAATGCACAGTTCTCGCCTTAAGTGCTGAGCGCATTCACAGCGCTCGTGAACGGTTATGGAGAGATTCAAACTCGTCACTGAATTGAAGCCGCGTGGCGACCAACCAAAGGCTATAAGGCAACTTGTTGAGGGCGTCAGGAAAGGATATCGCTATCAAACGCTCGTTGGAGTGACGGGCAGCGGAAAAACCTTCACCATAGCGTGCGTGATAGAGCAGTTGCAGCGCCCAACGCTAATCATCGCTCACAACAAGACACTCGCAGCGCAGCTGTGCGCCGAGCTCCGTCAATTGTTCCCATACAACGCCGTTGAATACTTCGTCAGCTTCTACGACTACTATCAACCTGAAGCATACATCCCGCAGACCGACACCTACATTGAAAAGGATTGCTCAATCAACGACGAGATAGACAGGCTTAGGCACGCAGCAACGCAAGCTGTTTCCGAAAGGCGTGATGTAATCGTCGTTGCAAGCGTATCATGCATCTATGGGCTTGGCTCACCCGAACTCTATCAAGAGATGACATTGCAAATCAGGAGGGGCGAGAGGATTAGCCGTGAACACATAATTGAGCGCCTCGTTGACTTGTATTTCTCTCGCAACGATATATCGCTTGATAGGGGCACATTCAGAGTCAGGGGTGATGTGGTTGAGATACACCCCGTTGACGAGGATACAATTGTGCGAGTTGACCTGTTTGGAGATGAGGTTGACGAGATAACGATAGTTGATCCGTTAACTGGCGAGGTGCTTGAACGAAAGAACCTGATCATCATCTACCCGGCATCGCACTATGTTGCGACAAAGGACAGAATTGAACGAGCACTGATAAGCATTGAGCGTGAGCTAAACGAACGCCTGCAATACTTCCTCTCTCAAGGTCGCATACTTGAGGCGCAGCGCCTTGAGCAAAGAGTCCGCTATGACATGGAGATGCTTCGCGAGACCGGCTACTGCACCGGCATTGAGAATTACTCACGCCACTTTGATGGAAGGAAACCGGGGGAGCCTCCATACACGCTGATTGACTTCTTTCCGGATGACTACCTTCTCATCATTGATGAATCGCATCAAACGATTCCGCAGCTCAGGGCAATGTATGAGGGTGACAGGTCTCGCAAATACAACCTCGTTGAGTATGGGTGGCGATTGCCATCGGCATATGACAACCGCCCGCTAACATTTGAGGAATTTGAGCAGCGCATCAATCAGGTCATCTTCATGTCAGCAACGCCCGGACCTTACGAGTTTGAAAAGAGCGAGCAAGTTGTTGAGTTGATAGTTCGCCCAACTGGCTTGCTTGACCCAGATGTTGAGGTTCGCCCAACAAAGGGGCAGATTGAGGACTTGCTCGGCGAGATCAAAAAGAGGGTGGACAAAGGACAAAGGGTTCTTGTCACCACACTCACAAAGAAAATGGCTGAAGCGCTAACAGCGCACCTGATTGAGCTGGGTGTGAGAGCCCACTACCTGCACTCCGACATTGAGACGATAGAGAGGACCGAGATATTGCGTGACCTTCGCGCTGGAAAATATGATGTGCTCATCGGAATCAACTTACTCCGTGAGGGCTTGGACTTGCCCGAGGTGAGCCTCGTTGCAATACTGGATGCCGACAGAGAAGGTTTTCTTCGCTCTGAGACATCTCTGATCCAAATAATGGGCAGAGCTGCAAGACATGTTGAGGGGAAAGTCATCATGTATTCCGACACAATAACGCCAGCAATGCAGCGCGCAATAGATGAGACGATGCGAAGGCGGAGAATACAGGAAGAATACAACCGACAGCATGGTATCACACCGCAAAGCATACAGAAGGCGGTTTACGATTACATTGTCCTTCCTCATCAAGTTGCCGAGAGGCGTGCCGAATACGCCACGAAGCTGCCCGAGGTGACACTTGATGAGCTCCCACTGAGGATTGAAGAGCTTGAACGGGAGATGCGCAGGGCTGCCGAGAGATTGGAATTTGAGCGAGCCGCGGAGCTGCGCGATGAGATAAAGCGTTTGAGGGCAATATTACTTGGGCAGCCGATGCCACAATCAATGGTTCAAAAGGGAACTGCTACACCTGCTGGCGCACCAGCTGTGAAAAGAAAACGCTCACGCAACAAAGTGGGATGAGTATCGCCTCTATACCCTTATCCTTTGCGCCTTCCTTTCACCTCAGACCGATCAAAGGACGAAGCAATGTGGATTATTCGGGCGCAAGGATTGTTAGGGTTCAATCCTTGTCCCAAGCAACCTTAGGAACTCGGCGAGCCATTTAGGGTGCGCTGGCCACGCCGGTGCCGTAACGATGTTGCCATCAACTATAGCATCTTCAAAGCCGACTTCAACGAAGTCTCCGCCCGAATTCTTAACCTCGGGAGCTACCGCTGGGTATGCAGTGCACTTCCTCCCCTTTACAGCACCAGCTGCCGTCAGCACTTGAATGCCATGACATATTGCCGCTATCGGCTTATTGGCTTCAACGAAGTGGCGCACGATTTCAATCACTCTTTCATTTAAGCGAATGTATTCTGGAGCCCTACCGCCAGGTATGATAAGGGCATCATAATCCTGCGGGTTGATTTCATCAAATGTTGCATTCAGAGCAAAGTCGTGACCACGCTTCTCGCTATATGTCTGATCACCTTCAAAATCATGGACGGCGGTGCGCACCTTCTCACCGGCACGCTTACCGGGACAAACAGCATGAACAACATGCCCGATCATTTGAAGTGCCTGAAATGGAACCATAGCCTCATAGTCCTCAACATAGTCACCAACGAGCATCAAAACCCTCTTCACAGCCATTTCAATATCACCCCCATCGGCTCTTGATAGCCCACCATATGCCCACAGATTATGTTATTCTGACCGAACGACAGCGTCAACGGCTCAATGTAAACTACAACTCGTAGTGGTGCTAACAT
>JANXAS010000121.1 GCA_025062195.1 Armatimonadota bacterium
TCCCACGCAGTGGGAGAGGGGGGTACTGTAGGGGTGTAGTGGGTAGGTTCAAATCGGGCGCGTGTTAGGGAGAGTGGGCAAGGGGGTGAGGTGGAAAGCCACGAACCCCCGCGAAACTGTCCCCCTGATGCCCCAAACTGAGGCGACGCGATGTACCCTACCCTGATTATAAGTGCTTCCAACTTGAAATCGTCCCTTATCTGCGAGGCGTGTTGGGAACCTGCCCCTACCCAGAATGTCTTGTAGGGGCGCGTCCGCGACGCGCCCAAAACAAGACGATTTCATTTGTGAGACACTTACCAATCGGAGTTTCAAGTGCTACAGTACCCTCACCCCCAGCCCCTCTCCCACGAGGAGAGGGGAATAGTACACGCTCTGCGCCAGCGCAAACGCGCTCAGCGTCAACAACAACAATCCTACAAAAACTCCTTTTGCCGCGCGAGACGGCAGCGTTGCCAGTAGGTTTCTCATCTCATCCTGCCTCCCGTGATAAGATTGCGCCCGCAAGGGGCAACCGTGTTATAGCACGGATTGAGGTGGGATGTCAAGTTTTCCGTGTCAATGTATTTTTGAAAAGGGGTAGGGCAAGTTTTGAAGAGTTTTGAAGCGTGAGGGCGGCTGGGATATAATATACAGGGGTGAACATGGGAGAGCGGACATTTCGGAAACCGACTTTACGCGATGTGGCGCAACGCGCCTACTGCTCTGTGAGCGCGGCGTCGAACATCTTGCACGGGCGCACGAACCTCTACAGTGAGGTGTTGGTGCAGCGCGTGTTGCAGGCGGCGCAGGAGCTGGGGTACTACTCGCCGCGTCTCCCCCGTACGCCCGTCGCGCAGCGCACCTACACGCTGGCGTTGGTGCTGGAGCGGCATCATCCCTCGCCCACGCGCAATCCGTTCAACTACCATGTGCTGGACGGCATCCTGTCCACGCTGGAGCCGCTGGGCTACAGCCTCACCATCACGACGACAACCGCGCTGAATGAGGCGACGATGTGGGAGCGGTTGTGTGAGTCGAACGCCGAAGGCGTGCTGCTGCTGGCGCCTGAGATCGGCTCGCCCCTGCTGGAATGGCGATGGCGTTGCGCCAAGCCTGCAGTCGTGGTGGGGTCAACGCTGCCGCCCTCGTATGGACTGCCCTGCGTCGATGTAGACAACGACGCCAGCATGCGCGAGTTGACGCGCTGGGTGATTGAGGAGGGGCATCGCGCAATTGGGTATGTCGGCGGACATCCGCGCTACTGGAGCGCACAGCAACGCGAGCGCGCTTTCCGCGAGGTTCTTGCCGAGCATGGAGTCCCTGTGCGCGAGGAATGGGTCTTTGAAGGCAGGTATCAGCTCGAGTCGGGGCGCGACGCAGCGCGACAGCTCCTGCAACTTGCCGAGCGACCGACCGCCGTGCTGTGTGCCAACGACCTGACCGCCATCGGACTGCTCCAAGAACTTCAGCATCGAGGCATCCGCGTGCCACAAGATATTTCGGTTGCAGGCTTTGACGACATCCCTGCGATTCACTCGTTCTCGCCCAGCCTAACTACCATCCACAGCCCGATGGCGGAGATGGGACGCGAGGCAGTGAAATTGCTGCTGCGGATGATCGAGCACAGCGAGCCTGCGCCTACCGAGCCAATCCTGCTGTCGGGCACGCTGGTGGTGCGCGGCAGCGTGCGACGTTGTGAGACACCGAATTAGGCTGCTTTCGAATACCCCGTATGCCCCCAATAACCTCAGAATATTGAGGTATAATTCGTCTGGGTGATACGCATGGAGCGACGCGCTGGATTCACTTTGATCGAGCTGTTGGTGGTGATTGCGATTATTGCAATCTTGGCAGCGATTCTGTTCCCTGTGTTTGCTAAGGCGAGGGAAAAAGCCAGGATGGCGAGTTGCCAAAATAACCTTAAGCAGCTTGGGGTGGCGATGCGCGCTTACGCACTTGATTACGATGGCAACCTTGTTCCGTGGGGGTGCGGTTTATACAGCGGTTTGCCAGCATACGAGGGTGCACCATTCCGTGCCGATGAAGGTCCGCACAGCAGGCTTTATCCGTATGTTAAGAACCTTCAAATCTATGTCTGTCCAAGCGCTCCTACCCTGACCTACGGCAGATGCGCAACTACCCGTTCAGGTGTGCCGTGTGGCGCTGGTGCAAGTTACGGCTTCAATTTAAGTGTTAGCGGAAGAAGTGGGCGCCACGAAAGTGACCTCATATGGCCTTCTGAGACGATAGCGTTTGCTGACTCAGATGGTCAACACTTCCTGAATGACCCATTCTGCAACTACTGCCAAGGGAATGGCAACATGGTTCCAAGGCATAATGAAATGCTAAATGTGCTCTATCAAGATGGTCATGTAAAGGCTCACAGGTTTGAATATCTTCTTCCGCCACCTTGGACGGCTGATAGTAGCCGCAGGTTGCCAGCACCTTCAGCACGACCCGGCGATCCTGAAATCTCAAGGCTCTGGGTGCTTTGGCGCGGTGTTACAACAACTGGTCTTGCAAGGTAATATTGTCAAGAATTGGCTCTGTATGAATCCCTTTTATCAGCCCGTGCTATAAGCCTTAAGGGGATTACTACAAAGCCCAAATTCGTCGTAGGAATAGCTTAGCCGAGAAAAAGAAAAAAGCTGCATCTGTGGGGGTGGCTTTTGGCGCGAAAAATTTGCAGGACATGAAAAAGAAAGAAAAATCTAAGTGGGAAAAGTTTCTTACATGAGGGGGTAAAGCTTGCATGAAAATTGAGGAGTATTCTATTTGCCCGTGCTTTATTTTGTAGTGTCACCTCGTTTGGGCAATGATTGTTAATTGTTAGAAGTATGCAAGGTTGCAGTGTTGCCCTTTATTGGCGGTGAAGAGCTGCTGGCGGGGGCAGGCCCTAACGCTAAAATGGTATTGAGTTGCACATTTGGCGCTGTTTGGAGAGGGAGCGCAATCTGCTCAAAAATCATTGCTCTTTACTCAAAAGTTTATTGGTTCGTAGTAAGGCATGGAGCAAAGCGGAGTGCTATCAAAGTAGCGGGGGTGCGGAGTAAGTAAAACGATAACATTGCGCTTCGCACCAATTTACCACCACTGTGTAGATAGTTGGTGGCTAACTACGCACCTAACCAACAAGGTTTGTAGTAAGGAGTGAGAATTGTTAAAGCAATGATGAAAGAATCGTAAGGGGGGGCAATTTATAGTATCCAACCTAACTTATTGCA
>JANXAS010000122.1 GCA_025062195.1 Armatimonadota bacterium
CGCTCAGATAGACATAAAAAGACAACAACCTTTCGCCGTTAGATCTGCTCATCCAAAGTGCTTGTGCTTTTGATGGTATGCCATTCCGAAGGAAGAGTAAAACTTTCCCACGACTGATAGGGTTCCAACCACTTGATACCAAGCACGCTTCATAATCTCGTATTCCTCGCCAACCCGGTGTAGCAACTGCGTGAAGCACCAAACGCTGCCTATCTGAGTTCTCGTATACTCGCCATAAAACCCAATTCTTCTCTTCTCCATTATATGACACATCCTCGCCAGTCATATGCCATCCCTTAACAGCAGTAGGAATCAATTTTCTCAAGTCAATAGTGTAATGCACATTGTAGATCTTTCGGATTTCCATTCCCAACAGTAGAGTTAATCCAAGCAAAGCTATCACCCACCTGTTGAGACGACGAAGTGAAGCAGGTAAGGGGCAGACCCCACGATTTGCCAAAATTTGGCGCTTAATCCCTTCGTCATTTTGGGCTACGCCGTCCGTTCCACATGCTTTGCTATTTGCACTATGTGCTACCTCATTTTGGCTTTGCCCCATCAACATTGCCAACCCTATCAACATAGCAAATGCAATGCCATAAACTAAAATACCTGACAGATTATGGTAAAATCCGGTGGCAGCCTTTTCACCCCAATGTTGACCTATAAACACCACAACTGCGATGCGAATAGCATTGGCAAACATAGCAACAGGTAGTGCACTGAGAACCAAAACGGCTTTCTGCAAAACCCCAGAGACACGCATTGCGACAAGCGTTGCCAAAGTCAGAAGAGAAATGGTGTATTGTAGTCCATTGCATTTAGGAATAATAAGAACGCCGAACTCCGGTGCACTCAACTGCGCTCCGCTAACTGACACTGGGGTGCCTGCTAACCCTATTATGACTCCAGCTAACCGAGCCGAAAAAACTTGGAGCGGGACAGAGAACTTGGTCAAGATGGGGTCCAATGGGACTGCAAAGAGTAAGAATGCCAACGGAGACCACGCCGCTCGCATAAATGCTGTCCCTAACCATGTCCACATCAAGCTGACGAAAACTACAATTAGTGACAAGAAGATAATGAACCTTGCTTCAATAAATACTCCGAGTAACTGAAGCAGTAGCCCGATCATCATCCCCCAGAGAGCTTGCGGGCAAGATTGATAGGGAATCCGTGAAAGCTTTGCCCGGTCTTTCCAAAGAAGCCACACGCTAACAATAGGTATGAGAAAGGCGTGACTGTATAGCCCATCCGGATCTGAGCAACGCTTAATCCACCACGGAATAACGGGCGCGTATAGGGCAATTAGTAAAATTACAGTGGTGAGAACCGATAAAACATCCCACAAAATAATTGGTTTTATCGCCTTGCCCATCTGAATTATTCGGGTAAAAGTAAGAATGACTTCAACAAAGGGACCGGTTACACGCGTCAGATTAAACTTTTTATCCTTCTTCTCCCAGTTCATGGCAATAATGAGAACATTATGAGTGATGCATATTTTTAGCCCATCGAGAAACGGCACTCCATCCCATTTCGTGCTTTACCAAGAACTTTTTGAGAATAACTTATAATTCGCTCATTACCTTGCAGTTATACCCTACCATCAATTCTAATTCTGCCATGGCAGCATTAACATGTATGCCATTATTGCTGTGACGCCAACCGCAGAACATAAGACGACGGTTGGTAAGTTGGCACTAACGCTTGTAAAAGTGAAATAACTTCACCATAACTTCCATTACGAGTTGCCTTTATCAATTGCTCCATTTTGTCCCAAAACTCCCTACCGCTAACTGATGGTGTCAAGCGAGCCTTAAAAATCTTCGGGTGGTTGGTCGCTTCTGTCCCCTCCTCCGCTGCAAGCATCTCCTCAAAGAGCTTTTCACCCGGACGTATTTCTGTGAATACAATAGGGATATCCTTATCGGGTTCATATCCTGACATCCGAATAAGTTCTTGTGCTAAGTCAAGTATGCGAATTGGTTCACCCATATCCAGCACAAATACCTCGCCACCCTGTCCTATAGCACCGGCTTGAAGAACGAGCAAAACTGCTTCTTGTGCTGTCATAAAATAACGCTTCATTTCGGGATGAGTCACTGTCAAGGGACCGCCACGCTCAAGTTGTTTACGGAACAAAAGCACTACACTGCCTCGGCTGCCAAGCACATTACCGAACCTAACAGCAATAAACTGAGTTACACTACAACGGTTGAGTTCATAAATAATCATCTCCGCAACTCGCTTTGTTGCTCCCATGACACTGGTGGGATTAACTGCCTTATCTGTAGAGATAAGCACAAACTTTTCCACACCATACTCGCAGCTTGCTCGTGCCAAAATCATGGTGCCAAGCACGTTGACCTTTATTGCCTCATCAGGATGAGACTCCATTATAGGGACATGTTTATAAGCAGCAGTATGAAAAACAACATGTGGTCGGAACCGTTTCAT
>JANXAS010000123.1 GCA_025062195.1 Armatimonadota bacterium
CAAAATGGATTGAGGACACTGGAACATCAAAATGCAATCATAGCCATTGCCCGCAAAGGTGCACCTTACGACTGGGAAGCCATTAAACAACTGGAAGAACGATGGAAACGAGAAGTTGACCAACCTGTCAAAAGAGTGAATTTGTCAGGGGTGGAATTAATGTGGGAAGAGAATGCCATTGCTAAAATCCTCACACCTATCTTCTCAAGCATCTTCCAAAAAGCCGCCACTTACCATGCAATGCAGAGAATTGTTCAAACGATGGCTGCACTTCGTTTGTATCGGTATGAACGAGGTCATTACCCAGAAACGCTTCAAGAACTTGTGCCCAAGTTCTTGCCATCAACCCCCATTGACCCCTTTGACGGAAAGCCAATGCGTTACAAGCGATTGCAGCGAGGTTTCAAAATTTGGAGCGTCGGCAGGGATATGAAGGACCATGACGGCAGCGTTAGAGGGAAATGGCATGGAGCATATGGGTTAGATTGGGCAGAAGGCGACATCATCTGGGTAATAAAGAAGTGAAAATTCATGTTGTGGGCTTTAATTCGCAGTTTCTGATGAATTTCCAAGTGCCAACTTTAGTCAGTGTCAGAAATTATCAACAGTTTCATGATAGGTCCAAAAGCGACGTTGGAATTGCATTAAAACTGTGCGATGTGGCAAGTAAGAGCAAAATGTTGCAACTCAAATTTGGCAAATTGAATGCCTCATTCATTTTTTGGCGACGTTTCACTTCATTTCGTGCCATACTGCAAACATTTATTTGGTTGACAGTTTACTTAAAGGTGAGGTGGTGGGAATGGTCAGCACTCTGGGGGCGATTTTCTGGGAAAGAGTTTTGCCGATATTGATGCTTGTTAGTCTGGGCGCTTTGTTTCAGAGGTGGATTAGAGTTGACGCAGGGACGCTTAACCGTGTAAACCTTTATCTTTTTGTGCCAGCATTGACACTTTCCCGGCTTGCTGAAACTCCTCTATCAGCCAATACAATAGGTATTATCACAGTTGCGGTATTGCTTAACATGATGGTTTTGTGGGCGCTAAGTTCCTTCATTGGACGGTTGGTGCAGCTTGAGCCAACCAGCAGAGTGACAGTAATATTGGGCGCAATTCTCGGAAATTCTGGGAATTTCGGGCTGCCATTGATAGAGCTTGTCTTGGGGCGTCAATTTGTTGGTTATCAAGCACTCGTGCTTGCACTTAACAATGTGTTGACTTTCACTTTTGGGGTTTGGTTTCTGGCTTGTGCGAGGCTTTCGTTTGCTGAAGCGGTAAGACGAATATTTTCAATGCCTTTAATTTATTCCGCAATTTTTGGCATATTTCTATCCATAACTCAAACTTCGCTTCCAAAGCCCTTGCTAATTTCGTTGCGATACTTAGGTGACGGTCTCATTCCAATTGCGCTTGTAACTTTGGGTATACAGTTGGCGGAAAAAAGAGGACTGGAAAACGGAACTGCAATAAGCATAGCAGCAATTTTACGGCTTGTTGTTTCTCCGTTGTCAATGTTTTCCATTGTCCACTCGCTAAAAATACAACCAGAAATTGGGCAAGTTTTGATTCTCGGCGCTTCTGTGCCAACTGCAGTCAATACTGCTTTGCTCGCAATAGAGTTTAAAGTCAATCCAAATCTCGCATCGGCAATAGTTTTGGTAACGACAATTCTTTGCCCAATCACAGTTACTGCAACTGCCTTCTTCGTAATTCAGTGAGTCAAGAAAGTTGAAATTAAGCGTGCACATTTTGTGTATCCTTAAACCATTTTCATTTAGCATATGTGGCTTCGAGGTTGCCCCTAACGGGCATTCACCATAGAAGTCATGCAGTTAAAGGTAAAATCCAACTTATGTGGATCGTGGCTTGTCCACGAATGTCGTTTATAGTATGCAACCTGCTGCTAAAGCCAACGGCATGGGTAGAATATTGAAAATGTTGAAGTGGTATGGTAGTTTGCTCGCCAGAATTAAGCATAGTAGTGCAGGGAGGGTAGCAATGCAACACCATAAGTTACTGAAAATAGCGGGGTTGGTGATACCTTTGATGACACCTGCATGGGCACAGAGATTGGAGGGCGAAATCGCTTCATTTCGTTTTGACAGTTTGGGAAACATCGTCGCAACGGCTGTGCGAGGCAAAAGCATTGCGCTGCAGCCGTCGCCTTTGCCCCTCAGTTTGAGAGTTGACGGCAAATGGTGGCACGACGATTTGCCGAAAGTTGAACCCGTCAAGGCTCAAAGGCTGCGAAACCGAGTTGATGTCACAGCAAAAGTTGGCGACTTCGTCATCACCACTCACTACCGGTTGCTCAAAGGTTTCATCTTGCAAAAAAGCGTGACAGTTCGTTACGAAGGCGAAGGGGAACCAAAAGTTGATGGAGCGCTGTTTTTGTTGCCCTATGTGGTGACTGATG
>JANXAS010000124.1 GCA_025062195.1 Armatimonadota bacterium
CCACTGTGGTGCGATTGGGACCAGTGGGATTGAAAGACGCTGGGGTGGCCTACCTGGCTTTCAATCCCACTGTGGTGCGATTGGGACGCGACCTGGATGCGGCGGAAAGATCGAAGGAGGGCCGCTTTCAATCCCACTGTGGTGCGATTGGGTCGTCGCCAACGAGCGGGTGTTCGACGGCATCAAGCAGCTTTCAATCCCACTGTGGTGCGATTGGGACGGTCCAGGGCCCGCCGCCAGGCCAGGTACTCCAGCCCCTTTCAATCCCACTGTGGTGCGATTGGGACCCCCTTGCCGCAGCAGCGACACGAAATGCCGGGCCTCCTTTCAATCCCACTGTGGTGCGATTGGGACGGTCCCAGCCGCCAGCGGCCTGCTCCGGGGGATTGGCTTTCAATCCCACTGTGGTGCGATTGGGACGAAAGACGCGCCCTGCCATAAGCCCAAGCGCCGCCCCCCTTTCAATCCCACTGTGGTGCGATTGGGACACCTGATGCCAGCCCACGACTGGCATGACATCGCAGCTTTCAATCCCACTGTGGTGCGATTGGGACCCTTTGATGTCAAGGCGGCATACCGCGACGGCCAGACTTTCAATCCCACTGTGGTGCGATTGGGACAGGCAGCCCACTTTGCCCGGCCCTTCCGGGTGCCGGACTTTCAATCCCACTGTGGTGCGATTGGGACCTTACGGAATGCGCCGACGATGCCTTGCCAAGACCACTTTCAATCCCACTGTGGTGCGATTGGGACGCTCTCGCCCGAGTCCTTGATTATCTGCTCGTCCGAGCTTTCAATCCCACTGTGGTGCGATTGGGACACGTGTGGGACAGGGAGATAGCGACTGCCCTGCGCGCTTTCAATCCCACTGTGGTGCGATTGGGACCCAGGGCCGTCTGTATGCAGGAGGTGAAGCGATGAACTTTCAATCCCACTGTGGTGCGATTGGGACAGACGATCGTAGCATGCGGCGGGCGGCATGGACGGGCTTTCAATCCCACTGTGGTGCGATTGGGACATAGCCTGCGCCTAGGGCTGTGAGACGATCGTAGCATGCTTTCAATCCCACTGTGGTGCGATTGGGACGTGGCGGCGTGCGTCCTCCTCAAGTCGGCCCCGCCCGCTTTCAATCCCACTGTGGTGCGATTGGGACCCTCCGGTCCCCCGAAAAGGCCGTAGAGGATGCCGACTTTCAATCCCACTGTGGTGCGATTGGGACCGGAAGGGTGTCTGGAGCTTGCCTGGCCCTCACGCCGCTTTCAATCCCACTGTGGTGCGATTGGGACCACCTGCCGCCGATATTCCTGTGCCGCCTGCATTTTCCTTTCAATCCCACTGTGGTGCGATTGGGACCCACCCTACCCCAGCCCAACCCCAGCCGCACCACAGCTTTCAATCCCACTGTGGTGCGATTGGGACTGGGGAACGGCTCGTTGATGCGCCGCTCGCCCACCACTTTCAATCCCACTGTGGTGCGATTGGGACCACACGCGCTACTCGACTGACAAGCCAGTTGCCGAGACTTTCAATCCCACTGTGGTGCGATTGGGACCCGTCCGTGCCCCGCCTGCCAGACGGCTGGGAGGCCTTTCAATCCCACTGTGGTGCGATTGGGACCCGCCGACCCCCTGGGCCAGGTGCGGCAGGCATACGAGATACTTTCAATCCCACTGTGGTGCGATTGGGACCTCCAGGAGGGCAGCGATGGCCCTGCCCAGGTGGTAGCTTTCAATCCCACTGTGGTGCGATTGGGACACGAACTTGAGCCTGCCCGTCCGCGCCCGCTCGATGACTTTCAATCCCACTGTGGTGCGATTGGGACGGTCCCCGGTGCGGGCGCCCCGTTCCTGGCCAGGACGCTTTCAATCCCACTGTGGTGCGATTGGGACCAGTAGGCGTAGTGGCTGCCGCCCCGGGTGCGCTCGACTTTCAATCCCACTGTGGTGCGATTGGGACTTGACAAACTGTTGGCTACGCCATTGACACGAAATGCTTTCAATCCCACTGTGGTGCGATTGGGACAAGGCCCCCGCTTCGCAAAATACCTCTTTTGCGAAGCTTTCAATCCCACTGTGGTGCGATTGGGACACGAGGGATGGCGGTCGCCATTCCTGTGGCCTGGGACTTTCAATCCCACTGTGGTGCGATTGGGACTCACCACACTTCCAGCAGCGGCTTTCACCTCCTTCCTCTTTCAATCCCACT
>JANXAS010000125.1 GCA_025062195.1 Armatimonadota bacterium
AGCAGTGTATCCTGTCTTGTCCTTTGTGATGCGTGCATGTCTCATCGCTCGTTCAATGTATTCAGCAAGGCTCACATACTCCACTGATTTGACTCTTCGCCTGCTCTGGGATTTGCCTCTCACTTCTGTCATCTTCCGTCACCACCTAAATTTTAGACATCTGCGGAGGTGGTGGCAAATCCTTTGGCTAGTTGGATGGCAATCGCATTTTTGTTCACCTCTTTTGATTTTGCTTTCATGGGTGGTGACTGTCAAATGACTGACAGCATCAACATAGTCACATTCGCTCTTTCACCTTTGGAAGCGGAGAAAATTTCCTTGAATCTCTGTTTTGGCACAAAAAGCCCTTTACGCTCCGTCTTGGATGAAGGGCAAGGAGTGTCGCAAAGAGAGTTCGGCTCTCATCAGTTCTCGCCCAAGATAAGCAGCATGGTCAATTTGAGTCACAAAACCAAGTTCAATAATGGTGGCGCAAAGGGAACGAGCATCTTCGCCTTCTATGATGTGAAGCAATCGGTCGTGGTAATCGTAATGCTCAATAACGATGATGCCTTTATCAGGCTGTGGGATAATGACGAAGTAACCTGCTTTGTCCAATTTCAAAGGTCTTTGGGAAGGTCGGGCTTTGATGCGTTGAACAGAAAACATATCACCGCTTTGAACCAAAGGGGTTTGGCAATTGCAAGGGCGAGCATTAGCAATGGTTTCTACTTCGGCAGCGATGCGTTCAGCATCTTCACAACCGATCAAATCCACGACAGTAACTTGTCGGCGAAATTGATCAATCTCTTTTGTAGTGACATTCCTGAGGAAAGGGCGCTTCCCTTTCGCACCGATGATGCGTTGCTTTTCGTCCACACCGTTTTCAGCCAAAGCCATCAGAGCCTGCCCGCTCATGTGACCTTTCGGTTCCTGACCAGCAACAATGAGAGTGTGAATGCAAGGGTTTGTAACGATGTTTTTCACCACTTTGTCAATCCCAATGTTTTCCGTTTCTGTCTTGCCAACGATCGCCAACCCCTTTGGTCTCAAATTAGCCAATTTTTCAGCCAATTCGGCGCTGGCAAGGGTAGAGACGGCAACGCTGCCATGTCGGTCAAGGACAAAATATTCGCCTGCCACAACCGGCCATTCGCCATCACTTCGCACATCAAAAGCACAGGAAGGGCGTTGAACTGTTATCAAAGGCAAGATGCCTTCAGCAGAAGCGTGGAAGCGATTTTCAGCGACAGCAGGATAGCAAGGGTCGCAGCCCAAACACTGATACTGGATGGCTTCCATGCCTTCAAGGAACTGGTCAATTTCTGCTCTCAAGGCATCGGCCTCTTCGCCTGTGATTTTGGCTGTTTCCTCTCTCAAGGCAAAAAGAGTGTCACGCAAGCAGCCACATTTTTTGCACTTGGGGGTATCAAAGGCTTGTTTTATGTCCATACGCAGT
>JANXAS010000126.1:0-826 GCA_025062195.1 Armatimonadota bacterium
TGTGGTGCGATTGGGACAAGCCCTTTCACCACCAATTTTTGACGAAGTTTTCTACTTTCAATCCCACTGTGGTGCGATTGGGACTAGTGACGACGGGCCAGTGGCGTGACCGCATCGAAGAAGCTTTCAATCCCACTGTGGTGCGATTGGGACCGCCGCAGGCTAGGCCATAGCCTGTGCCTATAGCTGCTTTCAATCCCACTGTGGTGCGATTGGGACTTTGCACTGGCGACTAGACGCGGCGGAGTGGGCCGCGCTTTCAATCCCACTGTGGTGCGATTGGGACCTACAAGCACGCCACGCAGGTGCGCGCTCACGGCTACCTTTCAATCCCACTGTGGTGCGATTGGGACCCGCTCCTCCTCGGGAGGCAGGAGGTCGTGGGCAGGCTTTCAATCCCACTGTGGTGCGATTGGGACCGGGTGAACGTGGTGACGCCCACCAGCAGCGGCCCGCTTTCAATCCCACTGTGGTGCGATTGGGACAAAGGAGGTGAGCCCCCTCACGGGTTCTCGTCAGAACTTTCAATCCCACTGTGGTGCGATTGGGACATGAGGAAACGATAACCCATGAGCTCACATACCCTACTTTCAATCCCACTGTGGTGCGATTGGGACGGAGGGCACGACAGGTGGCCAGCCAGCCGGGGGGCACTTTCAATCCCACTGTGGTGCGATTGGGACTGCCTGCTACGCTGGGGCAGCCGGACGGGCTGCTCGCTTTCAATCCCACTGTGGTGCGATTGGGACGGGAGCGACGACCGATGGCTCACCTTGCCCGCAGAGAATTCAATACCACGGTGGGATCGGAAGGGAAAACGGATGAA
>JANXAS010000126.1:836-1368 GCA_025062195.1 Armatimonadota bacterium
GTGGGGTGCGCGCGGGTCCTCCGAGCGGCGGTGCCGCCGTGCAGGTGCGGCCCGCTTTCAATCCCACTGTGGTGCGATTGGGACTATAGGCCCTGCCTGCCGTTATCAGCACCGTTCGCTTCTTTCAATCCCACTGTGGTGCGATTGGGACGCCGGCGGGAATCAGGAGGCGGCGGTCGTCCTCCAGCTTTCAATCCCACTGTGGTGCGATTGGGACCTATACATCCTCGGCAGTCGGTTGCGGGTAGTTGTGCTTTCAATCCCACTGTGGTGCGATTGGGACGGGTGCCAACACCTATGTCTACCGTTGCCCGCAGTGCTTTCAATCCCACTGTGGTGCGATTGGGACGCGCGCCCGCACCTCCTCCTGCAGGTACCGCGTGACGCTTTCAATCCCACTGTGGTGCGATTGGGACAGCCCTGCCTATGTTCGGTGCCTTTGCCCTGACTTTCTTTCAATCCCACTGTGGTGCGATTGGGACAAAGCGGGAACACCACGACCTAACGCAACCGAATAACTTTCAATCCCACT
>JANXAS010000127.1:0-868 GCA_025062195.1 Armatimonadota bacterium
CCCCAAATTTTGAACTCAGCCGTTGCGCGAACCTCAACGCAAGTGGAGTTCAACTGTCCCACAGGGGGAGGTTCGCGCGACAGATGTCTACGGGCGGGGGTTTGGGGGTTGGGGTGGGTTGGGGTGTGGTGTTGAGTTCGGGTGTGGGGTGTTGGGTGGGGTTGTTTGGGGTGGGGTGTGGGGTGTGTGGGGCGGTGTGAGTTCAGATAGTTAGCGTAGCTAAGGGGTGCGCGAACCTCAGGAGACATTTGTTTCCAGTTCAGCGGGTGGGGAGGTTCGCGCACTATTTAGCGTGGCTAAATAATCAGCGGTTCCTCGAAGTCCACATAGGTGTCTCGTCCGTAGGTCTCCACCCACTGGGCGCGGTCGCCAGGCAAGCGATAGAAGCGCAGGCTGTCGGCACTTCGGTCGATGATGCGCAGCAGGCGGTGTTTGAGTGCCTGCAGCTGACTTTCGGTCAGGCGACACTCGAACACCGACTTTTGGACGCGCTGTCCGTAGGCTTCGCACGCTTTGGCGACCTTGCGCAGGCGCCTGCGCCCCGCAGCGTCCACTGTCTCCACATCGTAGCAGATGAGAATGTTTATGCGCATCGATTCTCACCCCTTCGTTTTGCTGCTAACAAGTGCCTCCTGCTTGAAATCGTCTCTTTTCCACAGGGCGGGTTGGGAACCCGCCCCTACCCGGGATGCCTCGTAGGGGCGTGTTGCGGACGCGCCCAAAACAAGACGATTTCATTTGTGAGACACTTACCAATCGGGATTTCAAGCGTCGTTATGCCCTCACCCCCTTGCCCCCTCTCCCACTGCGTGGGAGAGGGGGAATTTGGCTCCCCTCTCCCGCGTTGGGGGAGAGGGGCTGGGGGTGA
>JANXAS010000127.1:878-1309 GCA_025062195.1 Armatimonadota bacterium
CCCGCCCCCCCCCCCCCCGGGGTGGGGTGTGGGTAATTGGGCCCCCCCCCCCCGGGGTGGGGGGCGGGGGGGTGGGGGTGTGGGCGCAACGGCATTTGAAACCCCGATTGGTATAACCTCACCCTTCTATCCCCCTCTCCGTGTGCGGAAAGGCGGAACTGCACGCCTTGCACGCGCCTGCTTCCCCTCTCTGTTTACGGAGGGGGCAAGGGAGCGAGGTTGCTCAAAGCGCGTGCTGCCCAAACGCGAGTGGGCGCGTTCAGCGAATCACGAATGGCTCATACTCGTCTGATTCGCCCTGCAGCACGCGTACCAGTCGTCGCGCTTGCAAGTGGGGCACAAGCATCCACGGCACTGGCTCTGCGGCGTCGGGATGGCTCACGGTTTCGCGCCCGCGTTCCTGCCACGCGCGCAGCACCACCCGCCGCCCC
>JANXAS010000128.1 GCA_025062195.1 Armatimonadota bacterium
TGCAAAACAGGCAATTGCTTATCAGTGTAAAGCCACATCGTTAGGTGGCAGACCCTGTCACTCTCCATGTTGGGCAATGGGTATGGTGCTTTCGTATCACTGCACAGGCGCACCTGCAAACAGTCTCCATCCCAGCCCCGGTCTGGTTCAACAGCGGGGTCGTGGCGATTGAGCAATGGTGTATCATCAACGAAGTGGGCAGCGATGTAAAGTGCTTGAGCGTCATACATCGCAGCAACTGTGACAGTAAAGCGCGGCTTTAGCGCTTCATCGAAGACGCAATTTATAGCGCCGCTTAAATCCCAGTCCTTCAGATCGCCATCAATGACAACTCGCTTCGGCGCGGGCACAACAAAAATGCGGTCATGGCGGACGGGCTGGGCAACAATGAGAGAGCACATAAACATAGCAGCGACCATCACTACTGCAGCAGCATCCCGCCTCATCACAACCGCCTCCTTGCAAGACAGGTTTTTGGGGCGCTGTTATCAATTAATAAGCCGTGTTCGCTCTTTACTACAAAGTTTGTTGGTGCTCGGTTAGCCAGTGATTGATGACGAATTTATGGGCGCCGAATTTATCCAGCGAAGAAATTCCGCCGTCTAAAGACGGCACTTAAAAATTCGTCAGCGATTATGGGCTGAAGCTCATAGCATAGGTTGGAGAAAATAGCTACCAACAACATTCGCCGTAAAGGCGGCCGTGTTAATCCCCTCGCAGTCTATCTTAGCACAATTGGTATCACTGCGCGAGTCACGCTTTAGCTTGACCATTATCTGAGTTGTGCTGCCATCGTTTCTGAGCTTTTCAGGAAACCAAGGTAGCATGGGCACTCTCCTCATGGAAGCCCTCGGCAACATAGCTTACCTATCGCCCTCTGAATCGCGAGAGGACAGGGACTCTCTCCTTGTAGCTTCGCCTCTTGTGGACGATGGTGGTTTAGAATCACAAAGACTGTGGTGCGGGGATTTAACAGCCATTTTTGAATGCCCCTTTGAAAGTGGCTTTGAAAAACACCGCGGCGATCTCCTCGCAGACGCGTAATAAAACACCCACACTTATGAGGTGCCCCAAGGTTTCTCGTAATTTAGAAGCCCCCTCTTTGACCTTTGTTAGCTTTAGCGTCACCTGTTGTATTTACCTCTGCTGCTTGCAGAGCATTAGTTAGTATCACACCATGCGTCGCCGGGGTTGTTAGCTGGATTGCAAGCCCTTGTAGTTGGGTCGTAAATGCTGCGCGCACCCATTGGCATGTTGGTCATGTAGTTAGCGCAGTCGCCAGGGGGTCTCCTCATGAACT
>JANXAS010000129.1 GCA_025062195.1 Armatimonadota bacterium
ACTTCAAACGATGGCTTCCCTGGACAAGGTGTTCCCGGAGAAAACAATAAAGGCTTTTGGCTTTTGAATGCAAATGAGGGGGTAGGGTATCCTTTAAGAGTTGTGAACTTTCTTTGGAACTATGCTCACAGGAGAGATGTTTATGCAGCAATTGTGGTGCCAAGTCAGGGAAATGTGTGGACATATGCTGATACCGATGACAATGATCAGCCAGAGGATAGAGATGGTGATGGCGATTTGGATAAATTTGTCTACTGGGGATTTACTTACGGTCCTATCTGGGGACAAGCAAGACGCCCTTATGAAGGCTTCATCCCTCCCTCAGATCCTAATTGGGGAGGTCGACCTTTGTGGGGTCCTCCTATCTGTGAGATTGATATGAGCGACCCAAACTCTACTGGGGCAGGACTGATTTATGTGATAGGTCATGAACTTGGTCATACAGTGCTTTGGGATGAACCTGCTTATGGACATCACTTTCGGCCGACTACGCAAGATTGCTTTATGTTCCAACCTACATCCGTATTTTGGCCAACCGAGTTCTGTCCCCAATATCTCGTCTCTACTAAAGGTTGTCAGAAACGATGGAAACTCAATCCTTAAAAAGGGGGGATCTGCAATGAACAAAAAGAAGATGCTGGCAGTAAGTTTGATTTCTCTTTGTTTCCTTTGCACAACGCTACTATGGCATGCAGGTTATGGTCAGCAGACAGTAAAATCAGTGCCACCATTACTTAAGCCTTCAAAGGATGTGGAGGAAAGGGTTAAAAAGGTATACGCTTTGTTCATTCAAGGTCAATATGATGAAGCGCTTAGCATTGCATTAAAGGTGCATCAACAAAGTGGTAATGTCATGGTGTGCTGGTATCCAAGTTGGGTTTTAAGGTTTGCGAAAGGTGACCTTCCAGACCCTTACGACAAAGGTTCAATTCTTAGGGCAACGGTTGAAGGTTCTGGTTTACCCATTCCTATCAGTATGGCAGTTAGGGCAAAGAGTGTGCGAGTGTTGATAGCGGAAATTTACGAGGAGATGGGGAATTACAAAGAAGCGATCAAATGGTATGAGAAAGTCGGACCGAAATTAGATGAGGAGCCTGTAGGTCCTGGCATTCATGTATCTCACATGGGTATAATTCGTTGTATGCAGAAACTCAATCAGGGTTATTTTCCTCCGCAACCACCTCCCAAAACCACATGGAGTCCATTGTCTTTGGTTTATCGTGAAGAGGACTACTTCATCTTAGTCCCACTTGATGATGCTTGCAAAGTTTTGGGGCTTCCTTTCCGATACAAAG
>JANXAS010000012.1 GCA_025062195.1 Armatimonadota bacterium
AACCGGTCGGATCGTTTGGCGATGCAGGTTGCTTCTCATTCCAGAACTCAAAGAACATCTCTGCGGGTGAAGGCGGCATCATAATCACAAACGATGACGATGTTCACCTAATGGCGTGGTCTTTGCACAATGTCGGACGCCGCCCAGGCGGTGAGTGGTATGAGCACCCTATAATGGGTGGCAATTACAGGATGACTGAATGGCAAGCTGCAGTATTGCTTGCGCAGATTGAGCGCATGGAGGAGTGGGCGCAAAGGCGTGAAAGCAACGCTGCATACTTGCGCAAGTTGCTCTCCGGCGTTGATGGTGTGCTCCTGCCAAGTGAAGATGAGCGTGTAACGCGCAACGCATACCACCTTTTCATATTCAGACTTGACTTGAGCAAGTTTGGCAATGCCACCAAACACCGGGTCGCAGCTGCCGTGCAGAAGGAGGGTATACCATTGTCACCCGGCTACTCGCGCCCGTTGTATCGTGAGCTTGTGTTTCTTGAATATCTGCCGAAGAGATTTGAGAGGCTGCTCGGACGGGAGGTAAACTACTCAACTGTTAGTTTGCCAGTTGCCGAAGAGGTGATTGAGACTGCAGTCTGGCTGCCTCAATGGGTGCTGCTCGCCGATGAGAAGGATATGGAGGATGTAGCTAAGGCAATTGATAAGGTGCGCTCACACGCCGATGAGCTCAAATTGGCTGCATAGCTTCAATTGGTGTGGTGGCATGAGCGTTTTGCACATGCCTTGCTGGTTTGAGGATGGCGCCACTTTGTGAATAAACTGTTTTGAGCAGCAGGCATCGCCGTTTTGCGATCGTCTTGAAACTGATGCCTTCGGTATTAGAGGTGCATGAAATACGCCCAAAAAGAATAGAGGCAAGCTTCGTCCGACCTTGCTCTTGATTAGGCTGCCTATTTGTGAACTGCTGTCGGCTAAAGGTGACTGTCCTCTGCGCCAGTCATTCTACAAATGTCCTTGAAAGGTTAAATGGGCAATATGCCCGCGCAACTTTGCGGTGCTTGAAAGTGTATCTTACGGTGCACTGTCAACTAATTTCCAGTGGCTCAAGAAAGCCACTGCACAATTGCGCTAAAGAATTGCCCGGGAGGTTTCATGGGCATGATGCTAATGCCGCTTTGCATTACTCACATGTGTTGGCACTTTTGCCTTGGCGTTTGCGGTGCGGACTTGCATGGCAACAGAGTTGCAACTTTGTTTGAATGGTGAGCTATCGTTTGTTCTCAGATTGTGAGGAGGATGATGACAGGTGAGCGATGTTGTCAAGCTCACGGATATGAGACTTAAGGAATTTACAGCCGAAGTTGAAAGGCGTTCTGGGCAAAGGATTAGCCAATGTTATCAATGTGGTAAATGCAGCAGCGGTTGCCCAATGGCATTTGCTATGGATATAGACCCTGCAAGGATAATGCGCCTGATACAGCTTGGGCTGCGCGACGATGTCCTTAAAAGCAACACGATTTGGATTTGCGCGGCTTGCCAAACATGCACAACTCGCTGCCCCCAAGAGGTTGAAATTGCGCATGTCATGGACACCTTGCGCATCATGGCTCTTGAAGCGGGATATACAGATTCCGAGAGGGAGACTGTCGAGGCGCTTTCGCAATTCGTAGAGAACATAGAGCGCCGTGGAAGGGTTTTTGAGCCGGAGCTTGCTTTGCGCCTAAACATAGCCCTTGGAAGACCGTTCAAAGATTTTGGGAGGGGATTGCAACTGTTTGCTCGTGGCAAGCTGCCGATGCTGCCCGAGAAAATTAAGGGGTTAAAGGAGTTGAGGAGCATCTGGGAGAAGGTGAAAAAGCTTGAGCGCGTAGAAGGTGAACGACATGTCAACGCACATGAAACACAACACAGTTGAGGTTACAAATACGATGAGCGGCATCAATCTTAAGTTTGCATACTATCCGGGATGCTCACTGTCAGGAACTGCAGTTGAGTATGGCATGTCAACGAAAGCCCTGTGTAATCTTCTCGAAATAGAACTTGAGGAAATACCCGATTGGATATGCTGCGGTGCTACACCCGCTCATGCCATTAGGACACTTTTCCCGATAGCGCTTGGTGCACGGAACCTTGCACTTGCCGCCAAGCTTAAGATGCCAATCCTGACTGTATGCGCAGCTTGTTTTAACAGGCTCAAGTTTGCGGCACACGAATTGAAACACAACTCCGCTGTTAGGGAGAAAATATCGCAACTCCCCGAGCTGCTTGATGGATGCAAAGTTGAGCAACTTGGTGATATCAATGTTCTTCACTTGCTTTCGGTGTTGCACGACATTTATGGTGTTGAGCGCATTAAGGGGATGGTGAAGCATTCTCTTAGCGGTTTGAAGGTGGCTTGTTACTATGGTTGTTTGCTTGTGCGCCCACCAAAGGTTATGCAATTTGATGACCCGGAAAATCCGCAGCTGATGGACAGGCTAATTGAAGCCATTGGGGCTGAAACAGTGGATTGGGCATATAAGGTGGAATGCTGTGGGGCAAGCTTGGCGCTAAGCAGGAGCGAATTGGTCGCAGAGAGAGTTCATCTAATATTGTCTGATGCGAAGGCAAGAGGTGCACAGGTCATTTGTGTTGCGTGTCCACTTTGCCATGTTAACCTTGATGTTTACCAAGTTGATGCCGATGCCAAAGCAGGACAAAAACATGATATGCCAATCGTTTACTTCACGCAACTGATAGCGCTTGCGCTTGGCGCTTCAGTTGGAGAGGTTGGCTTGAACAAGCATATGATAAATCCGATCCCGGTATTAAGCGCTGTGCTTAAGGTTACAGGCTGATAGTGCGCTTTCGGTGGGAACATATAACTGCCGACTTATGCCATTAGCCGTTATTTATGTTGCATAAGGATATGCATGTGAGGTGTGATAAGGATGCCTCGCATCGGTGTTTTCGTTTGCCATTGCGGAGTCAACATAGCTGCAACAGTTGATGTTGAGAGAGTCAAAGATGAGCTGGCAAAGCATCCCGGCGTAGTCTACTCCACCGATTATCGCTATGTGTGTTCAGACCCAGGTCAGAAACTCATTCAAGATGCGATAAGGGAGCATAATTTGACAGGCGTTGTTGTGGCTGCATGCAGCCCATGCATGCATGAAGCTACATTCCGAACTGCATGCGCTTCTGTCGGCTTAAATCCATACCTTTGTGAGATGGCAAACATAAGAGAACATTGCTCATGGGTTCACCAAGATAAAGAGGCAGCAACAAGGAAGGCAATTGAGCTTACACGCATCATGGTTGAGAAGGTGAAGCGCAATCAGGAACTTTATCCAATATACATTGATGTGACGAAGCGAGCACTCGTCATCGGCGGCGGGATAGCTGGTATCCAAGCTGCGTTAGACATTGCAGATGGCGGATATGATGTTGTGCTTGTTGAGCGGGAGCCATCAATAGGTGGACACATGGCACAGCTCTCTGAGACATTCCCAACCCTTGATTGCTCGCAATGCATCCTCACGCCAAAGATGGTTCAGGTTCGCCAACACCAGAAGATCAAGCTTTACACATATTCAGTTGTTGAAGATGTGCGTGGCTATATAGGCAATTTTGAAGTGACGATCAGGAAGAAGGCTCGTTCGGTTCGTGAGGATTTGTGCACTGGTTGCGGGCTTTGCATGCAACGATGCCCGGCAAGACGAGATGGCATACCAAGCGAGTTTGATAGAGGGCTTGGGACTCGCCCCGCAATTTATACTCCATTTCCCCAGGCGGTCCCAAATGTGCCGGTTATTGACCGCGAGCATTGTCGCTACTTCACTGAGGGCAAATGCAGAGTGTGTGAAAGGGTGTGTCCGGTAAAGGCGATTGATTACGAACAGCAAGACGAATTCGTCACGGAGAGGGTTGGAGCCATCATTGTAGCGACCGGATATGAGCTTATCTCACCGTCTCTTTATGGGGAATATGGCAGTGGCAGGTTCAAGGATGTAATTGACGGTCTTCAATTTGAGCGCCTGCTGAGTGCCTCGGGGCCAACTGGCGGAAAGGTGTTGCGCCCATCAGACGGCAAGGAAGCCAAAGTCGTAGTCTTTATAGCGTGTGTCGGCTCAAGGGATAGGGCGAAGGGAATACCATACTGCTCAAAGATATGCTGCATGTATATTGCGAAGCACGCCCTGTTGTTCAAGCATAGAGTGCACGATGGTGAGAGCTATGTGTTTTACATGGACATAAGGGCTGGTGGGAAAGGCTATGATGAATTCGTGCGCAGAGCGATTGAGGAAGAGGGCGCATGCTATATACGAGGCAGAGTTTCAAGGATTTATGAGAGCAACGGAAAGCTCATAGTCAAGGGGATGGATACCCTTAGCGGAAAATTGATTGAGGTTGAAGCCGATATAGTTGTGCTCGCAACCGCTATGCGCCCCTCGGATGGGTTTGAGGAACTTGCACGCAAGCTGCGCATCCCGTATGACGAATATGGTTTCTTCAGCGAGGCACATCCGAAGCTACGCCCGGTTGAAACAACCACAGCCGGAGTTTTCCTTGCCGGTGCATGCCAAGCACCAAAAGATATCCCCGAATCAGTAGCACAGGCAAGCGCTGCAGCATCAAAGGTCCTTGGCATATTTGGCGCACCGAGAATTGAGCGCGAACCGACAATTGCAGTAGTTAACGAGACGACTTGCACAGGCTGCTTTGACTGTGAAAGGGTCTGCCCATACAACGCTGTTGAGCGCAAGGAGATAAGAGACAGGCGCGGCAACTTGATAAAAGTGGTTTCATCGGTTAATCCCGGGCTGTGCGAAGGCTGCGGTGCATGCGTTGCAGCGTGCCGAAACAAAAGCGTTGACCTGCGCGGCTTCAGTGACGAACAAATTTTTGCACAGCTCTCCGCAATCGCCATCTGAGAGGAAGACCTAAGCCACAGCAATAAGCAATACCCGTTAGTAAATCCCGAGGTGAAGGGATAGCATTGTGCAAATCGGCTCGCCAACGGAAGGCGTAGGAAGGAGGGTGCGGTGGAGAGAGTATGGGGCGACCTTCTTGAAAACCGATTTATCGGCATCCACCTCCCTCTTGGTAACACCGGACAACGGATTTAACGATTCAATGCTTCATCTTCCTGAAGCTATTAGCGAGGCTGCTTCAAAAGGCTCCTCAATCACTTAACCACCAATTCGCAACAGGCTTCGCTGATCTTCACGCCGATGCCAATGCGCTTCAATTAAAAGCAAGCCACCATGGCTTTATCGTGATTGTCTCAACATCTGTTGTTTTGCCTTCCCATCGTTCAAAACTTCTCCCAGTGGATGACTTCTTTTAGCTTCCGCTTGGATATTCTTCCCGGCTGCTCAGCTGGATAACCGATCGGTATTAAGCTCACGAGTTTATATCCGCTTGGGACACCGAGCAACTCAGCAATGCGATTTGCGTATGGCTTTTTATCACCGGCTACCCAGCATGCGCCCAGACCATGTGCGTGCGCTGCAAGCAATATGTTCTGTGTTGCTGCGCTGCCATCCTCAAGGTAATACTTAACATCCTTACAAAACACGGCTACGCAAACTGGCGCTTGCGCTATGAACTTGCCATAATCCGTTTCATCAGCTATGCGCTTCCTCATCTGTGCATCAGTGACAATTACAAACTCCCAAGGCTGGTAGTTCAGAGCTGTTGGGGCAAGTCTTGCGCAATCAATGATGTCCTCAATTATCTCCCTTGGGATTGGGTCGGACTTGAATGACCTTATGCTGCGACGGCTCTTCATGGCTTCAATTGCATCCATTGCCTATCACCTCACCTTCTCATCCACCTCATCAGATTAATTTGATGCCCCAAAATCTTAGCCTCTTATCATCACCTAAATGTCAGCAGCATAAATTGCCTATTGTGTGCGCATGCGCTGCAGCTGCCCCATGACATCCCTAAGTATGTCCCTTGCCTCATTAAGCTTTTGCTGCGCACTCTCTTGCTGTCCCAGTTGCGATAATAGCTCCTTAACCTCATCAAGGAGCGCTACAGCCTTTGATAACTGTTCGGCGTGCTTAGGTTCTGGGACAATCTCTCTGGCGAGGTTAATCCAAGGGCGGGCTGATTCAAGGTATTCAATGACTTGGTGCGGTGTGTAAAGTTCGGGGTCAAAGCTAAAGCTGGCGTAGGTTAAATCCCGCCTCGCCGGCGAGAGCAGCTGCCATGCAGCGTGTGCCAATTCCGATCTGTGGTGGGAAATTTGCCCAGACAACCGTTTCACTTCGTTCGCTGTAATACGCAAGCGTGTTACCAGCAACCCATTTAACACCAATGATAACAGCGCTATGAGCCATCCTATAATGGCAAATACTCTTACATGCGACGGTTGTTGAACCTGAGCCGTTTGTGGTGTTACGCTCTCTTGAGCTTCACCGCTGTTCAATCCAGTATTGCTACCATCGGAGTTAGCTTGCCCTCCGAGGGTGTTCCCTTCTTGAGCCATGTTCTCACCTCCGAGTCATTTGCCTTGCGCCGGCTTAAGCGGCTTTGTGCTAACAAGCATTCTGTCACCCTCAATCACGACGCTCCTGATGATGGGATCAAATATCATGTCATCTGGTTTGAGGAGCGGATTGAGTCTTCCCTCAAGCCGCCTTTGAAGCCACTCTGGCACCGGCACAGCATTGAAGTAAAGCTCGCTGAAGCGCACATGCACCGAACCATCTTGAGCCGGTAAAAATTTCCCGACAGCTCTAAACGGATTGTTGATGCCGAAGAGTGTCCAACGCCCAGTCAACTCAACTTGATTGTCATCACGAAACTTCACCTTGATGTTCATGTTCTTCGTGTATTTGCCCTCGGCAAAGATTTGCTCAAAGCTTTGCGGCGTAAAAATAGCATCGCAATGCGACTCTTTAACTGAGAGCACAACTAACTTGTCATCCTCAACGAGCATCTTCGCATCCACTACTGGTTCAATCACGAGCGCCTCAAACTTGAGCAAATTCACGGTCTTGATTCTGACTGGGCTACTACGAATCTCAACGAGTTGAAACTTACCCTTCGCAGTTTCCTCTTGGCTTGGTGATTGAACAATCTTTATATGCAGCGCTTTAGGATCAACCGGGTTTGAAATGCGCTTGCGAAGGTGCTGTTCAAGAGCAGCTACAACCTTAGCAGCTGTGAATTTATCATCCTGTTCATATGCGAATCCGATGAACAAGACAGGAGTGAACATACACCATGTGAGGATGATCGCCACGCATATAGCTTCACTGGAATAGGCGTTTAACTTCATTTCATCACACCTCCGCACATGCCATTATGTCAGAGTTGAGATGTCATATCAAGCAACACATCTCACTTCAGCATGTTCGCCAATTATAGACAACACATCCTTGATTCGGTTACTGTTAGCGAAGCCTTATTCACCGAATTAACTTGAATGGGGCGCCAAGGCTGAATCAGTAAAAGCTGTCGCTATTTTGCTCAGGAGTTTGCTTGTGCTCAGTATACCACTTTCAAAAATTAAGGTGATATCTAACCCATGCAGCGTTGTGGCTTGCTCAAAGGCGGTCGTTTAAATTTCGCCGGCAACTATGACTTGAAGTCCATAGCATGGTTGCGAAATGTGTTTGCCAGCAACATTTGCAGCGAAGAGCGCAAGCCATTTCCCGCAAAAGCCATTGAGTTAAGCCATTGGTGGGGTTGAAGTTGGAGCACCTTGCATACTTTGGGGCGATAACTTAACTATGAGGGCACTTTGGAGTTTGTTTTGGGAGATGTAATTCTCCAAATGGCTCTTTAATAGTGTGTCTTTTGGTGCACCATCAACCTTCTTCTCATTGGCTTGCAAGAATTGCCCTTCGCATGCGCTACCAATCTCACTTTAGGTGGCTTAAAAGAGCCACCATACAAAGCGCTGACAACCTTACCTTGGCAAACCAATTTTGACCAATGAGGTTTGCGCCTGACTGCACTCCGCTCATACAGCCTTTTTAGCCAGTTCAGCCTGACACGCAACAGCCATGCCCGGATAGCTCACTCCCCAAAGCCCTTCAACAAACCCATCTTGTATTTCACGCCATTGAGATAACACTTGTTCAACAACGCTACTTGCAAGTTGTCTCATCTCAGTTTCTGACACATCGCCGTAGTATTCAATGTTGACTGCTTGCGGGTCGGTGATTGGGTGCCCAATTTGACTGACCATGTAGCAATAGACCTGCCTGAGTTGCGGCTGTGCTTCAACAAGCCTGTTTGCGATCAGCTGAGCCATCACTTGATAAATCTTGCCGACATGTGACACCGGATTTTTGCCAGCTGCAGCTTCAAGGCTCATCGGGCGATACGGTGTTATCAAGCCGTTGATCCTGTTACCTCTGCCAACTTGCCCATCGTCGCCGCATTCAGCACTTGTTCCAGTGACGGTGATATAAATGGTGTCACCTTCGTCGGCTGTATTCAGTTCAATCTCAACCTCATACTCCACTGGGAATTTGATCAAGCAATTCTCGCACAGGTGTTGTTTAAGCTTTTCCTTCACCACCTCTTTTAACTCGTAGTATTCTCTCACCGACCTCACATACCGGTCGATGAATGCAGCAGCTATTGTCAGCCTGATACGCCTGCCTGTTCTCACACCCATAACTTTTATGTCCTCGCCGATAGCTGGCAACTCAACTCTCAATGCCGGTGAGTTGAGAAACATCTCCGCTTCCTTAACGAGTTGCTCAGTTACAGAGAGAGGCGCAAATGCAACTGCAAGTGATGTGTCATTTGCTCTCGGGACATCACAGCCCATGTCATAGTTGGCAATCAAATCCTCGCTGCCTCGCTTTATCCTGTAATCAACCATTAGGGCGCCTGGTATAGGCAGATTTGGAAGTTGCCTTTGGAACCAATTCTGGATTCCTTGAAGCACCATCTTTCCAATTGGCACGCGCCAAATTTCGTTCTGAGAGCCACGCCACTCAAGCGTTGCTCTGCCGACAAGCAGCACATAAATTGGCTCTTCAATTGCTCCGCCACCAAGCTGTGGTGATGAGCGTCCCCCGGCGAGAACACACTTGTCCACATTGTGATGAAGTATACGCCCCGTGTGCTCGCGATAGAACAAACATAACATCCTGCTGAGCTCCTCTGCCGCACCATCGCACAGAGTATCAGGATGACCTTTTCCCTTGCGCTCAACTATCTCCATCGGCATGTCATCAACGACCACATTTCTTCCAAGGTTCACCCTCAGGTGCATCTGCATTACCCCCCGCTAATGGCTTTTAAGAATAAATCGGATTTGTATCCATAGCTGCTGGGGCATATCCGTGAGTCGCCGGGGCATATCTGCACAATGCACAGCTTCAATACAGTAGGGAGGCGGTTTGACGATTGAGAAATGTGAACGCCTTCATGTGGCTAACTCACTTTCCCACAAACTGCTATGCCCATGTCCCGCCTCCCCATCTTCAGTCCCGTTACAATGATTGCAAACGCCCCCATTACGACTCGGAAGCGCCCCTTATGGAGAGGAGCGGGACCTGGGCATTGGCATAACATTTGCCACCTGCGGTATCCCACTCCTCTCATCTCTTGCCCTTGGAAGTTTCACATCCACTCCAAGGACTCAACGCATTTGGCACCTTGCCGATGACATGCAGCTACCTATGCCATCGGTAGGTTGCCGGGCTTCATCGGGCGCGTGACCCTCCACCGCTCGTGATGAGAGGAGGGGCGCCTCAACAACATCTTGACCTTACTTCAAAACTCAAAACTACATTCCCAACTTACCGTCATTCATTCAAGCATAGATTATGCCGCGCATCATCAAATCGTCAACCACGAACGATGTTCATGCTGCAGGTGTAATCAATGAGAGAGCATCTTTAAAAACACGCTGCTATTTACCGCGTGGTAGTTGCGCAGTTAGCGTTGTTTTCGTAGTGGCGAACTACAGCTCAACAAAAACAGCGACAAAAACAAATGATGTGGGTGGCTCACTAACTGCCCATATCCAACTGCGTAACTTCCAACTGCAAATGTTGTTGGGAAAACATATTTCCCAACAACGCTACAGGCTAATACCGAATCAGGTTTTCAACCACCTTCGTTTTCTATCTCATCCAATGCACCGCGAACCAGTTGCTGATCCGATAACCAACGCACACATTCTGTATTTGATGCTCACCTTCCCAACATGGTATCTGAAGCAACGATTTTTATAACCTGTAGTCACTGACGAAATTTCTGAGCGCTGTTTTTAGACATCAGAAAAGTTACTCACCACTGGCTTCCACCGCTCCAATGATTGAGCACTAACCTTGTAAGAGCTTTCAATAATGAGTTTGGCTCTCATTTATTTCGTTAGAGACCACTGTCTGAAAAGCCAGTGGCATGGACAGCTAACGCCATTTTCAAAAACCAAGGTAAAACACAACCTATATAGTGTTGGTGCTCATCTGCCATGGTCGTTTAAACCCCGTCTTGGAAGCCAACGGCATGTATGGCTAAGCACCAAAAAACTCCTGAGCAAAGAGCTGAAGCGCTGACAGATAATCAGTTTCACTTTCTGCACTACCAAGTCAAGTTCAATGTTGAGTGCAAGGCTCTGAATTCAAAGTTCGCTTTTGAAGGTAAGGCTACCGCCAAGCTGAAAAATGAGTGCGGGGTGCAAAGCACAAAGCTCGTTTTCTTGGGGCGAGGCTACTGCTGAGCCGAAAATGGTCACAAGACGCAAAGTTAAAAGCTCTACCATTTCAAGAAATCAAAGTAACGCGACCGCCTTTTGAATCACAAAACAAAAACTCTCATTATGTAGCATCGTCCCTTGTGGGCAACGAAATTTAAATGACCGTCTCGGACAACCCTTGATGCTACATAGGTTGGATGTCACCTTGACTTTTGATGGTATTCATTTCCGCAGGGTAAGGCTGCTGCCGAGCCGAAAATTTGCATGCCATATAGTGGCAGGAAAAGCCTGTCCGAAAATTCGGCAAGCCAGTTGGCTTGCCCTAAGAAATGGGAAAAATCACGACGGGAAATTCTTAGGGTGAGGCTGCTGCCGAGCCAAAAATTGAGAAGGTCAGAAAATGGGCAAGTTGGCGGATCGGAAGATAGGCAATGAATGATTCACAGCGCCTTTTGCTACAAACTTTTTTAGTGCTTGATTATCCATGCCACTGGCTTTAGCCATTGGTTGATGACGGGAATTCATTATTCATTCGGCGAGAATTTTCCTCGCCGTTTAAAGACGACGCTCAGAGAATTCGTCAGCTACTATGGGCTAAAGCCCATAGCATAGTTTGAAGAAGCGTTCACCAAAAACATTTGAGGCAAAGGGCAAACGAAAAAATTCAGACGCTCTTTACCACGAGCTTTGTTGCTTAGGTTTGTAGTTAGCCACGAAGCGATAGCAAAGTGGCGTCAAAAATCCGTTTAAGTTCTTGGTCAGCCACCAAGCAAAGCGCGTCATAAGTTGTTCCTTGTTCCTTGTTCCGTTTTTTGACGGCACTCCGCTTTGCTCCGTGCCTTATACAGCCTAATGGGAGGGCGAGGTTCCCGCCGAGCTAAAATTTTTCAGCAAAGAAAAAATTCGTAAGGGAAGGCTACTGCCCTGCCGAAAAATCAAAACGAAAAATTGGCAAGCCAATAGGCTTGCCCTACGAGGACAAAACGAAAATTCTCGGCATGCCAATGATGTGCCATCCAAGAGGACGGAAAATCGGAGGGCGATGTTGCCGCCGAGATCAAAATCAGGAAGGTCAACTGGCACATAGTTTTGTCTTTACATCTACAAGCTGGTGCACTAAACTTGCTTAAGTTAGGCACTGCCTTAGCCAAGAGCATAAACAAGAGACAAGATTTGAAAGGATGAACAAGCTATGGCACTAAAAGTTGAGATTGGTAAACCTGCAGAGTTTAGCAGTTGGGATGAACGATCCCTCTCGGATGAGGAAGTGGAGCAGTTTTTGACTTCACAGCGAATTTTTGAATGGCATATACCTAACCCTATTGCTGCGGAATGCCGTATCCCATCAAACGAGGCACACCTGTTGTTACTTATGGCTGAACAACTTCGCTGCATGCAATCCTTTGAAGAATTACAGTGCTGGAACCAAGTGCGCATTTCCCGCTTCCCACACCAGATTGAAACAGCTTTGAAAGTGTTGAACGAGATGAATGGGTGTGCCTTACTCGCTGATGATGTTGGATTGGGCAAAACAATTGAAGCAGGCTTGGTGATGAAAGAACTCATTGTTAGAGGGCTTGTTAAAAGCGTGCTCATATTGGTGCCAGCATCGCTAACTCATCAGTGGTGTCACGAGATGTTTGAGAAGTTTGGGGAGAGGTTCTTTATAGCCAGCCGGGAAAACGACTGGCTATCTTATGAGCGCATAATAGGTTCAATTGACTTGGCAAAGCGTGAACCACACAGAAGCGCCATACTTAGACGCCAGTTTGACCTGCTCATTGTTGATGAAGCCCACAAATTAAGGAACAGGCTGACCCTTGCTCATCGCTTTTGCCAAAAGATACAAAAGCGCTATGTCCTGCTCCTAACTGCTACTCCGATCCAAAACAATTTATTTGAACTTTACAACCTTGTGACCCTGATAAAGCCTGGGCAACTTGGAACATTGCGAAATTTCAAAAGGAGATATGTCCTATCCGATGACCCGAAAAAGCCAAAGAATGTCGGGGAGTTGCGTCGGTTGCTCTCATCGGTAATGATAAGACATCACAGAGATGAAGTTGGAATAACCCTCCCACCAAGATATGTGACGACGCATTACATCTTGCTTACACCTCCAGAGTTTCGCCTTTATGAGGAGATGACGATGTTCTTAAGACAGAGCTACAAGCGATTTTGCGGGGCATCCGGTAAGGAAAGACACATGCGATTGACGCTAATATTGCTCCAAAAAGAGCTCTGTAGCACGCCTCAAGCAGTAGCAGGAACATTGCTTAAGATGGCGGGAGACGATTACCCTGGCGAATTAAGGGAAAAGATAGCCGAATTTTTCGAGCTCGCAAGGACAATACCATTGTGCGCAAAAATTGAGCACATTAAACAACTTTTGAGCGCACTCGGTGAGAAGGTGCTCATATTTACAGATTACATTGCCAGCATGAAAGCGATAAAAAGAGCGCTTGAAGAGCATGGACATGAAGTCGTCCTATATCACGGTGGCATGAGCGAAAAGGCTAAAGATAGGGCTATTGAAAGGTTTAAGGAGAGTGCTGGGGTGATGATAAGCACAGAGTCGGGTGCTGAGGGACGAAATCTGCAGTTCTGTAGGGTGGTGATTAACTTTGATCTGCCTTGGAATCCCATGCGTCTTGAGCAGCGCATTGGGCGTGTCCATAGGTTAGGACAAGATAAACCTGTGTTTGTTATAAATTTGGCGACAGAGCAAACTGTTGAGGAACACATAATTGAGGTTTTGATAACAAAGATAGGGTTGTTTGAGTTAACCGTTGGCGAACTTGAGTTAATGCTCGGTATATCACACCTTGAAGAGGGCATTGAACGGCTCGTTGCAGAGGCAATTATGCAAAGCGAAACACCTGAAGAGGAAAAGGAACGCCTAAGACAAGTTGGAAAACTGCTGCAACGAGCTGTGGAACGCTACGAGCGAGTGAGACAGGCAAACCAAATGTTCTGGGAACTCATAAAACAGCACTGAGTAACAGTTTGTGTATTTGCAGTCAGTCTGTAAGTGGCGCTAAACTTCGGTGGTTTAGGAGAGCCACGCTTCAGTTTAAAGTCACCTACTTTTAAGAGCGCAAAACCATTACGCTCTTTACTACAAACTTGTTGGTCAGGCTCGCAGTTAGCCAAGAAGTGAAGTGTCGTTAAGTTGGTGCAAAGTGCGATGTTATCATTTTACTTGCACTTCACATTCACTTTGACGGCACCACAT
This sequence comes from Armatimonadota bacterium, assembly GCA_025062195.1. Lineage (GTDB taxonomy): Bacteria > Armatimonadota > Fervidibacteria > Fervidibacterales > Thermosaccharophagaceae > Thermosaccharophagus. The sequence goes on from JANXAS010000012.1 coordinate 13,850, forward strand.
TTTGCTTGGTGCCTTACTGCGAACCAACAAACTTTTGAGTAAAGAACGAACCATTGTATGGTGGGGAGTTAACGCGATGCAATGGCAGCAAAGCTTTAGCATGTCATTTGGGAGTATAAAATCTGATGCCGTTGAAACATGGCTTCGCTCACTATGTTGTAGGTTCTTTGAATCCATTGGTGCCAAGGTGGACAAAAAAGGTAAATTGCTGCACATCAAATTACCTGAGGATTCACCGTTTGAATGGGATGGTAGCGAACTTATTGTTGGATTTGAAAAAGATGCCTGTGAAGCTGTTCAAGGCGCTTTGCTATTCACCCCCGGCAGCTTGCTGTTTCATCGCGTTCATGAATGGTTAAGAGAGCATGCATTGCACATTGCTGTTAACTTGCCCGAGATTAAAAAGCCATCGGAACCTAAACTGCGTTTTGGAAATTGTGATTTGGTTTCAGTCAGAAGAAGGAAGGTCTGTCTGCGCGGTTTGCTTGTAAGCGTCGCGCTATCATGCATGCCGGCGTTTGAAAAGGCGATACTTAAGAAGTTCATGGTGCTTGAGAACGGCTTTGTTGCAGAAGTTACCGAGAAAGTGGACAGCATTCTCTCCGATGCTGAGCCCACTAAACCTTTATTCAGCCGCTCACTTTTCAGCAAACTTTTTGGATTGCTCACCGAGAAGTGTGAGAGCTTGCTTTCGGATTGGCTTTCGGAGCTGACTCAGATTGCAAAAGAGCGCTCAAAAGCTGAGCTTAAAAGAATAATCAACTACTACTCCAGCCTGCTCGGGGAATTAGCCATCAAAGCAAGCAACAACAGCCAATTTCGGCATGAGATGGAGAAGTTAATTGCTGAGCGAGATGAGAGGCTAAGAGAGGAGTTACAAAGATATCAGCCCTTTGTCTCGGCTCAAGTTGTTGGCATCGCTGAGGTGAACATACCAGCAATTGAATTTAGGTTTACAGTCTCAAATGACTCGCTTCAACTATCGTTTCCCACTTATTGCAACCTTTATGATGGCACTTTCATGTTCGTAGCGTGTGCCAATTGTGGCTCTCAAACAAGTTATGTAAATCTTTGCACAAGTGGACACATAGCATGTAACGATTGCATTTTGAGTTGTTCAACCTGCGGCACGGAATACTGTAAAAGTTGCATCCGTAATTTTTGCGAACTTTGTAATTTACCTGTCTGTGACGAGTGCCTTTTAAATTGCGGGCTTTGCCACAGGAATGTTTGTAAGATACACAACATTGAATGTGAATTCTGTCGGAAAAAAGTTTGCAAAATATGCTCAATTGAATGCCACATATGTGGAAAGGGAGCCTGTTTTGATCACTCCATAAGTTGTGCTATCTGCAGCAGAGGAATCTGTAACGATTGCTTGCAACGGGGCATTAAAGAGATGCAAAAGTGCTTTGATTGCGGAGGGGTCATCTGCAATGACCATGCAATTTTGTGTTCAACTTGTGGGCGGGTAACTTGCACAAAATGCAGAGCTGTTTGTTCAACTTGTGGTGGGATTATTTGCACAATGCACGCTTTTAAAGCCAATTGTTGTTCAATTATTCTGTGTAATAATCACTCCGTCAATTGTCAATCATGCGGGAAAATAGCTTGTTTAGAACACATCGCGCAATGTGGTATTTGTGGCTCAATTGTCTGCCGCCTATGCAGCAACAGATGCATAATTTGTGAACAATACTACTGCGTTTCATGTTTGGGTAGAAAAACTGTGTGCAATTTGTGTATAAGGTTGCTTAATTCACCGGAGCGAAAATTGCCATCTTCTCTACTACCGCATCCGATGCCAAAACAGATTTTAAAGACAAGAAGTTGCCGATTTGTAGCCACAAAGTGTAGGTCGGTTTACCTATGGCGTGATGGATTGGATGGATTACTTGTTGTTGCTGATGCTTCTGGAAAAATAATCTTCGCAAAACATCTTAACGCATTATGGCTTCTTCGCCATCTGAAGAAGTGGGGCTAACACCATCTAATTTCACTAAAAATCACCCAAACATGGTGGGAATTACGCAGTTAGCGTTGTTTTGTCCGGACAGACGATAGTCTGCCAAAGAAATGAATGCTGCAAACAGTGTAGATGATGACAAAAGGGGGGCTTTAGCCCCGAACGAAACTTTATTTGAATTTTCGTGCCTGATTTGTGGATGGAAATCGCAAAAAGCAATTGCGCCATAAAATCTTGTTCAACTTTATTGGGCTTAACTTGAACACAAGGGGAACGCTTTGTAAAACTTTGAGGCACAAAACTTGTTCAAACATGCAATGGCTGAGTTAGCACGCAATGTTGTGTAACTCCTATAAATAAATATGTGGCTTTACTCTTTACTACAAGCTTTGCTGGTTAGGTTTGTAGTTAGCCACGAAGCGAATGCGAAGTGGCGTTAAATTAGTGCAAAGTGCGATGTTATCGTTTTACTTGCACTTTGCACCCACTTTGACGGCACTGTGCTTTGCTCCGCGCCTTGCTACGAAATTTTACCAACTATGAGGGCTTTAGGGTCGCTAACGAAATTCACGGCACTATGGAAAGCATATTTCCGGAAGCTTCCACGGGCTCCCTATGCTACTACAATTTCTTGAAATGGTATAAGCCGTCCGCATCTTTACTTTTGTAGATGTTTTTTCTGACGGACGATTGTCTACTCTTACTAAACGATGACACCTGCATAAGTCCTAAATAAAAAGCGTCGGGTATATCACCCGACGCTCAAACATCAAACCGCTGTGGGAAAACCTTTCCTGTCTACTTTCGGTAGCGCATAGCGATTACAATGGCACAACGCTGGCTATAGAATCGCCCTCCTCAAGCACTAATAAGCGAGAACCCTTTGCGGTGCGCGATGCCGTTTTAATTTCCTCTAATTGCAGCCTAACTATGCGCCCTTGCGTTGTTGCAACAACAATCTCACCGCTCTCACCGACTGGCAATGCTGCAAGAAGTGCATCGCCCTCGGCGAGATTAACACCAGAGACACCTTTTGCAGGGCGCTTTCGCACCCGCACCTCATCAATAGGCACTCGCTTTGCATACCCATTCTTTGTGACGACGAGCACATATTTCGCCTCCATAGCTCACACCTCCCCTTTGATTTTATTTTTGCACGCAAGCATAGGCTTGCGTTTCCACATTCTATTTTAGCAACAAACTTGCGACTTGGAAAACTGCTAATATCTAATGAACACCGGCAAACAGAATCCTCAAATAAGTTTGTTAGACTTGAGCACTCTTTGGACAAAAGAGCGTATTGCCTTGCTGCATTCATTGTCGTTAATTGCAGCCCAAATGAAAGCTTTAAAGTAACCCTCAAAGCTTCCAACATCCATCCGAATTTGCCCATCTCTAAGTTTAACACAATAAACTGGAAAACCTTTGTTTATCAACAAACCAATTGCATCGGTTATACCGAGTTCCTTGCCCTCACAAGTCTTAACTTCATTCAACGCCTCATAAACAACTGGGTCAAACACATATCTTCCAGCAATAGCAAGTCTGCTTGGCGCATCTTCTGGTGATGGCTTTTCAATAACGCCTGTAACTCGCATAGTGTGCCCATGCCTTTTAACGCAGACTATGCCATATTTGTTTGTCTCACTCCTTTTCACTAACTCAACTGCGACTGTTACGGCAGCACAATATCGCTCATGGACTTCAATCAATTCATGAGTAATATTACAGCCCTTTGGCGACCAGATTATACAGTCACCCATCGCAACAACAAATGGTTTGTCATTCGTCCACCCAATTGCGCGTTTAATTGCATCTCCAGTGCCGAGCGGTTGAGGTTGCCTCACAAAATAAATTCGGATGCCACCTGCTTTATATCCGAGCGTCATAGCACTGTCATCAAAATATGCCTCCAATGATGACTTGTGCTTCCCTGTTACAATGAGGACATCCATAATCCCAGCCTGTGCTAACTCATCAACGATGTATTCAATTGCAGGTTTTCTACCGACTGGAACCATTTCCTTTGGTTGCGTTTTTGTGACGGGGTGCAGCCTTGTTCCACGCCCCGCCGCCAAGATAACTCCCCTCTCAACCATCTCTCACAACTCCCACATTATAAAATTCCGATTGGGCTAAAACTTCAACTTGGGTGGCTTTATCACAATCTTGTAGTTTTCCACACGGGGTAAAGCTCCCTCACCCACCGTGCTACTTTGCAGTTTAGCACGCTCATACAGTAAAGTTAACTTGTCTTGCCCGAACACTTGCCACGCACTTATGAGCATTCCCTCTTAGTTTGCACAATGCTTGGAACGATAATTGAATTGCTTGAAGAGGCATTGCTGCGAGACATAGAAACAACAGCCACAGCATCTGACCTCACAGAGATGATTTGAAAACGATGTTAAGAATTGTTGCGCAGTTGAATTTAGAGACAGCTTATAACTACCTCTGTCTTCCTTTTCGGCATCCGTCACTTACTCAAAAGCCGCAATAGCCACACAGTTGAATGCAAGAGCAGCTGCTAAGCCGCCTGCACTATTCGTTTTTGTATTTGTAAGTGCTTTTCGGATGGACTACCATCCACCCCTACGAAACAACGCCACCTGCGCAACTCAAAAGCCGTTATTAAACAGCACCAATGCCACCGGCTTAAGCCGTTGATAGATCACGCATAATGCCCTTAACTCGGAGATTTGTTAATGTCTAACCATCCACGCCACCGGCTTAAACGGTTAGTAGTGACGAAAACAACGAACGCTGAATTCATTCGGCGTTTTTGCGCCATCTTATAAAGACGGCACCCAAAACCTCATCAGCGACTGCTGGCTAAAACTTGTATCGCAATTTGGAGATGTGCCCACCAGCAACATTTGAAGTAAAGAGCAACAAAAGTTGAGCACTGGATTCATTCGGCAAAACTTTTGTCTTCTGAAGAGGGCACTTCGTAGAAAATGGGCTCACAGTAATATTTGCTTTGCAATGCATCATCATAATGCTCTCATTACCGCTTCGGCGAGAAGCTGCAAGGGCACATGAAATACGCGCTAAATTCCTTTCGCCATTTAGAGACGGCGCTCATGAAAAAATCGTAAACGACACCCTAAGTGACTGCGGGCTAAGGTCCGTAGCATTGGTTGGATAAAGGCATTCACAAAAAGCTTTCGTGAGGATGAGGCTCTTGCCAAACCATCCGGCTCAGCAGGAAATTCATCATCCAATCCTGTTAGGGTGAGGTTCCCGCAAAAACTTTTGGCTCACAAAAAGATTAGCATCCCAATCTCGTTAGGATGAGGTTACGCAACCTTTTGCTCACAAAAATTCATCATCCAATCTTGTGAGGGTGAGGTTTCCGCAAATCTTTTGAGGGACAAGGCTCTGCCGAGCCAAAACAATATGCAACAGCATTTTGCAAAGGGGCGTTTGCGTTTCTCTGGCAACTATTGTTCATCTGTTCGTCCTTGCAAAACAACGCAACCCACATTAACTTCTTGTGACTTACGCACATGGCATTGCCTTGTAAGCAGGATGATAGCCTGCCAGAAAATCGCTGCAAAAATGAACAATGCAATTGGCGTAAATTTTAAACCGCTCTTTGCTGCAAACTTTGTTGGTTAGGTTCGTAGTTAGCCACAAAGCGAATGCGCAGTGGCGTTAAATTGGTGCATGCGCGATATCATCATACCTGCACTTTGCGCCCCTGCCATAGTTCCAATTTGCTTGCCACCGCACAATTGATTGAAACATCACATTGCGCCCATTTGTTTCGCCCACGCATCAAGCCCTCTTCCTTCACTTATGTGTGTTACGCCAGCCTTCCTTGCAATCTCAAGGAAACGCCCAAGCAACTTTTGCTTCTCTTCCCCCTTCACTCTGTTTGTCGCAAGCTTTACATACCAAATTGGCAAGCGCGCAACTTGCACTCTAAAGCGAATTGAATCGTCCGCAGCGATATTTTCCGCCTCATCAAACAGCTTCTCTGCAGCGTTTAGAAACTCATCATCGTTAATGTATGGTGCAGTGGGTGCATCGTAGATATGAGCATGGTAACCCTTTTCCCTGACTCTTGAATGGAGCAACTCAATGTAAGCTCGTATTGGCTTTGCAGCGCTACCATAGTAGCCATTAAGGAACTCATCCATGTGCCTCTTGATATCCGTGTTCGGATTCCATAGCAGTTTTGCGAGCAAGTAGGAGCGCAACGGTGCCATCTCTCCATTGCCACCGGGAGAGTAGTTACCTTGTTCAAACAATCCAACTACACCGTGCTTGGAGAAAAATTGCACATTCGCTTGAAGCACATCCAAGTTTGGAAATGGCTGAATGTAATGGGCAAAGTTTGTCGTATAGTCCCAAACATAGAGAATCGGTGCAACCTTTTGCCACGCCTTAGTGTCTTCCACAAAGCGTTTGTTCTCCGGTGATGGGCATCCATCAAGCGGGTGAGAGAAACAGCATTCTATTGAGCACAACCTGATTATGACATTGTGTCTTGGGCGAAGCGTCCTTGGTGGTTTTCGGCTGTAAGTGTATGCGAGTGTCTCTATGCGAATGTGTGGATATTCCTTCTCAACAGCTTCAGCGATAGCGTTAACAAACCGAATGATTGATGCCGATGGCGAGCCTTCAGAATCATCAAGCGCTTTACAATTCTCGCACTGACACCAATTTCCGGTGTCATTTTGCGAGACGTCAATTATCGTTGCCTCTGGATGTTCCTTTATCCATTGGCGAACCTTTTCAATTGCGAGCTTCAAAACATTGGGGTTTGAAAGGCAGCGCTGCACATAGCCGCTCACTCTTTTCCCGCCTATCAGTGGAAAGTATTCCGGATGCTCCTTGAAAAGCTCCCTTGGAATGAGCGCATCAAAGCTATGCACAAATGGATAAAATACAACAGCCCTTCCGCCATGCTTTTCTGTCAGCCTGTAATGTTGTCCATTCAATCTGTGACGGGCCGCAAAATCGGCATCTCGCATCATTTCCGTCCAGAAGACCTCACGATACTCAAAAGCAGGCAGCTGCATCTCATTTAAACTCGGCAACTCAAGCCTATCAAACTTTGGGACATGCTCAACATCTGGTGCAAACCAACGCACACCAAACTTCTCCTCAAGGAGAGCGTAAACGCCATACAATGTTCCCCTCGGCTTGCCACCAACTATAACCAGACTTTCACCAACAGTGCGAATGATAAACCCGTCTGTGCCAAATTTCTTTGTATCAAGCTTTATGCGCAGCTTTTTCGTGTGCCCATTCTCGCCGAGCATTATCTCGCGCTTACGCATCGGTTGCTCATCAGTAACTATCGGTAACTTTGCGCCGCTAATGCGTTCTATGTAGCGTTGCAACTCCTCAGCGGCATATCGCTCAGACGGTATAGCATCCTTAGCTATGACGATGCTGTAATCACTTTTGCCCCGCTCGGCAATGACAACTCCCGCCATGGCAATACCACCTCCGACAGCATTTACAGATAGAGCAATCAGCAGCAGAATGCAAGCGTGATACATCTCATGTCACCTCCGACCCGTAGGGTAGATCAACTCAGGACAAAAACCAATTTTAGCTATCGCATCCACACTACGGCATCCCAATTGTGGAGTGACTCTATTTTCAAAAATCAAGGCAACATCCAACCAACTCTGTTTAGTGTGGTGGCTTTAGTGTGCAGCTTGTCCACGACAGTCATTTAAATTTCGTCGCCCAAAATGGCAACACTACATGGCGAGAGTTTGTGTCGTTTCACAACAAGACTCGCCCACTTTGGATTGCCTTGTAAGGGCAGGCAACTGCCTTCCCGAAAAATCACAAGAAGTTTCGGTTCGGGGATGTTTCATACGCCCATAAATTCAACTGCCTAACTCCTGTTCAGTTAACCTCTCTCAGCGCCACCGCTGCCAATCGGCTCAAATAGCTTTGGAGCAAATTGCATTAACGCAAGCTTTATACAGCCAGCCAATGGCACTGCGATTATCATGCCAACAATGCCAAACATGACGCTTCCAGCCATAACCGCGAAAATGGCGATAAGCGGGTGCAGTCCAACCCTCTGCCCAATCACCTTCGGCATTATGAGCCAGTCAAAAATTTGATTTACAACTGTGATCACACCAGCCGAAAATAGCGCAGCCAAAAGCTGATAATGCTCGCTCGTTAGATAACCGACGATGAAGGCGAGAATTGCGCTCCCAACTGCCCCAATGTATGGGATTGAGTATGTTATGCCCGCAGTGAAACCGATGGCAGCAGCATAATCGTTGTGGAAAATGAAGGACATCAGCCAAAGGATAACTCCATCAATGATGCCGACACATACACACAGCAGCATATAGCCACGAAAGTATCGCCCAATCAACTTGCCAGTCTCATGAAGCAATGTCACTACTTCGGCGCGATACCGCACCGGTATGAGCGCAAGCACCCTTTGGCGAAGTGGATCAATAATCTGAAGCGAGTAGTATGTGATAATCGGCAATAGCAGTATTGATAGCAGGCTGCCGAGCGATGTCACAGCCCATCTGATCCGCCCAAGAATGAACTCACCAAGCTGCTTTGAAAAACTGCTAAGCGCCTGTAAGGCATATGCGAGAAATGGATTTTGTGAGGGGTTACTCTCTTCAATCCTCTTAAGCAACTCAACTGCGAACCTGTAGTAGCGTCCGTGCGGTGGTATGCACTCTTCAATAAATGATTGAACCTGCGAAATTACGAGCGGCACAATTGCTATCACCGCTGCTACAAATAGGAGCAGGAAAAAAACGAAGGAGATGAGAGAGGCTGCACTGCGAGACCACCCTCTGCTTTCAAGCTCATCGGCAATCGGATCAAGAATATAAGCAAGCAACATGCCCGCAGCAAAAAGGGGCAATATGACCCTTATTCGGTATAGGAGAAAGAGAAAAATGACGAGAGCAATCAAAATCAATATCTGGTTAATCATGTAACTGCTTGAGGCGCTGTTTCGCTGCATTTTGAAGTTCACCTCAACGACACATCAAGTGGGGGTGGCTTCAGCACAGCATCTCGCTGCATTATTTACAATGCAAGCGCTTCCCACAACACTCATCGGGACAAATGTCACAGACAGCATCGTGCAATTGCGCGATACAGTGATACAAACTCACTCAACTACCTCCTTTTGCTCCTCGCCAACCTGTTGGGCACTCAAAATGCCTGACTGCTCACTTTGAGGCATCTCGGGAGCTGTGCTTGGCTTTGCAGTAGTAAGTTGGCGCACATGTTCTTCAAGGCTTGTAAGCATCCTCAAAATGCGCCATTCCAAGTAGACAGAGATGCACATCAATACGAGCATCACGCATCCAAACAGGAAAGCCATGAGCCACAGAAAAGCAGCCAATACCTCCATCCGTGCACACCTCCAATTGCAAGCTATTCAGCTAAAACAGACTTTGCCACAGCTTGGCATGTGAAGCAATCGCATAGCTGTGGATGATTGTAGGGTTAAGGAAAGGATGAAACTTGGATGGCTCTCGCAAGCCACTGTAATTCATCTTCGCTCTTCACCACAAACGTTGTTGGCGGTAACTTCCCCTAAGCATGCTATTGACTATAGCCCATAGCTGATGATGGACTTTATGAGCATTGTCTTCGGACAGTGGAACTCGCCGAAATTTACAATGCCCTTTGCTATAAACTTTTTCGTTGCTTTTGTTATCCATGCCACTGGCTTTAGCCATTGGTTGATGACGAAAAAATGAGCGCCGAATTCATTCGGCGAAAATTTTCCTTGCCGTCTAAAGATGGCGCTAAGAGAATTCGTCATTGACCATGAGCTAAAGCCCATAGCACGGTTTTGAAAAAGCGTTCACCAAAAACATTTGAGGCAAAGGGCAAACGAAAAAACTCAGGCGCTCTTTACCACGAGCTTTGTTGCTTAGGTTCGTAGTTAGCCACGAAGCGATAGCGAAGTGGCGTCAAAATCTGTTTGAGTTCGTATTTAGCTACCAAGCAAAGTGGCATCATAAGTTGTCCCTTGTCCCACTCTTGACGGCACTACGCTTCGTGCCTTACTGCGAACCAACAAAATTTGAAGAAAAATTCGGCAAGTGGTGCGGCGCAATTAGATGCTCTGTATCTGCTCCCTTCATCTCATTTGGTGCATGACTCAATCAAGCGCACAAGCTCACGGTAAAGTAAACATGCAGCATTCGGACCGAGCGACATTATTTCTCCGTAGTGGCGCTCACCGTATGTGTATGGTGGATGAGCATCCCACTGCGTCTTAGGGATGAAATAACCAAGTTCGTCGTTAGCCAACCCAACAATCACAGAGAACTTCGTTGGCATGAACTTAAGTAACGGTGGGCTTTCACAAATCTCACCGGCATAGTCAGCGCCGTCTGGCGATTCCACACCGCCAATTGCAACCTCAGGATATAGCTCACCCGGTATGCAAAGCATACCAATGTTTCCGATGCGAATAAAGGCAATCTCCGTTGGGACGACACCACGAAAAACAAAATAGCCATGCTTGACCACACCAATGTGCGCTCCAATCCTGAGAAGCCAATTTTCAATTGGCAGCGTTATCGTCCTCGCACAGACTTCAACTTGCGTTTCATTTACAAGCTCAGCTTTGCGCGCAAGCTCAAGCACAACCATACCGATATTCTCGCCGAGCGCCCTCGCCTTCTCCACACCATTCTCGCGGATGAAGCGCCCATCAAGTGAGCGCACACTAACCCCCGTTGGACTCATCAAACCGCCAATTGCGCCGTTGATATAGATCGCGATCCCTCCAAGCCCATCAACAAAGCCGCGATTTGGTGAGCGAATACCATCCTCAACGGCACAGCGCACCCAGTGCACAAAATCAGAGGTGACCATAGTGTTCCTTGAGCCGAATGCCTCGGGATGATTTGCCCACTGGATGATGGTGCACACTGTTTTGGATGTGGTTGCATCAAAGAAGCGAATCACAATCAGCCTATCATCAACAACAAATGGCGGGCGTGAATCACCGATCAACCCGTCAATGCCAGTTTTGGCTTGCGCAACAGAAAGCCTGCACCTGCGCATGTTTGAGACAGCCTCTATAAGCACCTTGGCTGTCAGCCACTTCACCATATCCATGTAGCTTGCATCCACACCGCATGAAAATCTGTATCGTCCCCACAACCCGAGTGTATCTGGTGAGTTGTGGTTATGAGTGCATGTCACAACGATGTAATCAAATCCCGCACCCCTGCGCTCAGCTTCATCCCGTATGTCAATAACATCGTCGTAAAACAAACCGATTAGGTCAAGAGCTACTATGCCAATTCGGTGAACACCGTTATCAATAGCAACAGCCCTTGCCCAAAGTTGGTCATGCACTCTTGATGCTGGACGGGAGTTGTGAAAACCAGCAAGCCAAATCCTTGTCCCACTCAGCTTATCTCCATCCAAAGGCTCATATCGTCCATCGCTATCTTTGTCAATAAAGCTTGCGCACACAGATGGCGTTATTGCTGCCTTTGATGCCCCAACCATCCATATGCCATCACCATATTGTCCGTTTGATCGAATGCGCAATTCAAGCTTATATCGGATGTGCCTCGGATATGCGTTTAACAAAAGAGAGATAACGATGGTTGAGATGAGGATGGTGAGAACAATGAGCCACAATTTCAACTTGCGAAGGAACATACCGTCCACCACCGAAAGCTCCTTCAAATGATGCGTCATCTTCTGCGCAGCGTGCGCTCAATTATAGGGCGAAGATATTGAAGGTCAAGCTTTGTCTGCTCCACAATTTGCGGTGCCGTCATATTCGGATACTCGCTATGGACGCTTATGATTCCATCAAAGCCGAGCATTGACAGACACTCAAAAACTTCACCCCACCTTGTTATGCCCTCTTGCAATGGTGCTGCTTCAACTCGCCATCTAACTTCACCAGAGCTACTCCTCTCCATGTGCCACGCGAAATCCTTAACGGCAACCATTCGCACATAATCGCCAAGCAAATCAATGCAGGCTTTCCAGCCGCAAAGCCCACCCTCTATCGTCATATGCCCTGGGTCAATGTAGGCGCAGATATGCTCGCTTGAAAACCCATCAAGTAGCATAAAGGTGATTGCGCCATCACAAGTTATGAAGTTGCCACTGTGAGTGTGCACGCCAAGTGTGACGCCATACCTCTCGGCGATCTTTTCCAACCCACTTAGGTTATGACGAACCTCACTTATGCGCTCTTTAACTGTCCCAAACGATTCATATCGCCAATAGCCGAGCTTGATGAACTTTATCCCAAGCTCACCCGCTGTCCCAATTATGTCCTCAACATGCTCATCATCTGGCGATGTGATTGATGTCGTGAGCATGCCGATGCAAAGCCCTCTTTCCTCAAACACCTTCATTGCACTCGGAAGAAGGCGCTTTGCATCCTCTGGGGCAATACTGCCACCTTCCCTTACAGTCAAATCAACACCATCAAAGCCAAGCTCCGCAATTGCATCTGCCATACCATCAATCCCCAACTCTTGAAGATGCTTTGCAAACATTACGAGAAGCAATTCCATCACCCCCCAAATGATGCATTCAGTCCGGCAACTCACACCGAAAGCGATGATACCACATGTGTTCGTCCCGTGATAGCATTCGGAACAGAGGTGAGCATAGCATGCGCATAGGTGATTTGATAGAGCTAAAGAGTGTGCCAACGGTAATTCAACTTGAGGGTGTCTCACATGCTGTGGGCGCCGAATTTGAGGGGACAAGCCAAAGAGCATTAAGGGAGCTTGTCTCAACATACCTTATCATTCGTGGTGCAAATGAGGCTGCGCTTGAAAGCATACTCACGACCATGACCAAAGAGACGGGTTGCGCACACATGCTCAGCGGGGCATATGGCACTGGGAAAAGCCATATGCTTGCTCTTATCGGTTTGCTCTGCCAATTTCAGTGGGCGAGAGAGCTGTTTGCAAGCTCGCACGAGCGCTACAGCAAATTGATGGATGAGCTTGCAAAGCGCAAGTGGTTAGTCACATTCACCAGCTTAGATGCGTATTCGCCAACGGCGCCACTTGAACAAATCATTTGGGATGAAACTGTGGCTTCGCTTAAGCGAACCCATCCACATGCGGTGGGACAGAAGCTACCAAGTGAGATGCCGTCGTCTCGCGCAGAGGCACTTACAATGCTGCAAAGCGCCGCGAATGCTCTCGGCTATGATTGCACCCTGTGGGTCATTGACGAACTATCAATGTTCCTTGGAGCGAAGGGGCACAGGGAATTGCAAGCTGATGCATCATTTCTGCAGTTCATCGCACAGCACTGCCAACGCTCCAGAGCTTGGCTCATTGTAGCCATACAGAAGACGATTGAAGAGCTTGGCGAACTTGAACCATACTCACTGACACAAATCAAGGACAGATATGTGCGCCATACACTCTCATTCGCTCACGCTCGCCAGCTCATACGAAAGAATCTGCTACCGCCAAAGGATGGGCGACAGTTTGCGCAGGTCATGCTCCAATGGCATCGCAAGCTACTTGAGTCCTTCCCAATGATTGACTTCAGCGCCGAGGAGTTGATAGCTTGCTACCCGCTGCACCCGTTCACGCTCGCTTGCCTTGAGAGGGCTACCGGGCGTTTCTTTTCAAGGACTCGCTCCATCGTTGACTTTGTCCAAAAACAGGCACAGGAGTTGGTTGACTGTGATGCCTTTCAACTCATCACGCCAGACGCAATCTACGAGCACTTTTACGCCGACATTATCTCGCACCCAGAGCTGCATCCATATGCCGACGAAGTCATCCCATATCTTGATGAAAGGGTGAGCGAACTCTTTCCGGAGCGCCAAAAGGCTATGAGAAAACTTGCAAGGGCGCTTGTGGTATTCAAGATGGCCGGCATAGATGCATCTGTAAGGAAGCTTGCTCACACATTCCTTTGGGACTTGGGTTTGGGTGCGGAGATGAATTACAGCTATATGCTGTCGTTGCTGGAGACGCTCCGCACAAACGCGAACTACATTGACTGTGTTAGGCGTGAGGAGGATTACGGCGATACATACTCCATTGATTTAGGCGCAACCGTCACTGAGATGTTGCAACGGCGCTTGCAGGCTTTGATTGAGACCTTTTCCGATGAGGACATCAGAGTGGTTGAGTATGCACTGAGAACAATGTCCACATCTCACCTACCCGTCCCGCAAATTGGCACCGGGCACACATTCACCACTCAGTGGCAAAACGCTTCGTTCAGTCTTATGCTGCAATGTGTTGACCTGAGAGAACTCACCAAAGACTGGATGCTTAACTTGCAGAACTACATTGCCTCACCATCGTGCGCCTACGATGTCCATGCGCTTATAGCGCCGCCAATCGCAGCTGATGAGCAAATGAAGAGCGCAATTGAGCTGCTGTATTCGCTTGAGGAGAATAGGTTCAGATATGCCATACCTATCCTCATACCGAGGGCTGTTGGTAGGGGTGAAATGATGCGCCTCATGGAGAATGCAGCAGCATCAATCCTTGCAAGCGACCCATCCCTCAAGGACAGCGACATCGGCGTTGCTATTTACAAGCGCCTGCGCGAGGAAGAAAACGCAAGGGCGAGCGAGACACAGCGCATACTGAGAAATGCATATTTGAATGGCACATTGCTCATAGGCGGAAAGAAGCTGCCCATCTCGGCGCTTATACCAACTGAGGCATCAATTAGCGATGTGTTCACAGCAATCGCTGGCGCATCTATTCCCAAGGTCTTCCCGCAATTTTCATCCGTAGCGCCGCGCTCGCCAGTTCGTCCATCGGATGAGCACAGAAAACTTGTCAACGCGATTTTGGCTGGCGAGGGAATTCAAAAGTTAAGCGCTGACCTAAGAGAGCTATGGCGATGCATTGCTATTCCGCTTGGAATAACGGCACAACTGCTTGATGGCACTGCACCATGCGATGGTGCTGCGAGGCTTATAAGCGAGCTGATAGCCGGAGCAGATGTCCCAATCGCGTATGAGCAAATTATCTCAATGGCTCGCAAGAGCGAATATGGATTGCGTGAGGAGCAATGCGAGTTGCTCATTGCAGCATTGTTAAAGCGCGGCGAAGCCTTGGCACACGACCGATATGGCGCAACGCTATCATTACAGCGGCTCAGCTCACCGCTGCGAAGGTGCGTTGCGACATTGAGCACAGCACCGCTCATTGAGAGAGAAACCTGGGAAGAAGCGATTTTGTATGCGGATGGACTTTCCATACTGCCATCCGAGCTTGAGATGAAATTTCATCCAGCAGTGCAACAGATGCTCTGGCAGAGCATCGTCTCGTGGAAGGAACACGCATCCGGAATTTGCGAACAAGCCCACAGGGAACTGCTCTCGCTTATGACACAGCTGCAGCACAGCAATGCACTGTGGTCTCACTCGCTCAACGCCATCGGCACTGTCGGAGTTGCCATCAGCGCTGTAGCTGCCGAGGCAATAGCTCATGAAGGTCTTAAGGGATGGGTTGCAACGCTGGAAGTTAATGGCATAAGTTGGGAGGAACTCAAATCGGCATGGAGCAGATGCACTCAACTTCATGATGCGTTAGTGGCACACGGAGAGAAGCTGCGAAAGATACACGCTTGGCTGACCGATGTGAGCCTGAGGCTCAGCGGCGATGCGAAGGCGTTGGCACAACAACTCCTTGAGGCACTTGACGGTGGCGAGTCCATCCTTGGTGAGCTTGATTGGTTCGTCTCATCTTGGGAAAGACTGCTAAGCAGCTACATAAGCGATTACTTGAGGCATCATGAGAACGAACATAGCGTCTCACGCTTTGAGCCATACATCAAAATTAGACGCCACAGCGCATTCAGGCTGCTTAACCGAATGGCACAATTGCGCTTGCCGATGAGGGAAGCAATTGAAGCGATGAGAACAGTTAGCGCCGAGCTGTCAAAGCAATGTGCCATAACAAAGGAACAACTCGCACGCCAGCTTTACAGCTCGCCAATATGCCAGAGTTGTAAATTGATGCTCGGAGAACACATTCCGCTTGTTCCCCCGGAGGAGATAACAAGCACCCTTGAAGAGATGGCTAAGGAATGCAAGGGGCGTTTTCTCTCACACGATGTCAGGGGCAAGATTAGTTCATTCATGGAACGCCTCCCAGCATCCACCACTAAGCAGCGTTTGGAACGCCTGCTTAACTTGAGCATAAGTGATAGCCACGATGTCTGGCTTGAAGCGCTCAGCGACGATGTGATCGAATGCATTAACACGGCATTGTCACCGACACCGACCGCTATAAGGAGTTTGCAATCGCTGTGTGAAAGGCTTGTTGGAAGCGAGGTGACTAAGGCACAAGCTGTAAGGGTGTTTTTAAATTGGCTTGACGAGCCAACGCAACTGAAGCCGTTTGATGTTGTCCGCTTCATAAGAGGCGAAGATGCGAGTCAACAAAACAACCGGTGACAACTTATAAAAAGCGACATCATCCCAAGAAATTAAGGCAACATGATGGCAAAAACTCTATGCTGTAAAGTCGCCTCTTATTGGCGAGGGAAATTTAACGGCAGCCGCGACAACCCCCAAAGATACAGAGAACTAAAGAGTGGCACAGCGCACAAGATGCGCTTAAAAGCGTGCGGACAATGGTATACCACACTCGCAAGTCACTGTCAAAGCCATTCCGGAAGCTTATCAGAGTGTTTCCTGAAGATGATTAGACCGAGAAGGAAGACAGCAGCTGATATTACAAGCGCTATGCCGATGTGCACCCAGTCAACTGGCAATGGTTCTTTTTCGGGCAGCGGTGGTGGATACATGAGCAAGCGCCTGTAAGCGTCAATGTATACGGCGAGAGGGTTGAGCATATACAAGTTGAGCCAATTGGTTGGAACATCCTCAAGGAAATACATGATGGGCACAGCAAAGTATAGCCACTTCAACGAAGTGTCAGCGATGAATTTCACATCGTGGTAATAAACTGTCCAGCAGGAGAGCATAAGCGCCAAACCCATACATAGCATAGTTTGACCGAAGATGATAATCGGCACAAAGAATGCCTTCGGTTGAATGTGAACATTTAAAGCCAATAAGTAGATGAGCAGCACGAGCATGCTTATAAGGAAGTGAATTAGGTTGCTCAGGACGGATACGACTGGCAATACCTCCCTTGGGAATGGGAAGGCTTTGACCAGCGAACCGTGATGAAGGATGGATGAGCATCCATCAAGTATTGAGGCGCTGAAGAATTGCCATGCAAAAACGACGCACATAAAGTATGCGGATATGTTAGGCAGGTCGCGCTTGAAGAAATGCTCAACAACGATTACGAGTATGAGCACCTGCGCAATTGGTGGCGCAAGCGACCAAAGTATACCAAGCATTGTTCGCTTATAGCGTAGGCGCAACTCGCGCCAGACAAGCACATAGATAAGTTGCCTGTAGTATATGGTGCTCAAAAGTGAATCCACAATGTAGCTCACTGGTGTTCACTCCAGGGTCCGGCTACAACGGTTGAGAGCGAGTCAACATTGATGTGCCTCCTTGCAGTTTCAATCACCTGCTCAAGTGTGATTGAGCGGTATATTTCCTCCCGCTTCCTTAGGTAGTCAACTCCAAGCTCATACATGTGCGCATCCAGGACTGCTTGAGCCATCCCAGAGTTGGTTTCAATGCGGAAGTTAAAGCCACCGACAATGTAGTTTACGGCGTCACTCAACTCAACAGCGCTTGGTGGCTCATCGCCGCATATGGCTGCAACTTGCTTTCGGATGCTATCAATCGCTTTCCTAACATTTGCTGGGTCAACTCCAGCACCAGCTATAAACATGCCTTTACCCCATTGCCCCAATATGCGGGACCAAACGCTATAGGCGAGCCCTTCTATCCCTCTGACCCTATTGAACAACCTTCCAATGCCAGCGCTCCCACCGAGTATACAATTGAAGACATTGAGAGCGTAATAGTCTGGGTCACGACGGCTCACGCAAATTTGACCGAGCATTACAGCAACCTGTGATTTGTCAACCATAGTGCGAACTTCAAACCTTGGCGGCTGTAGTTGCACATCGGCTATTTTCAGCGTTTCAACTTCGTTGCTGCCAGCCTCCCAACCACCAAAATACCGTTCAGCCAATTTGAAGGCTTCTTCCGGCGCTATGTCCCCAACAACAGCAAACGCAGCTCCGTTGGGACGATACCAGCGTGAATGAAATTCAAGGAGAGCGTTGTTATCTACTCTGAGGATGCTGTCTTCCTCACCCTCCACAAGATGCTTATAGGGATGCTCTGAAGGATACAACGTCTGACGCATCATCTTTGCCGCAACAGCCCATGGGTCATCTTCACGGGTGCGAAGCAGAGTTATTGTGCGCAGCTTGCATTTCTCAAGCTCCTCGTGCGGGAATGACGGATTGAGCAATACATCCGCAAGCACATCCATTGAACGCTCAACATACCTTGAAAGGCATTCCACACCAAAGCCGGCAAAGTCATACGCACACCAAGTCCATATGCGGGCGCCGATGTCCTCAAGCTCCTCAGCAATTTGAACCCATGTGCGCTTTACAGTGCCCTTTGTAAGCATTTGAGATGTCATGTTCGCTAACCCGCGCATGTTGGGTTCGTCTCTGACGCTGCCAGCCTTTACAGAACCGCAAATTGTCACGCTCGGATGATTGCGCTTCTCAATGGCTATGACCGTAACTCCGTTGCCAAGCACATGCACAGCTGGCTCACAATGCACAGATTTGCAGGGCGCATTCCCCCCACAGCACAGGCATACTGTCATCCAATTCACCTCGCAATGGCACAGGTTAGCGAGCGACCTCGGGTGCTTTTGACCTTCTTGAGGAAGTCGGGATGAAGTGACCGATAGTGCGATTGTCCTCGTGCAGATAGCGTTGCGCCATCAGCTGCACATCATTTACAGTTACAGTCCTTATGCGCTCAAGCAATTCATCAGCATACCTGTAGCTTGCTATGATTTCAAAGAAGCCAAGTTGCATCGCCCTCATTGAGACCCCCTCTTGGGAATAAATGAAAGAGGCTTCAACTTGGTTAAGTGCCCTCTGAAGTTCTTGTAGAGATATCCCATCTTGGGCGATTCGCTCAACCTCCGTTAGAAGTGCCTTTTCAAGCTGCTCAACGGTGACTCCATCTCTTGCCTGAGAGCGCAGCCAAAGCAGTGACGGCTCCTTCGCAATGTGCAAGTGCGCGCTTGCCCATACCGCTATGTTTCCTTCAACCAAGTTTCGGTATAGCCTTGAACTCCTGCCCATGCTAAGCACAGCTTCAAGGGCATATAGAGCTGGTATGTCCTCATGTCCAGCTTGCGGTATGTGATAGGCGATAAAGACATACTCACCATGCGCTTCCCTTTTGACCACGGTTCGTCTCTCACCTCTTTGGGGTGGTTCTTTTGTCCTCGGCTCAGGTGGTGTCTCGCCGCGCTCAAAATCGCCAAAGTGTTTTTTGGCGAGCTCAAAGACATAAGCTGCGCTTACATCACCGACAACAACGAGCACTGCATTGTTTGGCGCATAATAGCGCTTATAATACATGAACAGTTCGTCACGAGTTATTGAGCGCAAATCGGATTCATACCCAATGACGCTCCAACGATATGGATGCGCCAAAATGGCTGTAGCTAAGACAGCCTCCTCAAGCAGGAATTCTGGATGATTCTCAGCCCCTTGGCGCTCGCTTATGATGACCATGCGCTCAGCCTCAACTTCCTTAGGGTCAAAGATGGCATTGCTCATCCTGTCAGATTCAATTTCAATGGCAAGCTCTATATCGCTTGAGGGCAAATCCTCAAAGTAAGCGGTATAATCACGGGATGTGAATCCGTTCCAGCGCCCACCCTTGCGCTCAATCAAGCGCATCAACAACTCTTTTGGAAACTTCGGCGTCCCTTTAAAGAGCATATGCTCAACCCAATGAGATATGCCGGTTATACCCGGATGCTCGTTTCTTGAGCCGAGGTTATACCACACATAGCAGCTTGCAAGCGGCATTGTATGGTCTTCCTTGACAAGCACCTTTAAACCATTATCCAATACCCCTTCAACGACACCATTAGAAAGCCTCATAACCTTCACCACCCATACCATCAGAAACAGCCTCAGCTGTAACGCTGTAACTATGTAACCTGTAACTATCGCTCCACCTCAACTTGGCGTAAGTTTTCCTTTCATGCTTGCCCCACATGAGAAGCGAGGACACGCCTTTAACAAACTGGCAACTACCGCAGTGCCGATGATGCAACTTGCGATACACATTCACTTGCGCACAATGTTGAGCACACCACCAGCAAGGATAATTTCAACTTGCCGTCTTGTGAGCGAGTATTGAAGTGAAAATTCTCTTTCCTTGCTCAAGTTGCGCACAAGTATTGGAAGACCCTCCATGAGCCGTTCAACGACATCTGGCATCTCAAGCTCATCGCCTTGAGAGATGAATTCATACTCTTCGTTTCTTGAAAATGTGAGCGGCAATATCCCGAAGTTGACCAAGTTAGCATGGTGTATTCTGGCAAATGATTTAGCTATGACAGCGCGCACACCCAAGTATCGTGGTGCAAGCGCTGCATGCTCTCTGCTTGAGCCTTGCCCATAATTCTCTCCACCAACAATGAAGCCGCCAGAATGCGCTTTTGCGCGCCAAACGAATTTCGGGTCAAGCCGCTCAAACACAAACTCCGATATCGCAGGCAAGTTGGAGCGCAACGCCATCACCTTTGCTCCGCCCGGGAGTATATCGTCGGTCGTGATGTTATCGCCCAACTTGATGAGCACAATGCCATTTAGTTTTTCTGGGAGCGGCTCAAACTGTGGCAACGGCTTTATATTCGGTCCACGAAGGACTTCAACCTCGCTTGGCTTGTCAGCGGGTGGCAAGATGAGCGAATCATCAATCTCAAACCTATCGGGAATGCTAACTTTTGGCGGTTCGCCAAATTTCCTTGGGTCGGTTATTACACCGGTGAGCGCAGCAACAGCTGCCGTCTCCGGGCTGCACAGGTAGACCATATCATCCTTTGTTCCGCTCCTGCCCTTAAAGTTGCGATTGAATGTGCGCAACGAAATACCACCGCTTGGTGGCGCTTGCCCCATACCTACACAAGGACCGCAAGCACACTCAAGCAGCCGGACGCCAGCTGAGAGCAGTTCAGAAAGAGCACCACTCCTCGCAAGCGCTAATAGCACCTGTCTTGAACCAGGTGAAAGTGTGACACTCACATTTGGGTGAACTCTTTTACCACGCAGTATTTCGGCGACGACCATTAGGTCACGATAGGATGAGTTTGTGCAGCTGCCAATGCAAACTTGATCAACCACTGTCCCTTCAAGTTCGCTCACCGGCTTTACATTGTCAGGGCTTGATGGGCACGCAATTAAAGGCTCAAGCGAACAAAGGTCAATTTCAATCTCTTCGTCATATTCGGCATCACCATCGGCTACAAGGTGTCTCCACGCCCCTTCCCTGCCCTGTGCGCGCAAAAATGCAAGTGTCTGTTCATCGCTTGGGAAAATACTGGTTGTGGCGCCAAGTTCTGTCCCCATGTTGGCTATCGTAGCTCTGTCTGGCACAGACAAAGTTAGTGTGCCATCGCCGCCGTATTCAAACAGCTTTCCGACACCACCCTTAACGGTGAGTCTTCTCAGAAGCTCAAGTATCACATCCTTCGCTGAAACCCAATCCGGCAACCTGCCAGTTAGCCTGACGAGCACTATCTTTGGCATAATCAACCTGAATGGTTCGCCAGCCATAGCAAGCGCAACATCAAGCCCACCAGCACCAATGGCTAACATTCCGATGCCACCACAAGTTGAGGTATGGCTATCAGAGCCGAGGAGTGATTCCCCTGGCACAGCAAACCTTTCAAGGTGCACTTGATGGCAAATGCCATTGCCGGGGCGCGAAAAGTGAATGCCATACTTGGCTGAGAATGTCTGAAGGAAACGATGGTCATCAGCATTCTCAAAACCAAGTTGCAACATGTTGTGATCAACATAGCAGACGGATAACTTTGTGCGCACGCGCTCAACACCCATCGCCTCAAATTCCAGGCATGCCATCGTTCCAGTTGCATCTTGAATGAGCGTCTGATCAATTCGTATGGCAATCTCACATCCCGCAGTTGGCTCACCTTCAACAAGATGCTCATCAATGACTTTCCTTGCAATACTCCTACCGATGGTGACCACCCCTTCCTTACAGGAGTTACACATTTGGCGATGTTTGAAGGAACAAGCAAAGGTCTGCTCACAAAACATTCCCCAAACAAACATATGGGTAGCTTAAAAACCGCTTTTGTTAGCCTTTAAGAATCAATGGGGCGCTTTGCACGGCGCCTAACTTACTATCAGCCCACTAACCCTTGCAAAGTTTAGAATGACGCACTTGCAGCAATCTTTGCACAGACTAATTTGGGACAACATGCACACGAGGATGAGAATGTGAAGCTTCTGTCAAACCCTAACGGTTAGTTTAGGCTTATAGCGTTTCAAGAACGGTTTAGCTCAGGCATTCTGAAAAGTTGTGGTTTGCAGTCCGCCAGATAGCATAGTGGTGGCTTTGATTTTTCTGACGGCACCCCACTTTTGCTCTGCGCCTTATAAAAAGCGCATATGCCGCATCAACTTCTTCGCTCCCCGCTAAAAATTTTGTTGCTTAGGTTCGTAGTTAGCCACGAAGCGATAGCAAAGCGGCGTCAAAATTTGTTTGAGTTCGTATTTAGCCACCAACCAAAGTGGCATCGTAAGTTGTCCCTTAGTTCCCTTGTCCCTTGCCCCATTTTTGACGGCACTACGCTTCGCTTCGTGCCTTACTACGAACCAGTGGGAGGGCGAGGTTCCCTACGAACCAGTGGGAGGGCGAGGCTCCCTACGAACCAGTGGGAGGGCGAGGCTCCCGCCGAGCTAAAGTTTTTCAGCAAAGAAAATCGTAGGGCAGGACCACTGCCCTGCCGAAAAATCGGCAAGCCAGTAGGCTTATCCTCCGAAACAATAAAAATCGTGACAGGAAAATTCGGAGGGCAAGGCTACTGCCGAGCCGAAAAGAAATTTTTCTCGCCGTCTAAAGATGGCGCTAAGAGAATTCGTCATTAACCATGAGCTAAAGCCCATAGCATGGTTTTGAAAAAGCGTGGTCGTTTATCCATGCCGCTGGCTTTAGCTGTTGGTGATGACGAAACAAATGAGCACCGAATTCAATCGGCGAAAATCTTGACCGTCGTCCAAAGAGAGCACATAAGGATTCGCCAGCTATTATGGGCTAAAGACCACAGCATAGTCGTGAAAAAGAGCGCTTACTAACAACATTTGAAGCAAAGAGCGAACCTGATTACTCAACACCGGATGAGTTCAGTTCTCAATCGTGGAAGTTACACAGCTGGCATTGCTTTGCAAGTCAGAGCGATAGTCCTACAGAAAATCAATACAAGAACGAACTGAGCAAACGGCGCAAATGGTAAATACAAAAGTCCTAAACAAAGTGTTCTGTGGGTGAAGCCACTCTACCAGCGCGCAATTCAAGAGCGAATGTTGCCGGCAGTTAACAACTCTCCCTATCAACTGTGCAACTTAATTGCTTCATCATTAGAAGCTGCCTAAAGCCAATAGCATGTGTGACTATGAGCAGCAGCTTTTGAGCAAAGAGCAAATTTCTCAAGGCAGCATTATTTACTTGGGTGCAGCTTAAAGGCGTTGCTTACACATGGTTTTGGCTCACTTTGAGTCCGCCCTAAAGAAGTTAAATCTCGGAGGCGGTTAAATTGAATCGAGGAGCTGATGTCATTGTCGTCGGCAGCGGGATAATTGGGGCTTCGTGTGCTCACTATCTCGCTAAAGCCGGCTTTAAGGTGCATGTGATTGAAGCACAAGCAAGCATATGCGCCGGCACTTCAAAGGCTTGTGATGGGTTCGTATCGGTATGGGACAAGCTGGACGAAGCTTCGTTTGAGCTGGCGCACATGAGCGCACAGATGTGGGCAGAGCTGAGTGAGGAATTGACGGTCAAGTTTGATTATCGGCGATGCGGGCACTTGCTCATCACAGGCACTGAGGTGGGCGTGAATCAGCTCGGTGATATATGCAAGCGAACGCGCTTAGCGGGTGAGCCAGCGGAACTGTTGGATGAGACAAAGCTTCGTTCCTTAATCCCGCAACTCAGTCACAGTGTGACTAATGGATTGCTGTTGCCAAATGAGGCGCAAGTTGATCCAAGGAAAGCAACTGTAGCGTTGCTCAACGAGGCTAAGATGAGCGGTGCGAAAATATCGGTCAGCATGCCGGTCATCGGATTCTTGATGAGCGGTGGGCGAATTAGAGGGGTCAAGACTGCTGACGGTGAAATTGGCTGTGAACTTGTAGTTGTTGCGACCGGTGTGTGGACTTCTGAGCTGATTGAGAGGGGTGTCGGTATCAAGCTGCCGATAGTGCCGAGGAAGGGGCATGTGCTTGTCCTTGAGCGCTCCAGCTTCACCATCCCGCATCTGTTGGCAGAGGTCGGCTACATTGGTAGCTTGGTTAGCGCCGATGGTTTACAGGTTGCATTTGTCCTTGAACAGACAGTTGACGGGACAATATTAGTTGGCAGCAGCCGGGAACTCGGTAAGGGCGATAGCACCGTGGAGTTGAATGTGGTAACAGCGATTGCACAGCGCGCAATTTCGGTCATGCCGCCATTGCGCAATTTGCTCCTCATACGAACATATGCTGGTTTACGCCCTTGGACACCAGACATGATGCCTATCATCGGCAAGATTGACGGATTGGATGGAATGCTCATAGCAGCCGGTCATGAAGGTGGTGGAATATGCATGGCACCAGCAACTGGACAGCTGATAACGAAAATCGTGCTCGGTGAGGAGCTGCCCTCCTTTGCCAAAGCGTTCTCACCAACAAGGTTCCTTAAAGGGCAAAGAAGTTGATCCGACGCATTGCGCTATAATGCTTTGTGGTCAGCTCTTTACCGTGCACTTAGGCACTTAGAATTGGAAAATGTCATTCTTGGGGGTGAAGTTGATGGGCAATCAAGTCAAGACAGTGCTTTTACTTGGCGCTTTAACTGGGTTGCTCATTTTGATCGGTGATTTGCTTGGTGGTAAGCAAGGGATGCTCTTTGCGCTAATATTTGCAGCGCTGATGAACTTTGGTGCGTGGTGGTTCTCTGACAAAATTGTGCTTGCAATGTATCGTGCAAGGGAGGCTAATCCGAGCGAATACCCTCGCCTATACAGCATCGTGCGAAGGTTGACTACAAGAGCTAACTTGCCGATGCCGCGCATTTACATTATTCCGGCGGTGCAACCAAATGCATTTGCCACTGGACGAAATCCACAGCATGCAGCCGTCGCTGTAACTGAGGGGTTGCTAAGACTGCTCAACGACGATGAGCTTGAGGGTGTGCTCGCACATGAACTTACGCATGTGCGCAACAGAGATACATTGGTCTCGGCAATCGCAGCAACTATTGCTGGTGCAATTATGGTTTTGGCGAGGATGGCACAATGGGCTTTGTGGTTTGGGGCGTTCGGCGAAAACAGGGAGAGAGGAGGTAATATCCTGCAGTTGATCGCGCTCATACTGCTGATTATCCTTGCACCTCTTGCAGCACTGATCATTCAACTCGCCATATCTCGCTCCCGTGAATACATGGCTGATGAAGGTGCGGCGCACATGAGTATGAAACCGCTCGCACTCGCAAGCGCTTTAGCGAAACTTGAAACTGTAGCCCGCCAGCTCCCAATGAGTGATGCCGATCCGAGCACAGCACACATGTTTATCGTTCACCCAGCATACGGCGATGTCATTTGGAAGCTGTTTAGCACTCACCCTCCCATCCCGGAGCGAATAGCAAGGCTTAAGGAAATAGCGGCACGCATGGGGCAATTGGCACAGTGAGAAAGCCGCAAGGGACATCTGCAGCATACCCCCAAATGGCGGGCACGACAGCAATGCCCGAGTAAGGAAAGAGCTGTAACAGCTCGCACGAATCACAGTGCATTGCCGTGCCCGCCTAAAATACACCGCCACTTGAAATGCATCAATGCCACCAAGAAGGCACTCTGTGCGTCCAAATCTATGAATTGAGACACAAGCACGGACAATGCAATAAAGCACACTTCACAGCTGCTGCTTGAGATGGTATACTCAAATGTGAAACGACGGCTTGGGAGGTAGCTGCAAGATGAAGGAGCGAGACCCATTTGTCACATGCATTGCATGTTTATGGTTTGTTGTGTGCTTAGCTGTATCTGTCCACAACAGCATGGCTAATGCACAGCTTAAGTTTGAGGTGGTTGAGCAAGAGAGCGATGCATCATTTTGCTTTGCTATGACACTTCGCCAGACAGATGCAGGCTGCTCACACACAACACTGTGCATATTTAGCATAACGGGAAACCAACAGGAGTTTTACATGCTGCACATTGGGCGCAACGACACGCAACTTGCATGGTATGGGCGTGGGCAAAAGAGAGCAATCGCAAATGGCAAAGGTTTGCAGAGGGGCAACAGCTGGCGGCTCTTGCTAATACGAGATGTTGATGGCATAAGACTCCTCTCAAATGATGAGCTGTTGCTAAAGGCGGATGTGAAGCTTCCATCCGGCGGTGCTTTCAAGTATGCCCTTGGGTGTGCCCATTTATCTGCTGAAGAGAGCCGCTACCAACCCACAGAGCAGGTTTTCTTCACGGATGATTTTACTCAAGGCGACGATAACCTCACATCTTGGGATAGGTCTGGGCAGTGGGCGTTACAAAGCGTTGACAGCCCACAGCCAAACCCAAACTTGAGCGCTAACCCGTTTGCGCTTCGCGCAACTGTCACACCACAACAGCCAAAGGCAACCGCCCTAACAGGCTACTGGTTCTGGCACAGCTACGCAGCGCAGGCTTCGGTCAAAGTTCAAGGCCGTGCAACCGCTGGATTGATAGCATATGCCAGAAGTCTGGAAGATTGCTGGATGCTCACGCTACAACCTCAAAGCAGTTGGCGATATTTCCCAAAGGGCACCGTCAGACTTGTGCGAGTCACAAACGGTGATGAGAGGGTGATTGCTGAGCAGACATTGCCGCTTGAGGATGATCAATGGTATGAGTTGCGCATGAGCGCTGATAACGGTGTTGTAAGGGGTTGGGTTGATGGAATTGAGGTCGTGCGCGCAAGCGCTAACAGCTTCCCTATGGGGCAAGTCGGCTTATATGCAATGGGTGATGGTAGGGTTTACTTTGACGATATCATCGTAGCACCATTGCAGCAGCTTATAGCCGCTACTATGCAAACAAAGATAACCGAACAGTATACCCTTGAAAATACGATGACTGAGTGGGCAACCTTATTTGGTTCATTTGTGCGTGACCCACAGGATGCAAGGCTGTGGTGGCACTCCGGCATATTCTTTGGCGACTTTGAACTAACACTATGGTTGAATGAGGGTGGGCGCAACAAGGGCAGTTTCACATTCTATCTTTGCCCATCCCAAGCTACCGGCATGCGCCCTGTAGCACTGCACTTTGTTAGGCGCAGCGAATCACCGCGCCAGATAGCAAACTTGCACATTGGGTTGCCAACGCCGTTCTCAATCGGTGTGAATGCACCGATAAGGGTTGGTGGTATAAACGACATTCTTGTATCGGTAACTTGCGGCTCATCTGCGCTTACAAGTCCTATAAGGTTGAGCATAAATGGCATTAGGGAGGAGCCAGTGCGCATCAAGCGCATGTCAAACAGGCTCGTTTTGATGCACGGCAATAGAGTTATCGGCATCGCTGAACACGCATCCATAAAGTTGGCTCAGTTTATTAGCTACAGAACTGATGGATATGAGCCGGATTGGTCAAGGTGCGACCTTGTGTGCTCCAATCTCATTGACGACACATTCTCAGTGGCTCCAACGCGCTGGCGTTCCACAAGGGGTGTCTGGCAAGTGACGGCAAGGTGGCCATGTGCACCAGGTTGGGCATGGTTTGGTGGAACGCAACATCGCTTCCCAACCTTATGGAGCAAGGCAAGCTTTGAGGGTAACATGGTCATTGAAATATTTGCGGCAATTAAGATGCGTGAGCGTGGCAACCCATATCCAAACCCTCGTGATATTAATGTCTCATTCTGCGCTGATGGTTGGAATGTGGGCAGCGGCTATTCATTCCTGCTCGCCGGGTGGGGTAACTCCGGCTCAGGGCTTCTACGAAAGGGTGAAAGAGTAGCATACAACCCCGATTTTGTGTTCAGGAAAGTTTCAACACTTAACTTTGCCGGCTTCCATAGGCATTGGTTTCACATACGAATTTTGAAACTCGGCAGCAATATAACATGCTATGTTGATGGTCAACCTGCGGTGCAGTGGAATGACCCACAACCGATCAACTCCGGCAGGGTTGCAATATGGACTGTTGACAATGGCGTGCTCATAGCAAGGGCTCGAATTTGGTATGAAAAGGTGAAAGGGCTTGAGACAGCACCAACGCCATTATCCAACTTGCCTGAAGAGACACCAAGTGAGGTTACATCAGTTGATGGATGGAGAAGCATTTGGAACGATGAAAGCCAACCTGTGCTTCGCCGCGCACCGAACGGGAAAATTGAGGTTGTAAATTGCATGCCCGGCGGGAGGATGTTCGTTAGGGCACCAGTAAATGATATCAGCGTGGCGCAGTCACCATTTCTGAGATTGAAATTGCGCTTGAGCGAAGGGACTCTTGTCAATCTTTACCTTCGCTTGAATGGGCGCACTGTAATGATACCGTTGAGCATACCTCTTCCGCACCCTGAGAGGGTTCTCGTTGCTGGACAAAATACAGCGGGTGTGCAAGTCACCAAGGATGCAAACGGCACTGTTAATGTGCAAGTTGACATGCGCTCGCTTTGCGAGGCTATTGGGATAGCGAGTCAGAATGCGGTCCTTAATGAGGTTCTCATAGGTAACCTCACTACGGATGAATATCTCCTTGCTGGTCTTCTCGGCAACCCACTCGGTTGCTCCTACACGATTGAAGAGTTTTCTGTGACGAGGTAATACACCACTGTGACGCAGAATTTGGTCAGCCTATACCGTTTCCAAAAGCGGTTTTCATCTGCCCCTACTTTCAGCTGCGTAAATCCTACTAAGTGATAGCATGCCTGAGCAGTTTATGCATCAACCTCGGGTTCCGCCTTGTTTAATTTCCCTTTGGCGCTCAAATACAATGCGTAGTCCAAGCAGTGTTAGGTCTTCCTCAACATCATCAATCACATCAATCAATGGCGCCATCATGCTCGCAAGCCCGCCAGTAGCTATAACTTTAGCCTCGCCGAGTTCCCGCTTAAACCTCGCCACTAACTCCTTAACAAGCCCCACATAACCGAATATGATTCCGGAC
Organism: Armatimonadota bacterium; assembly: GCA_025062195.1. Lineage (GTDB taxonomy): Bacteria > Armatimonadota > Fervidibacteria > Fervidibacterales > Thermosaccharophagaceae > Thermosaccharophagus. The sequence continues at coordinate 43,127 of JANXAS010000012.1, forward strand.
TGCATGCTCGTCACAGTAGAGCGCCCTATAGCTCTTTCTGGCACCTCAAGCTGAATCCTGGGCAGCTTCGCTGTCCGCTCAAATAGCGCCTCCGCTGAGATGATGACTCCGGGGGCAATCGCCCCACCAAGGTATGCACCATCTGCTGTTATCGCATCAAATGTCGTAGCGGTCCCGAAGTCAACGACGATACAAGGTCCTCCATAAAGTTCATGCGCAGCGATGGCGTTGACGAGTCTATCTGCACCGACTGCTTTTGGGTCATCGTAAAGTATGCGCACGCCCAAATCAATATCGGCACCAACAATAAGCGCCGATGTGCTAAAGAAACGCTTGCTCATCTCATCAAGAGATGGAGTTAGTGGCGGCACTACACTGCAAATGCAAACGGCGTTCACATCGCCAGGATTTATCCCATACCAGTTAAGCATGGTTGAAACGAAAGAGAAATGTTCCTCGGGAGTTCTTGAGGCGATGGTGTGTATTCGCCATGTGCAGATCAAACTGCCCTTCAACCCTTCCTTTGAAGTGTGTTGATGCTGTTCGCCCAAATTGAACAACCCGAAGACGATGTTTGTGTTCCCAACATCAATTGCAAGCAAATACGGCATCGTAAGCATGCCCCCTTGCCAGCTAAGTTTCGTTATCGGAAGACAAACATCTTGGTGAGCCAAAAGATTTGGCAGAAGACCCGCCCTCCCGTGTCGCCAAATGAATCCAGCGTTCATTTGCCTTGTCAGCGAGCGTTGGTTAAAGCCGGTGGCGTAAGAGCTAAGCACCTAAAACCTTGTGAAATTACACAGCAGCACTGTTTTACGGGCGAGGACTGTAGCTCGCCAGAGAATCAATAGAAAAAAGAATGGCGCAAACGGCGTGAATCGTAAGTTCACAAACAGGAGTGGCTTCAGCCCCGAACAAAATTCCTATAGCTTTTAAATTTCTTTGCCGAAGCTATCCCCGCTCAATTTGTCACTCACGATAGCAGATAGCATCCGAAAGCGAAGCATGTTAGCAGCTTAGCAACTGCCCCTATATTCAACTGTGCAACTCCTTATTGTTTTTGCGGACAGCCGTCCGCGCCTAAAAACTGCACAACTGCCCAACTGCTAATGGTATAAGCTGCTCTGTCAAATCGGCTTATATGAGCTGATCGCCTGAAACGATACAGGTAACTCATCAGCGTTCTCTGCAGTCAGCTTTGTCCTCAGAAAACTAAGCCGCTGGAACACGGTGGCGAACTCCCAGCATCCCAATAGCTCTCATTTGGTAGTGTTGCTGCCCTCCTAACTGCTGCCTTAGGGAGTGCCATCAACAATTCAATTGCAGCCTCTCGCATCAATATACCTGCATCCGGCATAAGTTTGCTGCTCCTTGCCAGCCGAGTTTCATACCCACCGGCACGAAATGCCCCCTCAGTTGGGACATAGCCAACCATACCGTTGGCACATGAGACAACGAATGTGCTTGCGTATGGAGAAGCACTCCTAACATCAAGTCCAAACTGGCAGAAGTATTCACATGGGAACGAGACAATAGCCAAATCGCCTATGAGCATAGCCATGACTTCAGCATTTACCATCGGCTCAAGCTTGTTTGCTTCATTGAGGAGAATAAGCTCACGGGCGTAAATTCGTTCGGTGTCCCAAGATTCACCCTCCTCCAACAACCGCATTGCCTCCTCAAGCATCTGCTGTGGCACTTTCCTTGTTGGCAAACTCAGGATCTTTGACACCGCGGCAAGCGGCAGCACTTCATCTGAATATGCATCAAAGTCCATCGCAAAGATAACCTTTAATGCCTCAGCGCCAATCCTGCCACCTACCCTTCTCGCCCACTTCTCACCAACCTCTGGCTCACGAGGTATCAGTTGCGCAACTTGCGTCACATCGCCGCATGCTCCATTCAGATAAACCACATGCGTTTGCTCACCCATAACCGCCTTAATTGTCTCACGGACATAGTGGATGTAGTCGGCTGAGAATTCGTCCCCCCACATTACAGTTGCATGGCATGCATAGTTGACTATGCATCCGAGAAGCGTTCCATCGGTAGCCATTGCGGCAAGGACACCAACTCGCGGGTCTATTGGACCGGCTATGGCAATGGCATCTTTTGCCAACTTGCCAGGATGGGTCCTTTGAGTGCCATCCTTCATTACGCACCTGCGATTGAACGCAACTGTGTCTTCGTATCCGAAACCAGTTGCAATAAGCGCCCGACATTTATTCCTATCGGCTTTGGAGATAGCTTGCGCAATAGCTTTAGCAACATTATCGCAGTAGCCCTTATCAGCTTCGCACAGGAACGCATCAGCTATCGGACCGCCATTATGCGTATGGGTGGCTGCGATCAAAATGTGCGCCTGAGGTATCCCGGTGCTCTCTTCCGCCATGCGCCTTGCATAAGCAACGATTGATGACTTGATTGAGAGCGCATCCAAAGACACGATGGCAAGCTTGACGTTGCCATTGCTGAAGACGGCAGCGTTTACAAGCAATGGGTCGTGAATGCCAGTTGCAAACCTCGGGTGGAAACCACCGGGTATCACAGAACCAACTTCCGGTGTTATGTCAATGCATGCAAATCCGACCTCCATTTCCGCCACTCCCGCACCATCATTAGTGGGACAAATGAAAATGCGCTTTAACTGTCAGCACACTCTCAAACCGATGATGCGAGCAACCCAAGCATGCATTCAACTGCGAGCTTTGCCGCAGTTACAGCGCTTGCACCCGTATCGTGTTGTGGGCAAAGCTCAACTAAGTCAACCGAAACCACTTTGCAACCTATAGTGTGCAGCCTTTGTATTGCCCGCACAAATTCGCAAAACTGCAGCCCACCAGGCTCAGGGTTGCCAACTGCTGGGATGACACTTGGGTCAATCACATCCAAGTCCACGCTGACATGAGTGGGCACATCACTGGCTATTAGCCAGGCAAGCTCATTTAAGTCCCGGTAGAGCTCCATCGGCTCATAACCGAAAAATGAACGAACACCGAAGACGAAAAGGTTCTCCATGCCAACGAGTTCGCTCAGCCTGCGAACTGTGCATGCATGAGAAAACTTTGAGCCATTGTATTCATCTCGCCAATCGGAGTGGGCATCAAAGACGATAACCTGAAGCCTTCGGTGAGCTTTTAGTAAACCATCAACTACGCCGATCGTGATTGAGTGGTCGCCACCGATGCAAACTGTTTTCTTTCCGTCCTTGTGAAGTTTGAAGACGAGCGTGGAGATCGCATTAATTGCTTCCTCTGCGGAATGCGGCAACAGCATGTTGCCCAAGTCCACCAAATCAATGTGGCGCAGGTCAACTTGGAAGACATGGCTATAGCTTTCTATGCTGTCTGAGGCAACCCGTATGGCATCTGGCGCATGGCGCATGCCGCTTCGGAAACTTGATGAGCCATCCCAAGGTATGCCCACTATTGCGATTTTTCCATCAAGCCCGACCTTGGCTTCCAAGAATGGCTGCCAAAGTGGCATGGCAAACCACCCCTATGTGGCTGCATTTTACACTCACGAATTCAAACGCTAAACTATAACCAATGGCGTTCACTTAAGAAGGCTTTTATCAAGCCCCATTGACTCGCAAGCTCAACTCACACTTTATGCACAACTGCATTATGCCAGCATGAGGTGTCATCATGGGTATCACAGATTGAACGGATGTTGCGAGGGGATGAGAAGTGATAGAGGTGCGCAACCTTACGAAGTATTATGGCACTCTTAAAGCCCTTGACGATGTCTCATTCACTGTGAAGAGGGGAGAGGTCATTGGCTTCCTCGGACCGAACGGCGCCGGCAAGACAACGGCAATGCGAATCATATGTGGCTATTTGAGTCCGACTGAAGGAACGGCAAAGGTCGCTGGATATGATGTCATTGAGAATCCGACGGAGGCTCGCAAGTTCATAGGCTATATGCCTGAGACAGTCCCACTATACAACGAGATGACGGTCAGAAGCTATCTTCATTACATGGCCGCGCTGAGGCAAGTCCCGAAAGGGCAGCGCAAGGAGAGAGTTGACTATGTCGTTGAGAGGTGCGGTTTGAAGGAAGTCGTTGACAACATTATTGGCACACTATCAAAGGGTTATAGGCAGCGTGTCGGCATTGCTCAGGCGCTCGTGCACGACCCACCGGTGCTTGTCCTTGATGAACCAACTATCGGGCTTGACCCAATACAGGTTGTTGAAGTCCGTCAACTCATAAAGGAATTGGGCAATGAACACACGGTCATCCTTTCAACCCACATCCTGCCTGAAGTGAGCATGACTTGTAAGAGGGTGCTCATAATACACCGAGGTCGCATCGTAGCTGAGGACACACCTGATGGGCTTGAGAGAAGGCTGAGGAGAAGCGAACGCATACTTGTGCGGTTGTTGCGCACACCTGAGGAGGCGGTTAGTTCGCTTGAGCGGTTGCCAAACATAATTAGGGTTGAAAGGGTGCGCGGTGAAGCGAATCTGTTGGCGATTGAAACTCGCCCAGGAGTTGATATGCGCCCACAGATAGCCGAACATGTCGTCGGGAAGGGCTGGGGGTTGCTTGAATTGCGCCGTGACGAGATGACGCTTGAGGAAATCTTTCTAAACATTATCACCCGCGAAGAGGTAATAAGAGCGTGAGAGAGGTGTTTAGCGTGAGCACCTCAATAGTTGAGCCGACAGCTCGCTCAAGAATGGGTTTGCGTCATAGACTGAAAGCTTTGATTCGCCATATAGGCTCATGGTTCTATATCATCTGGCTCATAGCGTGGCGTGAAGTTAAGGCTTTCTTCACATCTTGGATAGCATATGCGATGCTCATTTTCTTCCTCGTGCTTTGCGGCTATATATTCTTCGCCATATTCATGGTTGGGAGAACCTCTGACATGCGCTACTTCTTTTGGGATGTCGCCATAATTCTAATGTTCATAGTGCCCACAATGACCATGAGGCTGTTTGCCGAGGAGAGAAGGCTTGGGACTTTGGAATTGCTCCTCACATCACCGGTAAGCGATTGGCAGGTTGTGCTTGGCAAGTTCATGGGCTCATTTATTGTCCTTTGTATAACGCTTTCCTTAACCCTTTATGTGCCTGTCATAGTCAAACGCATTGCCAATCCCGACTTAGGTCCATATTGGAGTGCATACATTGGATTGCTATTTTACGGAGCTGCGATGCTCGCAATAGGTGCATTTTGGTCGGCTACGACTGACAACCAAATAATAGCCGCCATAGCTACATTCGGAACATTGCTCATGCTTTACATAATTAGTTGGCCAGCTGAGGGGGTGGGCGGTTGGAGCGAACTCTTTCAACGCATATCATTGTATCACCGCTACAAGGATTTTGCCGATGGCTTAGTTGATACTAAACATATCGTCTTTTATGTTATGCTCACCCTTCTTGCGCTCTATTTCGCTGTGAGAACAATTGAAAGCAGGCTTTGGAGATGATGAGGATGATGAGTTAGTCAGGTTATTGTTGTTAACTGGCTTAGAAGCGTTAGCGGAGTGGAGTTGAATGGCATGAGGCAACGGATTCTTTCGCTTATGTTCTGAGTTGTTTTTGGGCGGCACTTCGCTGGCGCTTCGCGCCTTTCTAAGAGTCAAAAGCTCTTAAGCAAAGAGGGAGGGCTTTTATCTAAGGGGGGTGAGAAATGTGCTTTCGGCATTCAGGTCAATTCAACCGAGAGTGCGCCGATGGACATCAACATTAGTCATATTCGGGCTTGCGCTAATTTTAAGCGGCATAACGGTGAAGACGGCATGGAGGCACGCGAAGTTTGAATGGCTTTGGATAGTAATTACCTCAGTTGGCGTATGCTCATTCATCGTTGCATTCGCTGTAAACTATGAAAGCATACTTTCGTTTCTCCTAACAAGAAGAGGGCGGATGGGAACAAACGCTCTTATCTCGGCGCTGCTAATGGCGGCGATAGTGGTTATGGTGGGTTGGATTGGCGACAGGCATCATATAAGGCTTGATTGGACAAGGACAAAACGCCACACACTTTCACCGCAAACGCTAAAGATACTCAAGGGGCTGAAGAAAAAGATAACGATCGTCGGATTCTACAGGCGAGATTCATTTGAATTTGAGCGGATAAGAGATTTGTTGGAAAGCTATGAAGACGCTTCCCCGAATATAAGGGCGATGGTTGTGGACCTAAGAGACAATCCGTTACTTGCCGAAAAGTATGGCGTGACATCAACATCAACAGTTGTTTTTGAGTGTGAGGGCAAACGGGAAGTTGTATCCTTCGGCAGTGAGCAGGAATTTACAAGCGCCATACTTAAGCTGACCCGTGAGAGAAAGAAAAAAATCTATTTCGTTCAAGGGCATGGCGAACACAGCTACAGCAGCTATGATGATGAGGGCTACAGCAGGGTCAAAGACTTCCTTGAAAAGCTTGAGTATAAGGTTGAGGGGCTTGAGCTTATGCGCAAACAACAAGTCCCGAAGGATTGTGATGTGCTTGTCATTGCTGGACCACAAAAGCCGTTCATGCCGGAGGAGATCGAGGCGCTAAAGAGATATCTTAAAGGTGGCGGCAAGGCGTTGATAATGCTTGATCCGAAAAGCGCCGATATGAACGAAGTGCTTGAGGAATACGGCGTTGGAGTTAAAAGCGGTTATGTTTTTGATATCGTCACGCTGGCAAGAGACCCAAGGGTTCTCCTTATAACCAATTTTGAGCATCATGACATAACTCGCCCATTCATGAAAGCAAGGGCGAATGCGCTTCTGTTAGCTGAATGCGCTGCGCTGAAGAAGAGCGAAAAGACACCAACTGGGTATACGGTGACGGAGCTGCTCAAAACCACCTCGGAAGCATGGCTCAAAATGGAACTCACAGAGAATATAGCGCCAACAAGGGAGGATGAGCGTGGTCCATTCACACTGGCACTTGCGGTAGCGCCCTCTTCAACGGCGGATGGTGAGAAGAAGACAAGGCTTGTTTTGATCGGTGACTCGGACTTTGCCAGCAACCAATTTGTGCCCGCCTTTTACAATGCTGATTTCTTCCTGAACACCATTAACTGGCTCGCACAGGAAGAGGAACTCGTTGAAATAAAGCCGAGGGAAGAGCCACCGGATACATTCATGCCGACGGGTAGGCAGCAGCTTTTTGTCTTCCTATGGAGCGTGATTGTCTTGCCTTTGGTTGTGCTCATGGCAGGGATCGGTGTGTGGCTCTCTCGGAGGTGAAAATCATCTCCCATGCGCGGGACGAAAGGGACGCTAATTCTGCTCGCTATAGCAATAGCACTTGGAGTCTGGATTTTCCTTTTTGAGCGCGGACCTGCGCCTGAAGGGAAGGCTCTTTTGGCTGTTGACCCAAACAAGATTGAAAAGGTTGAACTTCATAACCTGAAGGAGCGCAAGAGAATTGTCCTGCAGCGTGTCGGGAAAGAATCGTGGCGAATCGTATCACCCATAAACACACCGGCGAATAACGACACAGTGAAGTTCATGCTTGACAGGCTTAAGCGGGTGAAAATTGAGCTGGCGCTAAAGGAGGATGCCTTAGGCAAAAAAGAGTTCGGCTTCCGTGAACCACAAGGCGCAATCGCAATTGAGATGCGCAGCGGAAAAAGGTATAAGCTGGTGCTCGCAAAGAAGACGCCAGATGCACTTTATGCGTATGCCTACCGCGAGGATAAGCGTAAGCCAGTTGTGGTTGATAGCATGCTTCTTGATGACGCTCTAAAAGGGCTTGATGACCTGCGCGAAAAGCGCGTCACAAGGTTTGACAAAGACAAGGCGAATAAGTTGGTGCTTAGGCATCCAGACCAAACTGTGGTTTGTGAGCGCTCCGGCGAAGAATGGCAAATAACAAAGCCGCTGCGCACAAACGCCGACGCAAGCCCAATCGGCACCGCACTTGATAAGCTTTCAACGCTTGAAGCTTCCAAGTTCGTGGACGACAACCCTACGAAAGAGTCGTTGAGGAAATACGGCTTAGAGAAGCCGTCATTTATTGCCGAGGTGTGGGTGAAGGGGCGCGAGAGACCAATATGGTTGCATGTCGGAAAAAAGTCAAGCGAGGACTCCACAAAACTCTATGCACGCTCATCCGCTGGGCGCTCTGTTTTCCTGATTGACGAATCAAGCCTTAATGACATAAGAAAGCGTTTCAACGATCTGCGCTCAAAGAGGCTGCTCAGCTTTGACACCGGTGAGATTGACAGGGTAAAGCTGATTCACAGTGGGAAGGAGATTGAGCTTGAGCGAAGAAAACGCGATGACCGCGACGAGTGGGAAATGCTCAAGCCGAAGAAAATGCGCGCCGATACCACAACTGTAACGAACTTGCTATGGGATGTGCATGACCTTGAAGCTCAAAGCTTTATAGACCAACCAAAAGGGCTTGATGAATACGGCTTAGACAAGCCGCAAGCCTCTGTGGAATTGCGCGACCGCAAGCGAAACAAGACGATGAGACTCCTCATCGGCAAGCATGCCGATGGGAAAACAGTTTATGCCAAGGCTGCAGATCAAGGGGTTGTGTGCAAAGTCCCCTCGGATATACTTGATAAGGTGCGAAAGGATGTGAATGAGCTGCGCAACCTTGAGATCGTTCGCTTTGAGCGCGATGATGTAAACCAATTGGCGATTGAGTGGCTTGAGGAAAAGAAGCGTAAGAGAGTGCTTGTTGAAAGGCGCGGTAACAGTTGGGAGGTGGTTAAACCGAAGAGGATTAATGCCGATAGCACAGCTATGAGCAATATCCTTTGGACGCTTGAACAGGTTCGCGCTGACAAATATGTTGACGAAGTTAAGGAAGCCAAGAAGTATGGTTTTGACAAACCACAACTCACAGCAACCGTATGGCTCAAGGGGCGGAAGGTGATCAAGCTGACGATCGGTGCTCACGACGAGACGAAGAACAATGTCCACCTAATTTCATCACAGGTTGATGGGGTCTATTTGAAGTCCGATTACATCCTTGATGACCTGAAACGCTATGCACGCCAGCTGGTGAAATGAAAAACTGTTGCAAGGGTTAATCCCTTGAGATGTTGAAACTCAAGCTGAACCAGGATGCCATCACAATGCCTTTTGCGGCGTGAAAGCATGGGCAAAAATAAGTTCACCCAATTGCCCGCGGCTTGCTCATCACAACGATGTGGGTGCAATCTTAGGGCGTCACTTATAGCCTTTTAATCTGATGGGGTGAGTCAATTGCGCATAGAGGCACGAATACCCATCCGAATAGACTTTGGTGGACCTTGGACTGACACACCTGAATTTTATGAGAACGAACCTGAAGGCGGAGCGACACTTAACGCGGCGATTGTGCCATTCATTCCTGATCAAACGGGACAGCTTCGCCCAGCTTATGTTACCGGTGTGCTTGACACCGGCGGGAGTTTGCTTGAAGCCAAATATGAGACGGTAAAAGGGACGATGGTCTCATATGAGGCTGGAATACCAAGCTCTGGATTGGGCACGAGCGCAGCTCTAAATGCACTCTGGCTCGCTTTGATCAAGGCAGTGAGTGAAGATGTGGAGTCGTTTGAGATGCGCAGGTTGATTGCGGAGAAGTCGCACCGCATAGAGCGCGAGTTGGGTATAATCGGCGGCAAGCAGGATCAGTATGCAGCAGTGTTCGGGGGGATCAATTTGTTTGTGTTCCATCGCGATGGGACTGTTGATGTGAACAGGCTTGAGATAGGCGAAGATATCATCAACGAGCTTGAAAGCAGACTCATCCTGTTTGATACCGGCAAGGCAAGGCTTTCGTCAAAGCTGCATGAGCATGTGTGGGGTAATTATTTTGCGGGCAAGAACAGAAGTTGGCTTGTGCGCATGCGTGAGATTGCATTTGAAATGGCTGATGTCCTAAAAGCGGGTGACATAGACAGCTTTGGGAAGTTGATGTGGGAAAACTGGGAATGCCAGAAGGCTTTGCATGAGAGCATTACGAACGAGCAAATTGAGCGCATATTTGATGTTGCTATGCAAGCTGGGTGTATAGGTGGAAAAGCCTGCGGCGCTGGCGGTGGAGGATGCCTTTTGTTCCTCACTGAAAAGGGGAAACGAACGGATGTAGAAAGCACACTTATAAGCATGCCGGGCGTAGTTGTGAAGTTCAAGTTTGATTTTGAAGGGTTAAAGGTATGGCGATGTGCCTGACGAAGCATGAACATCAGTGAATTGGGAGCATTGTAAATAATGCAAAGGTGGGTGTGGGCTAAAGCCAACCCATCTTTTGTTGCATTTTAGCGCCAATATGTCCTCACTTGCAGTTTGTCCGTTGCCAAACCGTGAATTTGGGGCGATACACGGGCAGGAAACAATTATGGAGGTGATGACAAGATGCCAATTTATGAGTATGCGTGCAGTGTTTGCAAGCACCATTTTGATGTGGAACACGGCGCCGATGAGCATCCGAAAATAACATGTCCTGCCTGTGGCTCGCCAGCGAGAAAGGTGTTCAAGCCAGTGCCAATAATATTCAAGGGCTCGGGATGGCATGTTACAGACTACGGACCTACAGGACCTAAGTCTTCGCAATCAAGCTCAAAGGCAAGCTCTAAAGCCGAGCCGATTAAGGAAAAAGAAACGGCAACAATTGATATTGATTGAAAACGCCCGTGACAAATGCAACGCGTTGGAAGTTAAGCAGAGTGTGCCTTTAGCGGTGGCGGAGAATCGTCTGCCAGAAAAATCATCGTAAAACTAACGGTGCGGGTGAATCGCAGCTGCCACTAAATTCAATTGCAACTCATGGGGCGTGTAAGAGGCTAACTAACCATGCTTGACTCTGCTGCAACTGACTAATGAATGGTATCGTCTAACCTTGTGACAAGCAAATACCATAACATTTCAGGTGAGGTGTCGCTTATGAAGGGAAGAATGCCAATTGGAGCTGCTGTTGTTATTACATCCCTTGCGTTGCTCTTCGTCGGGTTAAGGTTTTGCTCATCGCAAGATGTCAACTACATTTGCTTTGAAGCTGAGGATGTGACATCAATAGAGCAACCAATGCGCATAGCCAAGACTGAGAAGGGCGAGACAGAGAAAGTCTCTGGCAATGCCTTCATTGAGATACCTTGGCTCAAAAAGGAAAAGGACGAACCTATTGGGCGAGCCACATACAAAATCAATATTTCACAAAGCGGAGTTTACTATGTCTGGGTCCGCACATACTGGATTCACGGCTGCGGCAATTCTGTGGCTGTTGCAGTTGATGATGGTCGCCCCATGGTCATTACGGATAACACATACAACAAATGGCATTGGCCGCGCTCAACAGTCCAAGTCAAGTTGACACCGGGTGAGCACACATTCCATCTAATCGGAACAGAGATGGGCATTAAGGTTGACCAAATCTACCTAACCACCGATAGAGGTTATGTCCCAACTGGTGTGCGGACGCCAAATTATAAGGTCAACCCGAAGACGGAAGAATCCAAAAGCAAGTGAGCGGTATTATTGGGGCTTAACCCATTATTCTGAGCCGCTAACTTTGATCACTTCATGTGCTGCGGAAGTGAGCCGTTGCATGATGGCTGCTCCGATGCCATGCCTTGGGACAGCTTCAACGAGCACCACATCAAGTTTTTCCTTATCAGCAAATGCGATTCGCTCATAGAGTGAGGCTGCGATACCTTCCAAATTCCTTTCACTGCCAAGGCTGAGCAATAGCGCTTTAGAGAGAGCCTCATCGGTATGCAATGCTTGCATTGTCTCATCGGTGACAACCAAACACACGCTACAGCCAGCTTCCATAAAGTTCGCAGCGCGTTCCTTAAGCGCTTTGATGCGTTCCTCCCGCCCATCAATGTCAACGAGGATGAGGCGTGCGTGAATCGGACGATAGCGCCCCGTCATAGCGCCCTCGTCAATTTCAACACCTTTACCGATCACTGTTTCAATCTCCTCAACACCAATTGCGCCGAGGCGGAGTATCTTCGGCGGGTCAACAGTCATGTCTATGACGGTTGATTCAATTCCGATGCTTGTCTTGCCACCATCAATCACATACTCGATTTGTCCGCCAAGTTGCCTTATCACTTCGCCTGCATCCGTTGGTGAGATGCGCCCAGAAAGATTAGCCGATGGTGTAGCTAAGGGCGTCCCACATGCCTTTATCAGAGCCAAAGGTATATTGTGCTTGGGGCAGCGGACGCCGACTTTGTCGGTATACGCACATACTTCGTCCGGCACTTTGCTTGAACGCCTCAGTATGAGCGTTAACGCTCCGGGGAAAAAGCGCTCCATAAGCTTCCTTGCAGCATCGCTTATCTCCGTTGCAAGCTCATCAACTTGATCTGGCGATAAAACAAGCAAAGGTAGCGGGCGCCCTTTCGGTCTGCCCTTAATCTCATACAGCCGTTCAACAGCCCTCCTGTTAAATGGGTTACAACCAAGTCCGTAAACCGTCTCGGTGGGAAATGCAGCGAGTGAACCCTCCGTCAAAGCCTTCGCAACTTCTTCCAGGGCTTCAGTCAGCGCCTCGACAGTCAGGTTGGGGTCGGCTTTGATTACCTTCGTCATGATTGGGTTAATCCCTCCCCAATCGCGCAGTTCAACACATTATGCCCCCATGTTTTATTAGGACTTGTGCAGCTTTTTGTATGGTCGGATGATGATATGCTGGCAAAACTTCTTTTGATTAGAAGCAGCACACCCGAATATGTGGACGATTGTTAAACTGCCCGCACCATACGTTTTTGTTTTTCGGGCGGACTATCGTCCGACCATACACTTAGCTTGCGTGACTCACGATCATTTGCGCTGTGCCATGACAAATCTTTTGACTCCAGCAAGGTCAAGATGCATCTCAATGCGCTCATACTGACAAGTTGCTCCGAGCATATCCGCGACTTTCTCTGCTTGATTCACTCCGACTTCAAGCGCTATCAAACCACCGTTGCATAGCCATTTCAAAGATTGCTCAACAAGCCCACGAATGTAAAACAGACCATCCACACCACCATACCAGCTTTCCTTCGGCTCGTAGTTGACCACTTCCGGTGGCAACTCAGCCACCTCATCGTCCGAAATGTATGGCAAGTTTGCAACAATCGCATTCAACTCGCTTTGCAGCACAGCTTCCAACGGCTCAAGCAGTGAGCCGCGCAGAAAAATGATGCGATCGTCAACGCCATGCAGTATTGCATTCTCCCTCGCAAGGCAAAGAGCATTTTCCGAGATGTCAGTGGCAAATATGTATGCCTTTGGAAAATGCACAGCCAAAGCTATTGCTATTGCACCGCTACCTGTGCCCACATCCGCAAGGAGCAAATCCTGCTTGCAAGGATAAACGCAACGCAGCCTCATGATGACTCTCTCAACGAGCTGTTCCGTCTCGGGTCGGGGTATCATCGCTCTTTCATCAAGCTTTATCCTCAGCCCCATGAAATCCCAATATCCGAGGATGTATGCCAGCGGGCGGCGGCGAAGACGCTGAGTCAACAAATCTTTTAGCAACTGCAGCTCACCCCTGCTGAGCAGCTTATTCTGATGAAGGTGAACTTCCGTCCGCGAACACCCAAGCAAGTGAGCTAACAGCCACTCTGCATCCGCCTGTGGTGTTGGAACACCAGCTTTAAGCAATTCCGAGATGAGCATCTTCAAGGCAGCATTAACAACCATGCTTTTGCACACTACCTATGGCAGCTTTTCAACTACCACTTGATTGTTCGTGTAGATGCAAAGGCGCGAGGCTATAGCGAGTGCTTCGTGCGCTATTGTGGCAGCATCAAGCTCTGTGAACTTGAGCAACGCTCTCGCTGCAGCTTCTGCGTAACCACCGCCACTGCCAATCCCAATTACACCATCATCTGGCTCAATGATTTCCCCCGAGCCAGCAATGAGCAATAAGTCATTGACATCAGCGACAACGAGCAATGCTTCAAGCCTCCTTAAAACTCTATCAGTGCGCCAATCCCTCGCAAGCTCGTAAGCAGCTCGCCTCAAGTTGCCGTGGTATTCCGTCAACTTTTCCTCAAACCTTTGGAAGAGAGTAAGGGCGTCTGCAACTGCCCCTGCAAACCCGGCAAGGACTTTGCCATCATAAAGCTTGCGTATTTTGCGAGCTGTGTGCTTCACAGCTATATTCCCCATCGTCACCTGCCCATCGCCAGCCATCGCCACTTCGCCGTTGCGCTTGACCGCAAGTATTGTAGTGCCATGAGCTTTAAGCTTCGTATCGCAATGCACAGTTTTCACCTCCAAGGAGCTTATGAATCCGTAGCGCGATTCACCTTTGAGCGCCGCTAATTAATCCCTCCACTTCACTTCTGTATGGCAGTGATGGCTGTGCACCGAGTTTCGTTGTGGCAAGCGCTCCGGCTGCATTTGCGAATAAAACGGCTTCACGCAGCGATGCCCCCTCACATAGCTTGACTGCCAGCGCTGCTGTAAAGGCATCACCGGCTGCTGTAGCATCAATTGAGTTAACTTTGAATGCCGGTATATGCTCAACATCGTTCTCATCAGCTATGATGGCACCCTGCTCACCGATAGTGAGCACGACCGCTTTTGTGCCCATCTCGCGCAAAGCGATGGCAGCCTTCATTGCGTCATTTAAGTCGCCGATTGCAAAACCTGTCATTTGCATCGCTTCACTTTCATTCAGCGTCACTACATCGCACATGCTTAGAAGTCTGAGGGCGAAATCCTGTGCCGGCGCCGAGTTAAATACCACTCGCACACCACACCTATTGGCTATTTCAAGCGCTTTTGTGACCGCCTCTTCCGGGACTTCAAGCTGCAACACAAGGCAGTCCGAACACCTGATCCTCTCCTCAGCCCCCTCAACATCCTGAGCGCTGACTCGCCCATTCGCACCGAGAACGACTATGATGCAATTTTCGCCACCTTGAGCGACATAGATTTGAGCAACGCCGGTGTGCGAACTGCTGTCCCGCTTCAAGAATGTAGTGTCAACACCGGCTTCACACAAGCTTCTTTCAAGCATCTCACCAAACATGTCATCACCGACTCGCCCAATGAATGAAACTGATGCACCAAGCCTTGCAGCCGCGACAGCTTGGTTTGCCCCTTTGCCACCACAGGCAATTGTGAAGTTTGTCCCGATAACTGTTTCCCCAGGCTTTGGAAGCCTCGGCGCAGCTGCAACCATATCAACATTGGCACCGCCAATAACGGCTATTTTGACGCCCATCTCACCTCACCTCCGAAAGTGAGCCACAAGCTTGCTTCAAAAATTTCATCAAGCCTTACCAAGGCGTTGAAGCATGTGCCTTGCAAGGTCAGCCCATTGCGAATTCGGAAAGCGCTCACATAGCCATTTGAGCATTTTTGCAGCACCTTCCCTATCGCTGTAGTGCTTTAAAAGTATGTCAGCACTTCGTATCGTGGCGAGCGCTCTAAGCTCCTCTTCAGCATGTTCGTCTAAAACAATGCTCCTGAACACCCTGAGAGCTATCTCATAATTGCAGGCGCGCTCAAATAAAACCGCCATGTCAAGCCTCATTTGTGGTGTGCTGAGCTGTATCAACTCCCCCCATACCTCTTCTGGGAGCGCTGAAACAAGCTCTGTAAGTGCATGGCTACCGCTTGAAGAAGAGCGTGTTCCATATCGCAACGCAGCTTGCAAATGAGCTACAGCCAAGTTAACATCTCCGACCCTGGCAAGCGATGCCGAAAGAAGAAACCTTGAAAACGCGTTAGCTGGGTCAATCCTTACAGCGCGCTTTAGATACTTAACAGCCGCACTAAACATGCCGCACCTTAGCAGCCACTCCGCATGAATGGTGAGTGACTCAGCCTGCGCTTCCTTTAGCGACCCAAATGAGAAGGCGGCAACAACCCCAACGAGGAAACCACCAACATGTGCCCAATGCCCAACGGTTGTATCACCGACGCTGAAGTGCGAAAGCACGCCGCTCAAAATCTCCAAAGCAAACCATACGCTGAGCACAGCCAGCGATGGCAGTTGCACAGTGCCATACCTGAAATAGAGCAACACACTGTAGGCATAAAACAACTCTATTCGCTCGTGATAAAAGCGCACCGCAAAAAGACCAAGCAATGCCGCTATGGCGCCGGATGCACCAACCTGCGGTATTAACAGCGCCTTTGGATCCAACAGCTTTAAAGCGATGACCTGCATCAGGATCGCGCCAAGTTGGCTCGTCGTGTAAAAAAGCGCATAGACAGCACTCCCAAGAACATTCTCAATGTGCCTGCCAAAAACCCACAGATAGACCATATTGCCGAGTATGTGAAATGGCAGCGGGGCATCGTGAACGAAAATGGATGTTAATAGCGCATACCATTTTGGGTTGGCTGGCACAAAGCCGAGCGTGTAAAATAGCCTCTGAAGAGCGTTGTTGTATCCGGTGAAGTAAACAACGAGTTCAAGAAAGTAGACGAGCACATTTATTCCGATGAAAAGGTAAGTTATGATTGGCGTGCGACGCAACTTTGCGCTCGTCCCAATTGGCGCAATGAGAAACATGCCTCCTTCACCCTACTCTGCTCTCACTTCATATGCAGCTGTTGCGAGCATAGCGCTATAGAGCGAGAGTTATGCCACTTTCAAAATTAAGGCAGCATGCAGCCTATCCGAAGTCTAATTCTAAATGCCGTTGATGAGCACCTTTATCCAATCCGCACCGTGTGCTTTAACCCAAAGTCACTGACGATTTTTCACGAGCGCTGTATTTAGGCAGCGAAAATACCTCACCAAGGCAGTGCCCTCTAAGATTCTTTTTGGCTCGGCAAGAGCATCGCCAGCACAAGTTTGAAGAGAGTATCGCCATCGCAAGCATTGTATGAGCATCACCTTTGCAAGCTTGGCGGGAGCATTGCCACCATAAGTTTAACAGGAGCATCCTCGTCATAAGTTCAGCAAGAGCATCGCCAACACAAGCATGACAGGAATGTCGCTCTCACAAGCTTGCCGGAAGACTTGTTCACACAAGTCGCTTTAATTCAGCACTCATTTGTTTCATCATCAACGGTTGGTTAAAGCCAGCGGCATTGGTGGATATGCACCGACAACTTTTGAACTGATACCATAGCAGCATTGGTGTTACCGAGATTTGTTGAGCTGGCAGTGATTGCCACAAAGCCGGATGTGGACATCGAGAAGCGCTTGCGACCCAAGCCCAATAAATCAAAGATGGACGATGTGATGCCATTCCAAGGAATTAAAGCCCGAAGTTATGCAGTCAGCGTGTTTTCATGTGCTGACGACAGCCCAAGAAAATCAACGCAAACAGACGGCAAGAGCAGCGTAAATTACAAACCCACATGCGGGAAGGGCTTTAGCCACGAACAAAACTTTTCGCCAAGCCAGCTTGCAGATCATTCAAGGAATTCACACCAACCCCAAAGCTGCGGCTTGATTTCAACTTCGCTTGGCAAATCCGAAACAATGCCCGAAAGTTTGTTTGCCCAATAGAGTCGTTCCGCAACACTGTCGCCTGCTTGTGTTGAGAAGATGACGCCAAAATCAATGGGCATCTTAGTGCCTGCAATTGGTGGTTTTATGTTAGACCAGATTTCGTCCCACAAAATTTCAGCCTCAACATTGTATCCGATAGCCGTTGGCTTTACTGCGACCTTTGAGCGCGTGAGTGTTTCCACTTGGTCAACGGTTACACTTCGCACAGGCGATGCAAACTTTTCTGGCGTCTTTGTGCCAGCCGATCTGTAACGATATATGACTGCTATCGGTTTGCCGCCAAAAATTGATAAGAGAATACGCACATCACCGGCAACAATTTCCTGAGGGTGGCTCTCCGGTGTCCGCATTAACCCGAGTTGCAAATCAACACAATCTCCAAACTTAAATAGCAACCGCAAATCCTTAGCGCTGTTGAGCGCCGGGGTTTTATCGTTCACCATCGCTGCCAAATACAGCGAATGCTCATTCCACATCAGGGCAAACTTCGCCCTCACCTCACCATCACTTGTCACATTCTCAAATTGCTTCTCTTCCCACTCGTTAAGCTCAGCGTCAACCTTTAGCTGCTTGAGCGCTTTGCGAACCGAGAGCAACTTCAATGTGCCCTCTTTGGCACGCTCCATTGCTGCGCGCCTAAGGATGAATTGCTCACAAGCCAAAACATCCTTTGGCGTCAACCTCAAGCGCACGCTGAACTTATGCGAGCTTTTTAACCCCTCAAGTTCAACTATGCTTGCGTGGTGGTGCCCACAGACGAAATAAAATCGCCCATCAGCTGTTGCATTGAATGTCGGACCAAAGCATTCTTCTTGAAGCGTGATATCATTTACGGGCATTCCACGCCTCGGCTCAGCGAATATGTTCCACCAAGGTGCAATGCGGTGATCTTTGAAGAGCGTCGCTATTAGCAACCCGTCGCACGTGAAAAGGTAAACTTCACCTTTATTTCCGATGATGGCAAAAACCTCGCCCAGCGTTGGAACATTAGCAGTGCCGATGATTCGCAGTGTCCCAATAACTCTGCCCGGCGCTGGGGATGGTGCACCGTGAGAGGCGTGGACACCACCCCAAGGATTTGGATATGACCAAATAACTGTTCCATCACCACTTATGCCGAGGATTGGCTCACCCGTGTAAATGACTGTGCCATCCTGCAGCACGGCTGTGCTCGGTCCGCAGCCAATACCTTTTATCGGTGCTGGACCAATCTGGCTGGCATTGTTCAGGTCGTAAACTGGAGCACCCGCTTTCGTCCAACCCGAAACTTTGATAAGCCAAAGCCTACCAGCACCCTCCATAGCAACGCTGAAGTCCCTTGAACTCATAAGGCTGCCCCAGTAAACGAACAACCTCGCAACTTCTCCATCAGCTCTCGGTGCGTCTTGGAAAGCAACTTCGTTTGCTTGCAGCCTGCCATCACCATTTTCGTCAGCCCAAACGAAGTTGAACTTAAACGGGTCTCTATCTCCGAGTGCATTGAAGAAATCGTTTCCCAGCAACTTTGAGCCTGCTGCATAAGGATTTCTGCCAGCGCCACCGGTTGCCCATTCGCATGACCCGAAAGCAGAAAGCGGCTTCGCATAAACTCCGGTGTCTTCAGTTATCAGCACATAACCGGTGTGCACTCCAAAGTCGTAGACTAAAAATTTTCTCCCCTTGAACTCAATTGGTCTGTCGGGAGTTACTGGGAAGATGTGACCATGTGCTTCGTCACCGACTCGGTAGTAAATTCGTTTTAGCTTCCAAGCGCCGTTATCAAAGTCAAGTTCAAATTCCATGCCTTTGTAGTAAGCGCTGCGCTTATCCCTGCTAAGCCAAACCGGACCTCCGCCATACTCTGGTCCGCCAATGAATTCGCGCAGCAGTTTGCCTTCGCGTGCATCCCAGACAGAGATTCGTTTTGGTTGATAGTCCTCTTCGGCAACCCAAAGTCTTCCCGCATTATCAACAGCGATGCCATAGGGATTGGACATGCGTCTTGGGTTATAGGGACCGACATTGCGGCCACCGGCATCACCAATGACCCTGAGCAATTTTCCGTTTGGCGAGAAGACTTTGACTTGATGGCTGTGACCTCTATCGGATATGAAAATTTCTCCGCCCTCGGACACAAATATTGACTGGGGTTCATCAAGGTCATCAGTGATAAGCGGTTTAATCTCACCCGAGTTTAAATCAACCCTGACGACACGACCTGAACTGATTGCGAGCAACACATTCACTCGCTTATCAAACCAAATTGCACTTGGGCTGTGGACGTTGTAAGTCCTCAAGATTGCTTTTTCGGGTTCATTTGCAGGCTGAGAAAGCTTGGCGATGTCATAAGCGACGATTTCATCACGGTTGCGATAGGATACAAAGAGCACTTCTCTGTGTGCTGCAATGCCTTCAATGCCGTGATCCTCTTTCAGTTGCATTAACCTTCGGAAACGATAAGTCTGCGGATCAAGCTCAGAAATGACTGCCTGCAAACCTTGAAAGCCAAGCCACGCACCTTTGCTTGCAACATAAAGTTTCTCGCCATTAGAGCAAAGCAATGCTGCTCCGCCAAGGTCGAGCCATTTTGTTCCCCAAAGTTTGTTGCCATTGACATCAAGCGCCATAAGTGTATCGCCAGACTCGGCGGTGAATGCGCCTATGAAGACTTTATCGCCGACGATTGCGACGCTTCTTGGTGGGCAATGGTCTGAAAGCCACCCGCCAGTTCCATCTTGAAGAAGCCAGGGTGTTTTGCCAGACCAGTAAACAGTAAAATGATAGCGCAGATTGAGCTCACCGCGCCGGACAAAAACCGCATTATATTCTCCGGGGGCAACTAACCTACCACTATCATCAGTCCCATCCCACCAATCCACATTTGCGCCTCTGTGCCTGAAAGCATGCGCAATCAAATTACGAACACGCCTGCCTTGTGCGTCATTAATTGCAATAGTGACATAGCTATCGCTGGGCAATGTGTATCGGATAGGAACGGGCGGCGTCAACTTTTGAGGCGTAGGTGGCGCTGGCAAACTTCTGCCACCAATATCTTCAAGGGCAAGGACTTCGCCAATACGGGCAATGTTTGTCAACTTCCCACCCTGCGTCACATAAGCGATGTCAGGATTCTCCCCTGTTAACGGCTCAATGATGCGGACTCTCAAAGCCAATGTTTCAACCGATGCTGGGAATTTGATGCCCATATCAGTGTAAGGTGGACGCCACCATATTGGGACATCAACGATGGCAGACTGTTTCCACATGCTTTCATTAGCAAGCGCCGGATTGACGACCCTCTTACCGGTAAAGGTGTCAATAGCGACTCGCTTGCCGAATACATTGACGAGCCAAACCCCACTTATGCGCTTTGGCTGTTCCCAGTGCAGGATAACCCATGATGGTGATTTTTCCGTTATTGGTTCTTCCCTTGCGCTCCTCCAATCCGTGTTCACATCGCCATCAATCAAGCTCCACGGACTATGCCTTTCAGCTTCAACTGCAGTTCGCCTTATGTAACTTTCAGCAATAGGGGTTGACCATTGTGCCCAGTCATAAAGTCGCTCACGCAAAATTGCCAAACCATAAATTACCGAAGGCTCAGGTTGAATTGGTGGTTTAGGTAAGCGAAAAGTGAGCCTGATGGCGCTTGTTAAAATGTCTTTTGGGAATGTGACTGCCCTAAAAGACCTTCTTGGCGAAGGCTCACTAACCTTCACCCAATGTGATTCGTTGTTGGGATCACCGGGAGGGTTAACTTCGGGCTTGAGATAGCTCACCTCGCAATTGCCGATAAACCCAATTAGAGTTCCAACTTGTATTTGGCGCTTGAAAGCGATGCGAAAGTGTCTGACCAAATCTCTCGTTGGCGCTGTCTCCCAACTGCTGTGAGGCGGTATTGGACCACGGATGTGAAATAAGCCGATCAAACGCTCCTTCGTCGGAGCACTGTAGCCGCTTTTACTTTTATCAGCGCGCCAAGGATGGGGCGGTAACTCGCATGTGTTTTCGTAATCCAAATCGGCTTCACTTACAGCAGTGGAAAACACAAGTCCGTTTGAATAGCTGATTGGTGAAGAGGCAAACATGAGGAAGCTGAAGCAAAGATTGAAGAGTCCATTCGCTACGCACATTTTCATACCCCCCATGATCTATTTCGTGTTTGCTTGAGTGTCATTTCCCTCAATCAGAGAAGCCACTTCGCAGAACACTTCATCAACGCTTATTAGACGCATGCATGCTATCCCAAACGGACATGCAAACATTTTGCCATCATATGGGTTAAGACATGGTGAGCATGGCAATGCCTTGTAAATGATTCGATGTTGAGCGCCAATTGGAGCATAGTGTGCGGGTGACTCCGGACCGAATATGGCAATGCATGGTGTGCCAAGTGCGGCTGCAATATGCATAGGACCGCTGTCATTTGTAACCACCAGCAAAGCCTCATCAAGGAGCATGCAAAGCTCATGCAGGTTGAGTTTCCCGGCTAAGTTATGCACACGCTCATGCTCTTCAATGCCGGCAAGCACACTCTTAACATAGCTCACTTCTTTTGGTGCGCCGATAACACATATGTGCATGTTTGGATATGCATCAAGCAAGCGCAGTATGAGCTCGCAAAAACGCTCCCCAAGCCAACGGCGCTGCAAAGCCATTTCTCCAGCGTTTGGGTTAACGACAACGAACGGGCGCGGCAGCTTGAGAACATTTTCACTGACTTTGCCCAATTGGTAAGATGGGCGTATCAATGGCTCGTTTAAATTTGTCTCAATACCAACTGCCCAAGCTTGAGCGAGGAATAGTTGGCATGTGTGCCTTGGAGTAAATGGGACAATATGCGTCAGCAATCTCCCTCGTGGCGATTGTGCGTGATGAAAACCAACTCGCACGCCGGCACCCGAAAGGAAGGCAATCAATGCTGCTGCGTTTGAAAAGAATTCAAGCTCAAAGAATGCCTCCGGAGACCAACGGCGAAGAGACAAAATTAGTGCTAACGACGATTTGATGGCTGCAGTAAGAGATGAGACATCCAATGTGAAGCACTTATCAAAACCGAGCATGTAAGCCAGCTCTTCATGCTGCTTAAGCGTGACGAGCGCAACGGTTGCTTTCAAGCGCTCGCGAATCGCCCTCAACAAAGGTGTCGCGAGAACCAAACTCCCCATACCAACATACTTGGATATGGCAACCCTTTTCCACCCAGTTGTAATGGCACCATAGCGCCTACTTTTGACGCCCGCTCCGATGGCGCTCGCGATGAACCCAAACAGTTTTTGGTCAAGCACATAAAGTGTCCGGAAATCCATAGCTTTACACACAACACCTCGTCAGCGAACCGGAGCCACACCTTTGAGTAAAGGCGAGTGACAACCTGCCCGAATAAGGAATCCGTGGCTAAAGTCACCCCTAAAGATTGCTCAGTATGAATGATACGACTCCCACTATTACCCAGTTACAACATCTTAAAAGCCATCTCAAAAATCTGAGAGGAGAACATGCATCATATGGATTCAAACTGCCCGTTTGGTTCGACAGAAACCCTCTCAAAAGTTAATGTGACATGGACATCCTACTCATGAAAGTTCTTTCAAAATGCCCTCGCATCAGTCCATCAACGCATCGCAAAGTGATTGCAGATGATTAGCGCGCCACCCGCTTCTGAGGCAGCAAGCAGGTTGTAAATGATAGTAGAGACGAATGAAATGCACCGGGAGAAAGATAATCTGCCGTCCGCCTCACCACATACTATTTGCAATGCTCACACCGCTGCCTCAAAAACGGCATCACAGCCAAGGTTTGAATCTGAAATAGCCTTTAAAGCGGCGGTGCATAAATTGGGTTGAGGAATGTAACTAAGTTGCCAATGCAAAGAGCATTAAGCGTGACAAGAAGCAGAGTGATGCAAGCTATTGCAACCTTGCGATATCTCACACCGATTAAGCTGCCGATACCGCACCAGAAAATGATGCCGAAAGAACATATGGAAGGCATCAGATACCTACCACCTTCATATCCACCTGGATGAGTGAACAGTGTGTAATGCAACAGGGCTAAGTAAAGCAGCACGAATGGCATCGCCACAACAATTTGGAGGCTGTGGTGATGCTTCCACCCACCACCGTTGTAAAGCCATGTGGCGAAGCGAAAGAGCAAACCCAAGAGCGCAAGTATGGTCAGTAAAACGAGGAATGAATACAACCCCTCCGAGATTGGATAGAATGCCGGATTCGGTGAGCCATAAAACTGGCTCCAACGCTCGCCATGCTCCGGCTTGAATATAAACCAATCAACCTGTGCCCATAGGCTGCGATGCGCACCCTTGATGAAACGCCATAGCAAGTGCCAAGAGCGTCCATCTGTCAGGAATTCAAACGGCGAATTCAAAAGCATGCACGGCTCATAAACCCACTTGACTATCGGCATTAACCTGCCGTTGAGGATGTAGAAGCGCAGATACCACCAACCCGAGATTGCAATCGGTAGTAGTAGCGATAGCGCTAAACAGATCATGCGCTGCGCACCAACGCCAGTCCTGCGCATGCAGGAAAGTGCCCCAACTATCTGTAACGGTGCAAGCGAGAGCAACGATGCCTTGCTCAAAAACATCAAGCCGCAAGATATCCCGAGGAGGGCTGAACCAACCAACGGATTTAAAGCACCACTCATAACGCGAATAAGCAAAAGGAGAAAGGCATGTGCTGTAAGTATCGTCATAGAATCATTATTGATGACCGCACTCAACATAAGGTAGTGTGGCAATAGGGCAACGAATGCAAAGACTGCAAATGACAGCTCCGCATCTTTGAGCGCTGAGAATGTTATACTCCAGACAAACCAAAGCGTTATCAAACTTATCACCAGCGAGATTAGGCGGAATAGCCTTTGAACTAACTTGCTGCGTTCGTAGTGAAGCAGTTTGAAAGGCAACTTCTCAGTTGCTGGTGGAGTGAAATCAATGCTTCTGTCGGCGAGCAAATAATAGATTGGTGCAAGTAGCGAGTAGTAAAGTGGTGGATGGATGCCAATGGCATTTGGCGGGCGTGGATCTCTATGGCACAAGTATGGATGAGTGGCAGGACCGAGTTTTGGGAGTGAGCGATAAAGCACAAGATGCTGCACATAGCCATAATGGTGTGGCTCATCAGGACCGTAGCCAAGTGGTATGATGAAGTTATATGCCACGGAGAATATTGCGTGGATGAGGACGACGAGCATGATGAGCAATTTCAACTTTTGGGTGGTGTGATAAAAGTTGAATAGCTTCATACTGTATCACTCCCATCACGGTGTGCTTCATGCATACTGCTCAGCCAATCATGACATCATGGCATATTGCACATCGGAATGCACCTTACAAAAACTTTAACTGGCGTCAACAAAGCCGTTTGCTTCGCGGAGGTGCTTTTGAAAATGCCGTCAATCCTGATAGCTGGTGGAGCTGGCTTCATAGGGAGCAACTTTGCGAGAATGTGGATGCGCAAGCACGATGGGTTTAAGGTCATCGTCTTTGATAAGCTTACATACGCCGGCAACATTGATAACTTGCACGACCTGCTCGGTAGAGAAGGTTTCCATTTCATAAAAGGCGACATATGTGACGCTGATGCTGTTGCAAATGTGTTTGAGGAATTCAAGCCCGATTTGGTTGTCAACTTTGCTGCTGAAACACATGTTGATAGATCACTCCTCTCACCAGGCTCATTCATCATGACGGATATCTACGGCGTTCATACACTGCTTGAAGCGTGCCGAAAACACCAAGTCAAAAAATTTGTCCAGGTCTCCTCAGACGAGGTCTATGGGAGCTTGAATGAAGGTGCAGCGAGCGAGACGCATCAATTGCGCCCGCGCAACCCATATTCGGCAAGCAAGGCTGGTGGTGATTTAATGGCGCTGGCATACTTCCACACATACAATTTGCCAGTCGTCATCACACGCGGCTGCAACACATATGGACCATACCAACATCCTGAAAAGTTCATCCCGCTGTTAATAACAAATGCGATTGAGGACATGCCGCTTCCGATATACGGAGATGGAATGCAAATACGGGACTGGTTATTTGTGGAAGACCACTGTGAAGCTATTGAGTTAGTAATAGAGTTTGGCGAACCTGGCGGGATTTATAACATCGCTGCCAATCAGGAAATACGCAACATTGATGTGGCGCATCTCGTTTTAGAGATGCTCGGGAAGCCAAAAACGCTGATCAAGTATGTTGCTGATAGACCCGGACACGATAGGCGATATGCAATGGATGCTACAAAGCTGCGCTCGCTCAACTGGACGCCAAAATACAGGCTTGAAGATGGGCTTCGCATAACCGTTGATTGGTATCGCTCAAATGAATGGTGGTGGCGAAAGATAAGAGAGCATCCATCATTCCGTGAATACTACAGGCGGATGTATGAACAGCGCCTTTGGTTTGATACACCAGAGGAGGCAATAAAGCACATTCATATGCCAACATCAAGCGTGTAAGACTTACCCTCATAGGTCGTCACTTGCGACGCAAAATATTCATTGGAGCACTTCCTTGGACAGCACTCGTTGAGTTTAATCCTACCTAACACCATTTCAAAAGGTAGTCACCCTCTTTTGTAGCGGTTGGTTATTAAGGCTCTAAGGAACTCTGCCACCCAAACATGATTTGTTAGTTCTACAGCTATCGCTGGACTAAATCGCAGATAGCAAGATAGCAATGCCTTATATATGGCTTCATCTAACACTTCACCACCTTGTATGGGATGACCAAAAATTTATGCCATTCATGCCCCCTCACCAGGCAATAATTCCTGAGAATTTGGCTGCTTCATCCCCATTTCGCAGCTTAGTCTTTCAATCGCAACCGAAAGCGCAAGGCTTCGTGTCTCTCCCCTTCCCAAGCCATTGCAAGTTCGGCATCAGATGACGCTCATATCCTTTGCAGCTAAGTCATTGGTGACAAGGCATCTTTTTCATCGTCATTGCTTTCTCCAAAGGGTCGTTAAAACAAATGTGGCTCACAAATTGGGATGATAAAATACGATTCAAAATCAGATGGCGCAAGAGTTGAAAATTTTTGCCCTACAAATTTGGTTACGCAATTTTATTCCTCCGCTTGCACTCGTAGCATTTCGCGTTATACTTCAAAGTGAAGTTGCAATTTGTGAGTGGTGTTAGTTGATGGACTTTAAGGGCTGAGGTGAGAGCGATGAAGGTGAAAGTCTCCTCTCTCTCTCTCTCGTAGCTGTTTGTATTGTCGTTAGTGTTTTTGGCATTTACTCCTCACTGAGTATTCTTCCTCCGATATTAGCCGTTGCGCAGGGTGAACAAAATTCAACATGTGAGCTTTGTGGGAGTCAGTTGACACTGTGCCAAAACTGCTACAACAACTCATACTGCCAAAACCACA